>DATFJP010000001.1:0-2355 GCA_035269105.1 Desulfuromonadales bacterium
CCTTGTTTTATCCGGAAGGATTTTCTCCTTGACACTCTACGGTCTATTTGGTACTTCAATCTGCACGCCGCATCGGCGTATATCGGCCCCGTCGCCAAGTGGTAAGGCAGAGGTCTGCAACACCTTTATCAGCAGTTCGAATCTGCTCGGGGCCTCCAATAACTCAAAAGTGCCAGCCGTTAACGGCTGGCACTTTTTTTTCGTGCGCCCGGCAGGGCGCGTGGTGCGCAAGCACCATCCATTTGGTTGTGGTGACCAAATGGTGACTTGGAGGTGAAAGTCCTCTGCGGACCCTGATGACGGGAACCGCTAGCCGGACGGCAAGGGTGTCCATCGCGAGGTGGAATCTGAAGGAAGCCGCAGGCAAAATCCCGGCCCGACGAACAGAAATCACATACGAGGCAGTCCTATCCGGGCGAGAAGGCGAATATCTTCAAAGCCCAATAGTCATCCGGGAGGGTGGGGCTGTATATGTGGCGGGTATATGGGAGGAAGGTCACGCGCATTACCCGGGGAGATCTGTCGGTTTGCCCCGTGCTAGAAACATCGAGAGATGTTTTGATGAGTCGACAGAAGTCAGCAGACGCCATAGTAGCTGGGCTAACCACCTTAAGTGAAGGGCTGAACACGAAGCGTTGGACAGGAGCCGAAGTTTCGATGACCACTGGAGTTGCAGGAGATCGGATTGAGATATCCGGTGCCATGGCAAAGGGCAGCGACCGGAAGTCGCCAGAGTATGCCTGTGGTGTGACAAGGGGCACGGCAACCAAGGAACCATCCTGCCTGGAAACGCTGCGGCTGATGGAGAGTATTCTCAGCCGTGAGAATATGCAGGCCGCATACCAACGAGTGGTGAGCAACAAGGGAGCTGCCGGCATCGATGGGATGACGGTGAGCGAGCTTGGAGGCTACCTCCGACACAGCTGGCCCTGCATCCGCGAACAACTGCTGGCGGGCGAGTACCGACCCCAAGCGGTGCGCAAAGTTGAAATCCCCAAAGCTTCAGGGGGGAAGCGCACCCTCGGGATTCCCACGGTCCTCGACCGACTTATCCAGCAGGCCATGCATCAGCAGCTGATGCTGATTTTCGAACCGCACTTCTCTAATGCGTCCTACGGGTTTCGTCCCGAGCGCAGCGCCCAACAGGCCGTCCAAAAGGCTCAGCAGTATGTTGCCGAAGGCTACCGTTGGGTCGTCGATGTGGATCTGGAGAAGTTCTTTGACCGCGTCAACCACGACATCCTGATGGCGCGGGTGGCTCGGAGAGTCAAAGACAAGCAGGTGTTACGCCTCACCCGGCGATACTTGCAGGCGGGTCTGCTCGAAGGCGGGATCGAATCGTCACGGCAGGAAGGAACCCCACAAGGTGGGCCACTCTCCCCGCTGTTGTCGAACATTCTGCTCGACGAGTTCGACAAGGAACTGGAACGCCGAGGGCATCGATTTTGTCGTTATGCCGATGACTGCAATATTTATTTGCAGACCAAAAGCAGCGCAGAACGAGTCATGATCTCGGTCACCTGTTATCTTGAAAAGAAGCTGAAGCTGAAGGTCAACCGGGACAAAAGTTCCGTAGACCGACCGTGGAATCGCAGTTTTCTTGGTTACAGCATGACCTTCCACAAACAGCCGCGACTAAAGGTCGCCGCAGCCAGTGAGAAACGTCATAAAGCCAGGGTAAAAGAGATTCTGCGCAAAGGCCGAGGCCGGAAGCTGGCAACGGTGATCGAAGAACTTCAACCTGTGATGCGCGGCTGGGTCAATTATTACCAGTACGCAACAGTGAAGAGAACCTTCGAAGAACTTGACCAATGGATAAGGCGTAAATTACGCTGCATTCTTTGGCGCCAGTGGAAGAGACCCTGGACTCGTGCTAAGCGGATGATGCAGGCAGGACTGACAGAAGCACAAGCCTTCTGCTCGGCCTTTAACGGCCGAGGTCCTTGGTGGAACGCCGGAGCAAGCCACATGAACCGGGCTTGCCCGACGTCCTATTTCTCAAAAGCGGGGCTGTTCAGCTATATGGAGCAGTTCCATCGTTTTCAACACATTTCGTGAACCGCCGTATACGGAACCGTACGTACGGTGGTGTGGGAGGACGGCAGGGGCGACCCTGCCTCCTACCCGATGGTTGTTCTCCATGGATATTCTGACTCCGCAGGTCATCAGTCTGACCATAACGTTCGGGATCATTGCCGGTTTTCTGGCGGGTTTGCTGGGAATTGGTGGCGGCGTTATTCTGGTGCCGCTATTCTTGTGGCTTTTCCCTATAGCCGGATTTCCGCCAGATCTGGTTGTCCATACCGCTTTTGGCACCAGTCTCGCGATTATCCTGCCAACTGCTATCAGTAGCAC
>DATFJP010000002.1:0-4103 GCA_035269105.1 Desulfuromonadales bacterium
GGCTTCTACGGCGTGGCGCAGCGGATCGACGCTCGGCTCTCACTGCTGCCCGATGCGCCGCGGCCGGTCAAGTTTCGCGATCCGGTTCACCTGCATCTCGGCACGGCCCGGGTGACCGCGCGGGTCATCCTGCTCGACCGGGATGAAATGGAACCTGGCGAGACCGCCCTGGTCCAGTTCCTGCTCGACACACCGCTGGTCGCCCATCGTCAAGACCGCTTCATCGTTCGCTCCTACTCGCCGATGACCACCATCGGCGGCGGCCAGGTCATTGATCCGGCGCCGCACAAACATCGCCGCTTCCGGCCCGCGGTCATGCAGGCGCTGGCCGAACTGGAGTCGGGCGAGAGTTCCTTCCTGGTTCAGAAGCTGGCGGAACTCGGCTGCGCCAAACTCAAGGAACTGGAACAGGCCTCGGGGCTGGGCCGCGAGCGGGTCGCGAATCATCTGGAAAAGCTCCATGCCGACGGTCAGGTTGCACGCTTCGGCGACCAGTGGGTCACTGCCGAGACCGCCCGCGCCTGGCATCGCCTGCTCCTTGAGGTCACCGACGCCTTCCATCGCGACAACGCTCTGCTACCGGGCATTCCCCATGCGACCCTGAAAAAGGCTCTGCCGGACAAGGTGGCGCCGAAAGCTTTCGAGCAGCTGCTCGAAGAGCAGATGCAAAACGGCGAACTTGAGCAGCACAAGGAATGGGTGGCCCGGCCGGGGTTCGAACCGCAGCCGACCACGGCACAGAAATCCTGGCTGGAGAAACTGGAAACCGCCTACCGGACCGCCGGCTTCCAGACCAAGGGCCGGGTCGACATGCTGGCCGCCGCCGGTGCGCCGCCCGACCAGGCGGACAGGCTGTTCACCTACCTGTTTGCGGTCGGCAGCCTGGTCCGTCTCAGCGACGATGTCTACCTGCACCGGGAGACCTATCAGCAGGCCCTGCGGGAATTGCAGGCCCACTTCGCCGGGCGGGAAACCCTGACCCTGGCCGAATTCCGCGATCGGATCGGCAGCGCGCGCAAGCTGACCCAGGCGGTCCTCGAGCATTTCGACGGTCTCAAGTACACTATGCGCAGAGGGGATGAACGGGTAGCCTGGCAGCTGCCGAATAGCGGGACGCGGGACGCGTGACGCAGAAAATCAAAAATCAGAAAAGCTCGCAACTTACGGAGAGAACATGAGCATCAAACTGACCCACCTGTCAAAAACCAGCGGCTGAGCGGCCAAGCTGGCCCCCGGGCCGCTGGCGCAGGTGCTGCGCCAATTACCGCAGGTCGATGACCCCAACCTGCTGACCGCCGCGATCCCTTTCGCCGATGCCGGCGTGTATCGCCTGTCGGACGGCTGTGCCCTGGTCCAGTCGGTCGATTTTTTCACGCCGATTGTCGACGATCCGGCCACCTTCGGCAGCATTGCCGCCGCCAATGCCCTTTCGGACCTTTATGCCATGGGCGCGACGCCGCTCACGGCCTTGAATCTGATCGGCTTCCCGGACTGCCTGGACCAGCAGCTGCTGGTGGAGATCCTCAGGGCGGGCGCCCTCAAGGTCCAGGAAGCTGGAGCGGTGATCGTCGGCGGACACACAGTGGGCGACGATGAGCCGAAATACGGCCTCGCGGTTACCGGGATTGTCGATCCGGCCCGCATGATCAGCACGGTCGGCGCCCGTCCCGGCGACGTCCTGATCCTGACCAAACCGCTCGGCACCGGCATTCTGGCCACCGCCCTGAAAGGGGAAGTGATCACCGAGACCGACATGGTCGATGCCATCACGGGCATGACCACTTTGAACAAGGCCGCCGCCGAGGCGATGCGGCAGGTCGAAGTGCACGCCTGTACCGATATCACCGGCTTCGGTCTGCTCGGCCACGCCGTGGAGATGGCCGAAGCCAGCGACGTCGGCATGGTCATCGACAGTGCCGCCCTGCCGGTCTACCCGCAGGTCGCCGAGCTGGCCGCCATGGGCCTGGTTCCGGTCGGCAGCTACCGCAACCGGGAGCACTACCTGCCCAACCTGGTCAACCGGCAGGAGGTCGCCGTGGAACTGATCGATATCCTGGCCGACCCGCAGACTTCCGGGGGATTGTTAATCACGATTCCTGCTGAACAGAGAGAGGTTCTCATGGCGGCATTGCAAGAGCGGCAGACAGCAGGATATGTCATCGGTCAGGTCGTTGACGAACATGCCGGCAAGATCCGGGTTGAGTAAAGGGATATGTTTTAATTTTACCCAGGGTTTCCGGATAATTTTCGCCGGGCATTGGCTACCCAACTTGCAATGTTTCAGGCTTCGAACCGGGGACGCGCCCCCGGTTCGAAAGCTGATAAGACACAGAACTAGCAGGAAAGATCCATTGTTCCCCCAAAAAATGGATACCCTTTCGAAAAAACATACCTCAAACCAGCATCCGCTCCGCCTCCGGCAGCCGCAGGCAGACCAGCGCGCTGCAGAAGGCCCCCAGGCCGAGCACCACGATCATCACCAGGGGCCCGCCGAACTGGGCAATCAGGCCGGCAGCACCCATTACGATCGCCGCGCCGCCGACCAGGGTGTTGGTGATTGCGGTATAGGTCGCCCTCGCCTCCTGCGGCACCGCATCGACCAGGTAGGTCTTGCGCCCCAGCCGCACCCCCCCTTCCGTCAGCCCCAGCAGTAGAAAAACCGCAAAATACCCGGCCTGCTGCAGGCCGGCCGCAGGCAGCCATGTCAGCAGCACCGCGAGCAGGGCCGCGCCGGCGGCCATCCAGGCGCTGATCAGCATAACGCTGCGGCTGGTGCGGTCCGCCAGCCGCCCCCAGAAGGGGCTGCTCAAAACCTGGGAGAGGCCGATGGCGATCACGATGTAGCCGACGAAGCGGCTGTCCAGGTCGAACAGGGCGTTGGCATGCAGGACATAGAAAGGCGTGGCAATTTCCACGGTCAGCAGCAAGGTCCGGGCATACAGGAAACGCCTGAACCCCTGGTGACTGCGGACCAGAACCAGTCCGGCGCCAGCTTCGTCGACGGGATTGCGGCCGCCCTGGGTCGCTCCCAGCTGTTCACGGGTCATGCCGAACAGCAAGGCCCCCAGCGCCCAGAGCAGGGCACCGACGGCGATCATCGCATAAATGATCGTCAGATCGCCGCCGGCCGCCTGCATCTGCCGGACCAGAAGCCCGGCGAGGATGGTCAATAAGCCGCCCAGCAGCGCACGGGAGGCCAGCAACTGGCCGCGATGCCCTTTGGCAATGGTTTTACCGAGCACATCCTGGAAGGCGACCGAGGCCGTGCCGCTGGCGGCGCTGAACAGCGTGAACAGCAGCAGCACGGTCAGCCCCGCGCCGACCGGGGCCAACCCGGAGGACACCGGGATCATCAGCAGCAGGCAGACAGTCTGGATCAGCCCGGCCGCGACCCAGACCCGCTTGCGCACGGCCAGCCGCCGGATCTGGCCGGAGGCCACCAACTGCGGGAGCAGAGCCGCCGCCTGCTTGATCGGCATCAGGCAGCCCAGCATCCAGACCGGCGCGCCGATCACCTGCAGCAGCCAGACCAGCACCAGATTGGGGCCGGCGACCTGCTCGGCGAGTTTGGTGGCGGCGCCATTGGCCACGTTCAGCCGATAATTGCGCCGCGTCTCCCGGCAGGCCTCGTCCGGGATGTCGCTACAGAGCCGGTCGAGGGTGTCCTCGGCGCCGAGAATGGCGGCCAGCCGCCGGCGGTTGGTTTCGATGAGATGCTTCATGGGGTCGGTTGGAATCCGTGATCCGTGATCCGTGATCCGTGATCCGTGATGGTATGGGTTCGAAATGCGGCCTTGCAACCGCCGCACCCGGAATTCTGCGAAGTGCCGATAATCAGGCTTGATTTTTTGCCTTTAACCTCGAGCCGCGAAACACGTCCCGGTTTTTCACAAATCCCCGGTGAGTTTTTGCAGGACGAACAGCTTCGGGTTGAGATCCCGGACGCAGGTCACGATCTGCCGCAGGGCGGTTTCATTGACGCCTTCCTCTTCGTCACGACCCTGAAAGAACGGATAGCCTTTCGGCAGCTCGGAGAAACGGCCGTCGCGCACCAGGGCGACATCGACCAGATCGTTGACCCGGCCCTCGGCTTCCCAGGGGTC
>DATFJP010000003.1:0-5307 GCA_035269105.1 Desulfuromonadales bacterium
TGTTTTTCAGTGTGTTCGTGCCCGGCTCCCAGGTGCCGCTGATTGGCGCTTCCGGTGCCATCTCGGGGGTACTGGGCTTTTACTTCTTCTGGTTTCCCCGCAACCAGGTCAAGGTGTTCGTCTTCCTCTTCCCGATCATCATGACCACCCTGCTGATCCCGGCCCGCATCGTTCTCGGCTTCTATCTGCTGATCGATAATCTGCTGCCCTTCCTGATGACCAGCTCCGCCGGTGGCGGAGTCGCTCATGGCGCCCATATCGGCGGCTTCCTCGCCGGGGGCGCCATGGCTTACGGCGTCGACCGGCTGCCCGGTCTCCGCAAACAGAAGCAAGCTCCCCGCACCGAATCTATGCAGGATGCACCGCGGCGGGGCAGTCTGGCCGCAAGCGTCATGCAGGCTGTCGACGGAGGCGACCTTGGCGATGCCGCGGCACGCTATTTCTGGCTTGATGGACGCAGGGAGCGCAGCAGCGTGCCGACCGCCAAGCTGCTCGCCATTGGTGATTACCTGCTGGAGCATGCCGATCCCCAGGAAGCCCTCACCGTTTATCGGCGCGTAATCGCCGAGCGACCGGGCGAGGCCCAACTCGATCGGGCCTACCTGGGGGCCGGCAAGGCCCTGCTGCGCAAGGCCCGCTGCGATACCTCGGCCTGGCATTACTTCCTGGCGGCGATCGATCTGGCCCGCAGTCCGGAGCTGGCCGAAGAGGCCCGGGGCTACCTGCGTATGATCGAACAATGCGAAGAATGAACGTCTGCCAACAAGAAGTCGAGAGATCCGTGATCTGTGATCTGTGATCCGTGATCCGTGATCCGTGATCCGAACCATGAACCACCAACCGCGAGCCCCAAGCCTCATGTCCACTGCCTGTCGGATTGTCGACTTCACCTCTTATGCTGAAACCATCCCGCGGCTGCTCGAAGCTATCGGTGCTGCCGAGATACTCGCCGGCCGCCGGCGCATCCTGATCAAGCCGAACCTGGTCAACGCCTCACCCTTTCCGGTGACCCTGCCGGTCGAGGCCTGCGCTGCGCTGATCGCCGCCTGCCGCCGTTGGTGCGACGCCGAAATCGTCGTCGCTGAAGGCTGCGGGGAACTGCATCTGACCACCTCGGAAGTCTTCGCCCGCCACGGCTACGAACGTATGGCAGCCGAGTTGGATGTCGAACTGGTCGATTTGAACGAAGCGGAACTGGTGGAATTAAACAATCCGGCGTGCCGGGTTTTTCCGACTTTCATGATGCCGAAGATTATCCTGGAGAGCTACCTGGTTTCGGCGGCGGTCCTCAAGGCGCATTCGCTGGCCGGCGTGACCCTGACCATGAAGAATCTGATTGGTTGTGCACCACCGGCCTATTACCAGCAGGACGGTCACTGGAAGAAGGCGGCCTTCCATCGCCAGATGCAGACTTCCATCTTCGAGTTGAATCGCTACCGGCAGCCGGACCTCGCTTTCATCGATGCCAGCCTCGGCATGGCCGAACATCATCTGCGCGGGGCTGCCTGTGACCCGCCGGTGGGCAAACTGGTTGCCGGCTCTGATCCGGTCGCCGTTGATGCGGCCGGAGCCGGCCTGCTGGGCGTGGCCTGGCAGCAGATCGGCCATATCAAAATGGCGGACGGGGTGCTGGGCAGCGCTCGCGGCATGCCACATAAGGTGGCGCCGCAAGAAAAAAGGATCACGGGCGGGACCGGACGGTAAAACAATATCGCCGACGGTGCGACCTGATACCCGCTCGGCGCCACCCGCCTGAAGGTTCCCGAATCCCTTTATTTATCGACGTCCCGCCCGAACTGGTGGAATTCCTCCAGGTTGCTGAATTCTCCCCAGGCCAGATGCTGGTTGGGGGCATTGACGAACTGGTAGATATTGTCGAGGATGTTGAAGTGTTTGCGTTCTTCCGCGGCCACTTTCAGCAGCAGGTCCTTGACGGTCTGGTCGCTCTCCTTCTCCGCGGCGTCCTCGTAAAGGCGAAAGCTGTCCACCTCCAGTTGCATGGCGTGCCGGTAACCTTCGAGGTCGGTTGCAACGCCTTTGAGTGTTTCCTCGCCTTTCGGCAGCTGCTCGAAAACGTTTTTGGACTCTTCCAGGACGGTCGTGTCCTGCATCTTTGGCACCTTGCCGCTCGTTTTCAGTTCCTGAAAAATATCGTAGTGCTTCTGTTCGTCCTCGGCCAGGCGGTTGAAAATAGTTTTCAACCCGGAGTTGCTGGTCTCCGCGGCCATTTTTTCGTAGTAGGTTTTGCCGTCTTCTTCCATTTTCATGGCGAAGTCAAAGACATTCATGAGGTTCTCCTTCCGAGGTGGTGTTCGTTTGTCCTTCCACTGTAAAAGCTTCGGGCCTGCTGTCAAGGGGGCGGATCTCTTCTTCGCCGCCGACCGGGGGCCAAGAGGCCTGCTGCGCTTATTCACTGCAGGTGAGTTTCAGCCAGGTCGCTGAGGAATCGTACCTTATCTGCCAGTATAGCAAGTTCGCGCGGCGGGGACCATTCACCGGTCCTTTCGGCGCAGTTTGTTTCCGAAATTACGGCGGTGGCTCCTCTCTCTTTTCGGAAGTATCCAGTCGTTGGGCGGGGCGCCGAGAGTCTGCCGGGAGCTGTGGTAAAATAGCCGGGCAATCTGTTTTGGTCATCAACAACGTCACCTCTTTTCGCCTCAGGTTCCCGAAGCCGGACATCCGGCCTCCCGCCCGGGGGGCGAGAAGACCTGGCAGAGAAGTCCGCACATGTTGAACAAACTGCTTGCCACCTAAAACGATTACGGCATGCTGGTGGTGCGCCTGGCGCTCGGCATGGTCATGTAGCCCCACGGCGCGCCTTAGTCCGACGGCTCAGGCCGTCCGAATTAAAGGACCTGCAGAGAAGACCTGCTCATGAAGATTTGCCTGCGCTACCTGCTGCCGGTCCTGGTGCTTTTGCTGCTCGGGTCCGGTTTGGCCTGGCTGCAACGTGATCGGCTGGCGGATGCCTTTTTACGGCCCTGGCTGGCCGAGAAAGTTGCGGCGATTTTGGATGCCGAAGTTGCCATCGGTCAGATCAAAATCGCCTGGTTGGAAATGACCCTGTCCGGATTGAATCTTTCCCAAGCCGGCGGTTATGAACTACAGATCGAAAAATTGCTGCTGCGAACGAACGATGTCGCCGATCTTCTGGCGGGACGACTCTCTGTCGTCGAGTTGCGCCGCCCGCAGTTGTTCATTCTGTTCGAGGAACCAGGCGAGGGCAGCGAAGCTGCTGCCCCGGGCTTGCCGCCGACCCCGCCGCTGATTGTCGAGCACTGGATGGTCGCAGACGGTCAGATGCGGGTTGCCTGGCCGGGAGGTGAACTGGAGGCCGGCGAAATTTCGGCGAGCGGAGAACTGGCGCGCAGATTAACTTTCCAGGTTACAGGAAGCCTCGGGCAGCAAGAAAAATTTCCCCTGAGGTTGACAGGACGCGGCACCTGGCAGGACCAACTGTCATTGACCCTGGAGGAACTCATTTGGCGAGACCAGGCCCTGCTGCCTGAGCCGGTCACCTTCAACCCGGCGGCGCCGGGCCGCTTGAGCGGCCGACTGAGCATGGAGACCCTGTCTGCCGCCGAGACGGAAAATTTCCTCGCGGCAATCGCCGTTGCTCCGCCCTGGCCCGGAGACCTCTCCTGGCGAATCCGTCAGCCTTCCCTTGCTTTCCGTTTCGAAGACCGGATTCTGCATTTGCAACTGACGACCCGGGCCGGGGCCCTGCAGCTCGAGGGCCGGGACTGGTCCTGGCGGGCGGCCCGGCTGCAGATCGAACAATCGGACTCTGACTGGCATCTGGACGGCAGCCTGGAACTGGCTGCCGACAGCCTGCTCGAGGCCAGCGGCCGCTGGAACGGCGACCAGCTGACCGCTGACTGGCATCTGCAAAGTCCGCAGCCGGGCCGGCTGCTCCAGGCCTTGCCGCTGCCTGAGACGGCCGACAGCGACAAGCTGTCTTCTCTGGACCTGCGCGGTCGGGTCGAGGGCGGTGCGGAGCAGGTCCGGTTGAGCGACGGCCGACTCACCGCCCTGCTGTTGAATTCCCTGCGGCTCGATGCGGCCCTGACCGCATCCTGGCAAAAGGGGGAACTTGCCATCCAGGTCGAACAGGTCCGGTTATTCGCGGAATCGGGATCGGAAGCCCTGGCGGCCGGCTCCGGACGTTTCGCGTTGGAAGCCGCCTCCGCTGCTATGCGGGGGCAGTTCCAGGCCACCGGCGGCGACCTGAACCGCCTCGGTCGGGCCCTCGGTGCGGATCTGCCGGCAGGCGTT
The DNA here is from genome assembly GCA_035269105.1 of Desulfuromonadales bacterium. Classification (GTDB taxonomy): domain Bacteria; phylum Desulfobacterota; class Desulfuromonadia; order Desulfuromonadales; family BM103; genus JAQYVZ01. The sequence goes on from DATFJP010000003.1 coordinate 4,276, forward strand.
CCCCGGCTCGAAAATTTTCGCCTCCGGGGCCGCTTCGACGGGGCGGATGATACCTGGTCCTTGCCGCTCGCCTTCGAGAGCGATCTGGCCGGCCAGGGGATGAGCGGCAGGCTGGCCGCCGAGCTGACGGTCCGTCCGGATAAGGCCGGCGGCCTGCGGGCCGAAGTTGCGGAAGGGCAGGTGAGCGACCTGGAATACGCCAACCCGGAGGGTACCGTGGCCGTCACCGGGATTCACTTGACCGCGGCCGGTTCAATCGCTGCGGACGGAGAGCTTGAGACCGTCATTTTCGATCTCCAGGGGAAAGCGACCGCAGGCGAAGCGCTGGTGGAAAGCTGGTACGGGGACTTGCAGGGGCTGTCTCTGCAGTTTGTCCTGCCCGGCCGTTGGCAGACCGCCGAGCGGATCTTTTTCCTTGCCGATGCGGACATCGGCCTGGGAGATTTGCTGTCCGCCCGCCTGCAGGGGCGTTTCGGCGGTTCCCGGGATATCCTGAGCGGAAAAATCGAGATCGAGCAGCTGGCCGGAGATTTTCAAGACGCCTTGCAGCGATTGGCTGCCGATCTGCTGCCCCAGGTGAGGCAAATGAGTCTGGCCGGCAGCCTGTCTGCCGATCTGCGCTTCGAACGTTGGCCGGATGGGCTGGCCCTCGATCTGGACCTCCTTCCCGACAATATGACGCTGGCCTGGGGTGAGATGCTGCGCTGGCAGGGGCTGGCAGGAACTCTGCCCCTGAGACTCCGGTGGGGTGATTTGGCCGGTGCTGCGGCTGAGGAGCGGAACGGTCGCCTGGAGTGGCAGCGACTGCAGGGCGTTCTGCTCGCTTCGGGGCCGGGCGCGCTTGCCGTGCAGGTCGCGCCCAACCATTGGCAGTTGACTGAACCCGTGGGCATTTCCGCTGCAGGCGGTAACGTTGAGTTGCGGACCTTTGAACTGGACCTGGTGAAGATGGTTCCGCACCTGCAGACCTCGGTCCGCCTCACCGGTGTGGAATTGGAACCTGTCTCCAGGGCCCTGGCCTGGCCGGTTATG
>DATFJP010000004.1:0-2667 GCA_035269105.1 Desulfuromonadales bacterium
CGTGCCCTGGTCGAAGCCATTCCCGACCTCATCTGGCTCAAGGACCTCGAGGGCCGATATCTGAACTGCAATCCGGCTTTTGAACGCTTCTTCGCCGCGCCGGTGGCAGAGATCACCGGCAAAACCGATTACGATTTCAGGGATCCGGAAAGCGCCGATGCTTTTCGTTACCACGACCGCAAGGCTCTGGAAGTCGGGGAACCAAGCGTCAACGAAGAACAGCTCACTTTCGCCGCGGACGGCTATACGGGGATTTTCGAAACGATCAAGACGCCTGTGCACGACCCTGAAGGTGGCGTCATCGGTGTCCTTGGCATCGCCCGCGACATCACCCATCGCAAGCAGACCGAAGAGAGGTTGCGCAAAAGTCAGGAACTGCTCAGGGACACCGGCGAGCTGGCGCGGGTCGGCGGCTGGGAAATTGATCTCGTCAACGACCGCGTAGAGTGGACCCAGACCATGAAGAATATTTGCGGTGTGCCGGCGGAGCATGTACCGAACCTGGATGAGTTCATCAACCTTTTTGCTCCGAATGTTCGCTCCGAGATTGCCCGGTCATTCCAGCAGGCCTGTCGCGGGCAGGGCGCCTTCGATCTTGAGGTTCCTTTTGAAACGGCCATGGGAGACAGGTTGCGCGCCCATATTATCGGCCGGCCGGAATTCTCCGACGACCATTGTGTCCGTCTGCATGGGATCTTTCAGGACACGACCCAGCGCCACGCCCTGGAAGAACAGTTTCAGCAGGCCCAGAAAATGGAATCTGTCGGTCGCCTGGCCGGTGGGGTGGCTCATGACTTCAACAATATGCTGGGGGTCATCCTCGGTAATGCCGATCTGGCCCTCTACAATCTGAATTCCTCGCACCCTGTTTACGGCTACCTCCAGGAAATCCGGAATGCCGGCAAACGTTCGGCCGACCTGACCCGTCAATTGCTGGCCTTTGCCCGCAAGCAGACTATCGAACCAAAGGTCCTCGATCTCAACGACACTGTGGCCAGCCTCCTCAAAATGCTCGGCCGCATGCTGCGAGAAGACGTCTCTCTGACCTGGAAGCCGGCCAGGAATCTCTGGCCGGTGAAAATGGATCCGGCTCAGCTCGACCAGGTCCTGGTCAATCTGGTTGTCAACGCCCGGGACGCCATTACCGCTGGCGGCAATATCGTCATTGCGACCGACATGGTCACCTTCAATGAATTCGAGCATCCGGATTTCGTGAATGACCAATACATCGTTCTCTCTGTCAGCGATGACGGCGAGGGTATGGACCGGGAAACCATGGAAAAGGTTTTCGAGCCCTTTTTCACCACCAAACCGGCGGAAGAGGGGACCGGCCTCGGCCTGGCTACAGTATATGGCATCGTCAGACAGAACGACGGCTTTATCCATGTCGAAAGCAATCCTGGCAAGGGGGCCACTTTTCAGATATATCTCCCCCGGCTGGGCGATACCGGACTTATGAAGGAGGAAGAGGAGGTCGCTGCGGAGCCGCAAAGGGGCGATGAAACAGTGTTGCTGGTTGAGGACGAATTATCCCTTTTGAATTTGACCAGGCACTTTCTGGAGCAACTGGGGTATAGAGTTCTCGCTTCGGAGAGTCCCGAACGGGCCCTGGAACTCGCCGGTCAATATTCAGCGCCGATTCATCTGCTGCTGACCGATGTGGTCATGCCGAACATGAACGGCCGGGATTTGCTGCGCGAGATTGAAAAGGTGCGGCCGGACATCAGGTGTCTGTTCATGTCCGGCTACAGCACCAAGGTGATTTCCCATGAAGGGGTTCTGGACAAGGATGTTAATTTTCTGCAGAAGCCGATTTCCCTGCAGGTCCTGGCCCGGAAGTTGAGGGAGGTACTGGACGAGTGATCGCAGGCGGTGCCGAGTCACCTGCCGGAATGCCGCTTCGAAACTGTGTTGCCGGCATTTCAACCAGCCCGGCCAAATCTCTTTACACCCCGGAATGATTGTAATAGACTGCCGGAAATTTCTTATGTAATGGAGGTGAAACGTGGCTATCAACAAGGCCATCCTGATTGGCAATCTCGGCAAAGACCCGGAACTTCGCTATACCGCATCCGGAACCGCGGTGGCATCTTTTTCCATTGCCACCACCGAACGCTTCAAAAACCGCAACGGCGAGCAGCAGGAGCGCACCGAGTGGCATAATATCGTGGCCTGGGGCCCCCTTGCCGAAATCTGCGGCAAGTATTTGGTCAAGGGCAAACAGGTTTACATCGAGGGCCGGATCCAGTCCCGGTCATATGATGATCGCGACGGTAACAAACGCTACATCACGGAAATCGTCGCCAACGAGATGAAAATGCTCGGCCGGCCCGGCGAGAGCAGCGGTGGCAGCGGGGGATATGGCGAAAACCAGCAGACGTCGGGATCGACTGATTCGTCAGGACCGAGCTTCAACCCGGATGATGATATTCCCTTCTGATTCGTTGTCTGGAATTTGGCGATAATCGACGCTGAGGCATGCAGGCCGACGGCCGGCTTGGGTTGAGGAGTTTGCAGGTATTCATGACCCTGGAAGAACGTCGCAATCTACTGATCAGTTTGCTCCAGGATGCCGATGAAGAGGTGCGCCTTGCCGCTTCCGAGGCTCTGGTAGCCCTTGAGTCCTGTCAGGAACTGGAGCAGATCATCCAGAATCTTCGCTCGGAT
>DATFJP010000005.1:0-8231 GCA_035269105.1 Desulfuromonadales bacterium
GGCCAGCAGAATGTTTTCGAAGACCGTGTGGGCGGGGACCAGCATAAAATGCTGATGCACCATGCCGATGCCTTTTTTCAGCGATTCTCTGGGACTGCCGAACTGCACCGGTTGACCATCGAACAGGATTTCGCCGCGGTCGGGCCGGTACAGACCGGTCAGGACATTCATCAGGCTGCTTTTGCCGGCACCGTTTTCACCCAAAAGGGTGTGGATCTCTCCCGGGGCGATGGACAGGGAAACATCCTCGAGGGCAACCACCCCGGGGAAGGTCTTGCGGATGTTTTTGACCTGCAGCAGATCGGCCATTACGCGTCAAGAGAGGGGTTCTGTTGAATAAAAACCAGGTCATATTAACGCAGAGACGCCAAGACGCAAAGACAATCGGAAAGCAAACCATGAAAGATTCTTGTCTCTGCGGCTTGGCGTCTCTGCGTTGAGAACTGATTTGTATGAAAACAGGGCACGCTCTGTCTCGTTTCAGAACGTGCCCTGCCCATATTTGCCAAACTATTTGGGGATGGTGCCCCGCACGCCCTGCACGAAGTAGTTCATGCCGAGCAGCTGTTCATCAGTCGGTACGCTGCCTGCCGCGACCTGCACTTTGCCGTCCTGATCGAGGACCGGGCCGGCGAAGGGATGCAGTTTGCCGGCCTTGACGGCAGCGGTTTTTTCGGCCACCAGGGCCTGGACGTCGGCAGGGACCCGATCGCTGAGCGGCGCCAGCTGTACCAGTTCATGCTCCATGCCCCACCAGATCGATTGCGACTCCCAGGTGCCGTTGCTGACTTCGGTGGCGATCTGCGAATAGAGCGGCCCCCAGTTCCAGACCGGGGCGGTCAGAAAAGCGTTGGGCGCGAAAGCCCGCATGTCCGTGTTGTAACCGATGACGTAGGCGCCGCGGGCTTCGGCGGCCTGCAGGGTGGCCGGGGCGTCCTGGTGCATGGCCAGGACGTCGGCGCCGACGTCGAGCAGACTGTCGGCGGCATCGCGCTCGATGCCCGGGTCGAACCAGGTCTGGGTCCAGACCACCCGCACCTCGGCCTCGGGATTGACGCTGCGCACGCCGAGCGTAAAGGCGTTGATGCCGCGAATCACCTCGGGAATCGGGAAGGCGGCCACGTAGCCGATCACATTGTCCTTGGTCATTTCGCCGGCGACGATCCCGGAGAGGTAGCGGGGTTCATACATGCGGCCGAAATAGGTGCCGACGTTTTCGGCGGTCTTGTAGCCGGAGCAGTGCATGAAAACCACGTCCTCATAGCGCCTGGCGACATTGAGGGTGGCATCCATATAGCCGAAGCTGGTGGTGAAGATCAGGTTGTGTCCCTTGCGGACCAGGCCGGTAATCACGCGGGCCGACTCGGCGCCTTCCGGAACGGATTCGATATAGGTCGAAGGCTCTACAAAAGGCAGTTCCTCCATCTCCTTGCGTCCCTGGTCATGGGCATAAGTCCAGCCGGCATCGCCGACCGGGCCGACGTAAATAAAGCCGGGCTTGATGGTTTTGTCTCCGGCAGCAGCCGTGGTGACGGCCAAAGGCAGGAGGGTCAGGGTGGCCAGGGCCAGAAGCGTGAATCGTTTCATGGTCGTTTTCCTTTCACAGGGGAAAAGAGCGAGTTCTGACAAGGGTGGAAGATTATTTGCCCCACTGCTGTTCGATGAGTTTGACCGCTTTGCTTACATTGTCACGATTGCCGAAGGCGGACAGACGGAAGTAGCCTTCGCCGCTCGGGCCGAAGCCGCTGCCCGGAGTGCCGACCACATGGCACTCGTTGAGCAGCTTGTCGAAAAAGTCCCAGCTGGTCATGCCCTGGGGAGTCTCGAGCCAGATGTAGGGAGCGTTGACGCCGCCGTAGCAGGTGATGCCGGCCGCGGTCAGGCCTTCGCGGATGATGCGGGCGTTTTCCATGTAGTAGTCGATCATGCTCTTGACCTGGGGCCAGCCTTCCCCTGAATAAACAGCGGCGGCCGCTTTCTGCACCGGGTAGGAGACGCCGTTGAACTTGGTGGTCTGGCGACGGTTCCAGAGCTTGTTGAAACTGTATTTTTCGCCGTTTTTCGTGATCCCCATAAGCTGTTCCGGAACCACCGTCAGGCCGCAGCGGACACCGGTGAAGCCTGCCGTTTTGGAGAAGGACCGGAATTCGATGGCGCACTCGCGGGCACCGTCGATTTCATAGATGGAATGGGGGATGTGATCTTCGGTGATGAAGGCCTCGTAAGCAGCGTCGAACAGGATGACGGCCCCATTGCTGCGGGCATAGTCGACCCATCGCCGGAGGTCCTCCCGGGTGGCTACGGCACCGGTCGGGTTGTTGGGATAACAGAGGTAGATAATGTCCACCTGCTGGTCCGGAAGCGCCGGCGTGAAATTGTTGGCCGCGGTGCAGGGCATGTAGTGAATGCCGGCATAATAGCCTTTTTCGTCCGCCTCGCCGGTGCGGCCGATCATGACGTTGGTATCGTTATAGACCGGGTAGACCGGGTCGCAGATCGCCACCTTGTTGTCCAGGGCGAAAATATCGAGGATGTTGGCGCTGTCGCACTTGGAGCCGTCGGAAATGAAGATTTCCGAGCTCTTCAGGTCGACACCGAGCGGCCGGTAGGCCTTGTCGATAATGATTTGCGACAGCCACTCGTAGCCCTGCTCCGGACCATAGCCGTGGAAGGTCGGGCCTGCGGCCAGATCGTCGACCCCTTCATGAAAGGCCTTGAGAACCGCCGGAGCCAGGGGCAGCGTGACGTCGCCGATGCCGAGGCGGATCACCTGGGCGTCGGGGTTGGCATCGGTGAAGGCCTTGATGCGGCGGCCGATCTCCGGGAACAGGTAACCTGCTTTCAGTTTCAGATAAGAATCGTTGATATGTGCCATGGAATCCTTTGACCTCTATGTTTTTTGGGGGTTGGTTATTCGGCGGTGTCCTCGACCCATTGCCCGGCTTTCTGGACATCCTTGCCGAGACCTTTCATGGTCTCGCAGCCGCTGAGCAGCACCAGCAGGCCGATTATCACGATGGTCAGGGTCTGTTTCATGAGTTGTCTCCTGGGGAACTGCCGGCGAAGTTTCTATTGGTCATGGCGGAGGCCGAGAACCTCCTGCATGTCGTAGACGCCCGGGCTCTGGCCGGCGAGCCACCGGGCGGCGCGGATGGCGCCGCGGGCGAACATGTCGCGGTTCATGGCGCGATGACTGAGTTCGATCCGCTCGCCCATGCCGATGAAATACACGGTATGTTCGCCGACGATATCGCCGCCGCGCACCGTCTGCATACCGATTTCCTCATGAGCCCGCTCCCCGCACATGCCCTCCCGATGGTAATTTGCGACCTGGCCGTAGTCGCGACCGAGGGCATCGGCGACAATCTCTCCCATGCGCACCGCGGTACCGGAGGGAGAGTCTTTTTTCTTGTTGTGGTGGAGTTCGACGATTTCCACGTCGAAATCATCGCCCAGGGTTGCGGCCAGGTCCTTGAGGAGTTTGAAGCAGACATTGACCCCGACGCTCATGTTGGGGGCGAGCACGATCGGAATGCTGCGGCCGGCCCGGGCGACCTCCGAACGTTGTTGGGGCGAGAGCCCGGTGGTGCCGATCACCAGGCTTTTGCCGAGACGTTCGCATTCCGCCAGGTTCTGCATGGTGACTTCCGGCCAGGTGAAGTCGATCAGGACATCACTGGGCTCCAGGGCCGATGCCAGGTCGCCGCTGATCGGGACCTCCAGGCAGCCGCAGCCCGCGCCGAGACCGGCGTCCTGGCCGATTGCCTGATGGTCGGGGCTTTCGACCGCCCCGGCCACCGCCATTGTTTCTGTTTCCGTGACCAGCGAAATAATACGCTGGCCCATCCGGCCTGCAGCGCCGGTGACTGCCACCTTGATCATGTTTTGCCTCACAGGGGCCCGCCGCGCGAGCCGTGGTCCGATGGTTGGAAACCTGGCTGAGGGTCTGGCGAATGATCCTTGAACCGGCTGCAAATCAGGCTGTTTAGCATGTAGCTACGGCTAATCAGCATGCAATTGAGCCAAAAACCGCTCGCAAACATCCGGATCTTCGCTTCGGTTCGTATCGTCCGACGGACTCCTAAAGAATCTTGTAGCTCTTGAGAATGTTTTTGAGGTTTTCCAGTTTCTCGGCCGACATGCCGACCAGCGGCAGGCGAACCTTGTCTTCGATCATGCCCATCAGTGCGAGGCTGGTCTTGACCGGGACGGGGTTGGAGTCCATGAACATGGCCGTATGGAATTCCAGCAGAGCCAGATGCAGTTTGCGAGCCGTGGAAAAGTCACCGTCGATCGTCGCCTTGACCATTGCCTTGACCCGATCGGGGATAACGTTGGCGGAGACCGAAATCACCCCTTTGGCACCGCACGCCATCATCGGGTAGGTCAGGAAGTCATCGCCCGAAATCACGCTGATTTTATCGCCTGCCCGGGCCAGGATTTCGCTGATCTGGGTCAGGTCGCCCGAGGCTTCCTTGATGGCAACGATGTTGTCGAATTCCGCCAGCCGGACAGTCGTCTCGGCCGCCATGTTAGTGCCGGTGCGGCCAGGAACATTGTAGAGGATCTGGGGCAGGGCGACGGTTTCGGCAATGGTTTTATAATGCTGGTAAACGCCCTCCTGGGAGGGTTTGTTGTAATAGGGACAGACCAGCAGCAACCCGTCGGCACCCATTGCTTTGGCGTTTTCGGAGAGATGAATTGCCTCGGCCGTGTTGTTGGCGCCCGTTCCGGCAATCACCGGCACGCGTTTTCTGACCTGGTCGAGGCAGACCTTGATCACATATTCATGCTCGGCGAAATCCAGGGTCGCCGATTCGCCGGTGGTCCCGCAGGGAACGATGACATCAGTGCCGTTTTCGATCTGGAACTCGATCAGTCGGCGGTAAGTTTCTTCGGCAAACTTGCCCTGGCTGTCGAAGGGGGTCACGAGGGCAACCATGGATCCACTGAACATGATGGTCTCCTTCCGGGATAAGCGAGCCAAGCGCTGGTGTTTCAGGCCTGATTTCGGCACTCATCTCTGCAACGGGAAAACCTGTTACCTAACACAGCAGCCGCCTCTTGTAAACCCCGTATTGCCCGGTTACTCGCCACCCGGCACAGTGAACTGCAGGATCTGCGAAGGCGGACTTTCGACCAGGGCTTCGCCGATCCGGACCAGCAAACTCACCCGATAGGCGTAGGTTCGTCCGGATGCCAGGCCGCGGTCAACGACTTCAGGGTCTTCCAGAACTTCCGCGTTCAGCGGTACCGGCAGAAACAGGCCGTTCAGAGAGCGGCGATACAGATTATAGCCTACCGGGCTCGCCCCTTCAGGCAGGGCGTCCGGCGGTTTCCAGCTGAGGAGGAGCCGGTCACCTTCGATATCGGCCTGCAGCCTGGCAGGCGGATCCGGAGGGGCGAGACGGGCTCGGTAGGTCGTGGCGGCCCCGCCTTGTCGTCCGCCGTAACCCTCGGCAACGACCCGGTAGAAATAACCGCTGCCCGGGACGATCCGGGTGTCGCGCCAGTAGAGGCGACGGTTGATCTGCTGTACGGGACCGAGATTCCGCAGGCTGAAGCGGATGACGGTTTCCCGCGGTTCGCGGCAGGAGGGGCAGCCGTCCGCAGCGGCATATTCCAGACGGTCGATCCGGTAGCCTCGCAGGTCTTTTGCGGTATCGCCTTGCGGAACGCGCCAGGACAGCAGCAGGCTGTTGCCCTGCTGCAGGATTTGCAAATTTTCCGGAGCTGCCGGAGCCATCCCGGACAGCGGCTGTACAGGACCTTTCCGGCCGCAGCCGGAGAGGATGGCCAGCAGAAGCATGCCGAACAGAAGAGCCGGCAGCAGGCCGGCAGCTGGAAAGCGTCCCGGTTGGGCTAACTGTACAAGATCGGCTTTCACGGCGACAGCTCTTGCCGGGCCCGGACAATTTCCCGTTGCACCGCTTCCCGGGCGGTGCCTCCCGTCGCCTTGCGTGCATTCACCGATGCTTCCAGGGTGACATAATCCATGATATCCGCAGCGATGAGAGGGGAGAACTGCTGCCATTCCGCCAGGGAAAGGTCAGGAATGTCCCGGTCATTTTCGAGGCAGTAGCGCACGGTCCTGCCTACCACCTCATGGGCCTGGCGGAACGGCAAACCTTTGCGGACCAGATAATCGGCGACATCGGTGGCCGTGGAAAAACCGCGCCCGGCTGCAGTCCGCATCTTGTCCGCCCTGATCCGCATTTCGGCGATCATTCCGCCGAAGACCTTCAGGCTGCCGCGCACAGTGTCAATGGTATCGAACAGCGGCTCCTTGTCTTCCTGCATGTCCTTGTTGTAGGCCAGCGGCAGGGACTTCATCAGAGTCAGCATGGTGACGAGGTTGCCGTAAACCCGCCCGGTCTTGCCGCGCACCAGCTCGGGAACGTCGGGGTTCTTTTTCTGCGGCATGATCGAGCTGCCGGTGCAGAAGGCGTCGGACAGTTCGACGAAGCTGAAGTCGGCACTGGACCAGAGGATGAGCTCCTCGGCCAGTCGGGAAAGATGCATCATCAGCAGGCTGGCCGCGCTGCAGAACTCGATGGCGAAATCCCGGTCGGACACCGAATCCAGGCTGTTGCGGGTCACACCGTCGAAGCCGAGTTGCTCGGCCACCCATTCGCGGTCGATCGGGAAAGTGGTGCCGGCCAGAGCTCCGGCGCCGAGCGGCATCAGGTTGAGGCGTTTGCGCAGGTCCTGCAGGCGGCCGGCGTCGCGCTGCAGCATTTCGTAATAGGCCAGCATGTGATGGGCGAACAGGACCGGTTGGGCGGTCTGCAGATGAGTGAAGCCGGGCATAATGGCAGCGGGATTCGCTTCGGCCTGATCGAGCAGCGCTGTCTGCAGGCGGCGCAGCGCGGCCAGGGTGGCATCCAGCTCGTCCCGGAGGTAAAGCCGGATGTCCAGGGCCACCTGGTCGTTACGGGAACGGGCGGTGTGCAGCTTGCCGCCGACCGGCCCGATTTTTTCGATCAGGCGGGCTTCGATATTCATGTGGATGTCTTCGCGGGCGATGGAAAACTTGAACTCGCCCTGCTCGATCTCCTCGAGGATTCCCTCCAGGCCGCCGATTATAGCGGCCGCTTCCCCGTCTTCGATGATGGCCTGTCTGGCCAGCATGCGGGCATGGACGATGGACCCCTGGATATCGTAGCGGTAGAGCCGCCGGTCGAACTGGATCGAAGCCGTGAATTCCTCGACGAAGACATCGGTCGGCTGGGTGAAGCGGCCGGCCCAAAGTTTTTCAGTCATGGTCGGATGAAGTCCTCTCTGGGGATGCTGCGGCATCCAGCCTGGTGACGGCCGCGAAATCGTGCTCTTGGGTGGCCAGTCGCGCCGACACATCGCTGAGACGCCGCCAGCCCTGCTCGGACGGCTGGTAGATGGCGTGGATCTTCAGCGGGAAGCGCGTGGTCCGCGGATCGAGTTCATGGAACAGCGGCAGGTTGAAAAAAAACAGCCGGGTTGCGGTGCCGAAGCGCAGGCGACAGACCGGCAAACCGTCGAAATGGTCGGTTTCGAATTCTTCGGTGCGGGCTGCGGCGATCTTGTGGTTACGATGCAGTATGACCATCGAGCGGCCGAAGGTGAAATCCGGCCGGTCACCGAGACCGGTGGTTGCATCCGAACTGTTGCAGAACACCGTCGTGGTGTCGCGGACGCCGGGGGTATAAGCCAGGTATTCGCCGTAAAAACCGTTGACTACGTCGCGAAAAACCTTGTGTTCCGGTTTCGGGTTGCACTCCAGGACACAGAGCAGATCGAGACGCTGGCGGGTTGTGTGGAACAGCTGGTCGGCCTTTTCGATCACTGCGGTAATATTGGACTGGTAAAGATCGCGATAAATATAATCGAGGCAGATCAGCGACATGAAATTGAAGCCGGTCGGCTCGCAGCGGATCAACGGGAATACCTTGCCCCGGTAGAGATCGTGAAAGGGGTCCAGGGTCTCTTCGCCGAAGAAAGGGTGACTCTTGGCCTGGATAAAGGTGCGGACGCGGCCGTCGGCTTCCTTGACGACCGTCAGACAGGAGTTGACCGGCACCTCTTCGATATCGCCGACGCGCCGGTCTTCCCTGACCGATGCCAAAACCTCGGCATTGTCCTCGGCATGTTCTTCCAGGAGCGCGGCATAGGTCGGCAGATCAATATGCTCGATGCCGAACACCGTCACTGTGTTGGCCGCGAAACGCTTGGTAATGAACGCAAGCATCTCTCTG
>DATFJP010000006.1:0-19814 GCA_035269105.1 Desulfuromonadales bacterium
CTTGAAAAACGGCTTGTCTTGATCCTCCGGAAATTCGAAAACAATGATGTCGCCGGTCTCCGGTTCGCGGATGGACAGGAATCGCTCATCGGTGAACGGCAGTTCCAGACCGTAAATGAATTTGTTGACCAGCAGGTGGTCGCCGATCAGCAGGGTGTCCTCCATCGATCCGGAGGGAATCTTGAAGGCCTGCACCACGAACGAACGAATGAACAGGGCCAGGATGGCCGCCACGATGATGGCTTCTGTCCAGTCACGCAGCTTCGATTTGGCCGGGCGCGCCTTGGCGGCCTTGTCTTTCCTGCCGAATAATGCCGTCATCACTTGGTTTCCTTGACTTTGAGGATGGCGAGAAAGGCCTCCTGAGGCAGTTCGACGTTGCCGACCTGCTTCATCCGCTTCTTCCCCTCTTTCTGCTTCTCGAGAAGCTTGCGCTTGCGCGAGATGTCCCCGCCGTAACATTTGGCCGTCACATCCTTGCGCAGAGCCTTGACCGTCTCCCGGGCGACGACTTTGCCGCCGATTGCCGCCTGGATCGCCACCTCGTACTGTTGGCGGGGGATGAATTCCTTCATCTTGGCGACCAGTTCCCGGCCGCGGAAAGGCGCCTTGTCGCGATGGACAATCAGCGACAGGGCATCCACCGATTCGCCGTTGATGAGAATGTTCAGGCGAACCAGGTTGCTGGACCGGTAGTCGAGGTATTCGTAGTCGAGCGAAGCGTAGCCCCGCGACAGAGTCTTCAGTCGGTCATAGAAATCAAGCACGATTTCGTTGAGGGGCAGCTCGTAGACCACCATCACCCGAGTGGCGGTCAGATATTTGATCTCCCGCTGTCGGCCCCGCTTTTCTTCACACAGGGCCAGCACCCCGCCGACGAATTCGTTGGGCACATGGACACTGGCCAGGATGAACGGCTCCTCGATGCGGTCGATATATTGAACTTCGGGCAGCTTGTTGGCGCTGTCGATCTTCAGCAGTTCGCCACTGACGGTGGTGACATTATAGACAACCGTCGGCGCCGTGGTAATCAGGTCGATGCCGAATTCCCGTTCGAGCCGTTCCTGGATGATTTCCATGTGCAGCAGGCCCAGGAAGCCGCAACGAAAGCCGAAGCCGAGTGCTGCCGAGTTTTCCGGTTCGAAGGAAAAAGAGCTGTCATTCAGCCGCAGTTTTTCCATGGCATCGCGCAGATCGTCGTAGTCGCCGGAGTCAACCGGATAGAGCCCGGAAAAAACCATCGGCTTGACTTCCTGGAACCCCGGGAACGACTGGGCTGTGGGGTTGCGGGCGTGGGTAATGGTATCGCCCACCTTGGCATCCTGGACCACCTTGATACTGGCGGTGATAAAGCCGACCTCGCCGGCCGACAAGGTTTCGACCTCGGTCGGATGCGGGCCGAAAATACCCACTTTGAGAACATCGTATTCGCTTTTGCTGGCCATCAGGCGAATCCGCTGGCCCTTGCGGATCGTCCCGTCGAAAATCCGCACCAGGATGATGACACCCTGGTAGGAATCGTACCAGGAGTCGAAAAGCAGAGCTTTCAGGGGAGCTTCCGGATCGCCTTCGGGCGGCGGCACCTTGCGCACGATCGCCTCGAGGGCCTCGTGAACGCCGAGGCCCGTCTTGGCGCTGGCGGCGACAGCGTCGCTGGCATCGAGACCGATGATGTCCTCGATTTCACTGCGGACCCGGTCGGGTTCGGCGCTGGGCAGATCGATCTTGTTGAGAACCGGCACCACTTCAAGATCCTGATCGATGGCCAGGTAGACGTTGGCCAGGGTCTGGGCCTCGACGCCCTGAGAGGCGTCCACCACCAGCAGGGCGCCTTCGCAGGCAGCCAGCGACCGGCTGACCTCATAGCTGAAATCGACGTGTCCGGGTGTGTCGATCAGGTTCAGCAGGTATTGCTTGCCGTCATCGGCCTGATAACGCAAGCTGACGGCCTGGGCCTTGATGGTAATGCCCCGCTCGCGCTCCAGTTCCATCTTGTCGAGGAACTGGTCGGTTTTCTCCCGGCTGGTGAGAGTGCCGGTGGCATCGAGAATCCGGTCGGCCAGGGTGGATTTGCCGTGATCGATGTGAGCGATGATCGAAAAATTTCTGATATGGGCTTGCTTCATGTGAGCTTATCAACCTTGCTTTTAGGTAATTCTTCAAGATAGCGATATCTCAAATAAATGTAAACAGGAAAACGTGTTCCGAGCGTCGGGCACCGTCTTGAGTGGCCCCCCTGGTCGCCGTGCGGGGGGCGAGTCCCCGGTTTGGCAGGAGAGAAGACGCCAGAACGGCAATCCCGTTCCATGCCTTGCCGATATTCCATGATGAATCTTTTTTTCTGACCCTGTCTGTTGTATTCTAATCTTTTCAGGGTTGGTTCTCATGAGGACATGCCATGCCAATGATCCATGAAATGATCGGCCAAAGCTGCCAACTGCATGCTGACAAGCCCGCCTTTCGCGTTAAAGTCGCCGGCCAATGGATTGACCATAATTATCGCCGCTTGTGGGACACTTCGGATCGAATCGCCGCGGGCCTGACCGACTGGGGCCTTGACCTGCAGGATCGCTGCGCGATTGTCGCGCCCTCTTCTCCCGATTGGGTTCAAGCTTATCTGGGCATCCTGAAAGCCGGAGCTGTCGTCGTTCCCATCGATAAGGAATTGAAGCAGGGAGAACTGCGCCACATCCTGTCCGACTGCAAAGCCCGGGTCCTGTTTACCGAGCAATCTTACCTGGAGACCATGGTCGACATTCTGCCCGACCTCCCCGAGCTGGAAAAACTGGTCCTGCTCAACAGCGCCGGGTCGCAGACCGATGAGTTGTCCCCTCGAACCGAAGCGGCGCTGGCCTCGCTGCTTCATGAATGGCGTAAGGTGGTAAGCCGCTATGACATCGAGGAAGAGGACGTGCGGCAGATCGAAGATCTGGTCGAGGGCATTCAGAACCTGGTGCTGCCGCAACCGAAACAATCATCCGACCGCCGGAAAAGCAAAAGCCTGCTATCGCAACTGGAGGACACCCGGCATCAGTCCCTGCACTCTTTGAAAACCGAAATCCTGGCCGATTTCATGAAAGAAGGCGAACCACCGGCCGTTCCAGGCAATCCGCAGGCAACGGCGGTCATCCTTTATACGTCCGGAACCACCGGTCGCTCCAAGGGCGCGATGCTCTCCCATCGGAACATCACCAGCAATATCGAGGCTGCGCTCCAGCGCTTCTCTTTCGACGACAATATTCGCATGCTTTCGTTTCTACCGATCAACCATGTCTTCGAACAGGTTTGCGGCATCTTGCTGCCGCTCTCGGTCGGCGGCACGGTGTCCTTTGCCGAGAGCCTCAAGCAGCTGGGCAACAACCTCGCCGAGGTCAAGCCGAATTTCCTCCTCGGCGTGCCCGCGGTTTTTCGCCTGCTGCTCGACCGGATGAACCGCGGCATTCAGGGCAAGGCGGTTTCCCGTGCCTTGTTTTCCCTGAAACTGACGCGCCCCCTCGTCTTGAAAAAGGTCCGGGAAGCCCTCGGCGGCAGCCCCGTGTTCGTCAGCGGCGGTGCCGCACTCGACCCCGCCGTCGCCGAGGGGCTGCAGCAGCTCGGCATTACCGTCTACCAGGGCTACGGCATCACCGAAACCTCACCGATCATCTCGGTGGAATATCCCGGCCACACCTCGCTCGGCACCGCCGGGCCGCCCCTGCCCGGTGTCGAGGTGAAGATTCAAGCGGCCAATGCCGAGGGGATCGGTGAAATCCTGGTCAAGGGGCCGAACGTCATGCTGGGGTATTTCAATAATTCGCAGGCTACGGCGGAAGCCATTACCGACGGCTGGTACCATACCGGCGATCTGGGGCGCATCGACGAAACCGGAATGCTGTCGATCTGCGGACGTCTCAAGAACCTGATCGTCACCAGCAACGGCAAGAATGTCTATCCGGAAGAAATCGAGAACGAATTGCTGCAGAGCCGTTTCATCGCCGAGATCATGGTTTACGGCCACAAGATCTCAGCAACAGCCGAGGAAGTTCATGCCATGATCTATCCTGACCAGGAGGAACTCGATGCCTGGTTTCGCGAGCAGAACAAAACCGCGCCCAGCGAGCGCGAGGTGGAAGACATCATCCGCCGGGAAGTCCTTGAATACGGCCGCAATCTCGCCGACTATAAGCGGGTCCGGCGATTCACCCTTCGGGAGGACGAGTTTCCGAAGACCACGACCCGCAAAATCAAGCGGTTTGCCGTCGAAGCAGACATACCCGCCGATTCCCAGTAGGGGCGGGTTCGATACCCGCCCCTACCCCCGTGGATTAGACCGCCAATGTGGCGCCAACGGCAGCAAAAAACACCTTGGCGGGGAAGCGGGCATGGATCTGGGCCGATCGAATTTGCCCGGTGCAATGGGAGAGCCCGAGGCGCTCGACATTCAACCCGGCAAGGAAGTCGAGGGTCGCCGCGAACTGCGCCTCGCTCGACGGTCCGAGATGGGTGCCGCCGACGATGGCATAAACCGGCGGTTCGCCCAACCGGTCCAGAAAATGGCGGACGGTGTTGATCAGTCCGGCGTGAGCGCAGCCAAGCAGGATGATCAGCCCTTTGGCGGTTTCGATGGCCAGCGCCGCATCATCCCGAAAAGCATCGGCAACCAGGTTTTCCGGATCTGCTCCGAGAGCGACCAGATGCGGATCGCCGGTTTCGGCAGCCGTGATCCGGGGGATCTCGCCGCTGAAATGAATTCCGGTTGCCAGAGTCGTCAGTTCATGATGCAGGCAGAACCGGGCGCCGGCATCCTCCAGAGTCTGCCGGTCGCTGGGCAGGCCGATGAAGCGACGCTCATGCTGCCCCTGCCAGTAGCGCTCTTGAAAAATATCCGGGTGAGCATGGACCGGTCGCGCGCCGACTTGGACCAGAAA
Organism: Desulfuromonadales bacterium; assembly: GCA_035269105.1. Taxonomy (GTDB): domain Bacteria; phylum Desulfobacterota; class Desulfuromonadia; order Desulfuromonadales; family BM103; genus JAQYVZ01. The sequence goes on from DATFJP010000006.1 coordinate 4,908, forward strand.
ATCGAGCAGCCCGCCGGTATGATCGTAGTGACCGTGACTCAGGATCACGGCATCGACCGCTGCCGGGTCGACACCCAGCGCAGCCAGGTTGGGCAGCAGGGACTTCCCCTGGCCGGTGTCGAACAGCAAGGTCTGTCCCTCGTGTTCGACGAGACAGGCGAAGCCGTGTTCGCCGAGGGCTGGAATCGGCCGGCCCACGGTGTTTTCACAGATAATGCTTAATCGCGTAGACATCATCGAAGCTTTCGATCTTTCGCCGCCCCGGGGCGGATGTTATAGTAATCGCCAGGGCCTGGCGCCTGACTCCGGAGTCAGCCGGAACGCCGGCTTCAACATTCTGCAAAAGGATCATCATGATCGAATCAATCCCGGCAAAAAAATTGACCGGCAAGCAGGCCCGCTTTCTGCGCGGCCTGGGCCACAAACTGCAGCCGGTCGTCATGATCGGCCGGCAGGAAGTGACGACGGAGGTCCTGGACGCAGTCGAGGAGGCTCTAAACGCCCATGAACTGATCAAAGTCAAGCTTCAGGAAGGCTGCCTGACCGATCGCCGTCTGATCGCCGAAGATTTGTCCCGGCAAACCGGTGCCGCGATTGCCCAGGTTCTCGGCAAGACCATCCTCCTCTACCGGCCGACCGAAAAAGAACTGATCCAGCTTCCTTGACGGTTTAGGGCAGTAAGGAGTGAGGTGTGAGGTGTGAGGCGTATAGGACAGACCGATTTTCAATGAACGATTTACCACCTCACCCATCATCCCTCACTCCTCACAGCTCCCTACACCCGCTCGAAAGGCTCGAACAGCCGCTTGTATTCATCCTGGGCGTAACGGTCGGTCATTCCCGCGACATAGTCGCAGATGACCCTCTCCCTGCCGTGTTCGGCAAAGCGGTCCTGGTAAGCCATCGGCAGCAGGGTCGGGTGTTCCAGATAGCTTTCGAAAATCCGGGTCAGCAGTTTCTCCGCCTTGACGCGCATCCGCTCGACCTTGTAGTGCCGATAGAGGCTCTGATAAAGAAAGTTCTTCAGCTGACGGTTCTTTTCAGCCGTCTCGCTGCTGAACATGACCAGTGGCCCCGGATGATTGCGCACGTCCTCCAGGGTCGCTATGCCCGCCCGGCTCAAATTCTGCCGGGTCGTTTCCACCAGGTCCAGAATCAGGAAACCGATGAGGTGGCTGATGGTCTGGTAGATCAGACGCTCCCCGGAAAGCTGCGGATATTTCTGCCGGACCTGTCGGTCCATACGGGTCCATAAAGAGACATTCTGGAGCTCCTCCGCCTGCAGATAGCCGGCCTTCAGACCGTCGTCGATATCATGGTTGTTGTAGGCGATTTCATCGGCCAGATCGATGATCTGGGCCTCGAGGGTCGGTCGCAGGTCAGGCCGATACAGGGGGAGAATCGAGGCATCGGGGCAATCGTAAGCGGAGGAATGCTTGATGATCCCTTCCCGCGCCTCCCAGGTGAGGTTCAGTCCGTCGAAGTCCGGATAACGTTCTTCCAGCTGCTCCACGATCCGCAACGATTGCCGGTTGTGTTCGAAGCCGCCGTAATCGGCCATGAGACGATCCAGAACGTCTTCCCCCGTATGTCCGAAGGGGGTATGGCCCAGGTCGTGGGCCAGAGACAGGGCTTCCACCAGATCTTCATTGAGATTGAGGCGCCTGGCAATGCCCCTGCTGATCTGGGCGACTTCCAGAGAATGCGTCAGCCGGGTCCGGTAGTAATCGCCTTCATGATTGACGAAAACCTGGGTCTTGTACTCCAGGCGCCGGAATGCGGCACAGTGAATGATGCGGTCGCGATCACGCTCAAAAGCAGGACGGTCGTCCTTGAATTGCTCGGCATGGCGTCTGCCTGCGCTGGCTTCACCGCGTGCGGCATAATCAGCGAGGTCGGGTCTTTCCATGGGATCTCCTTTTCCAGGAACCATTTAAGAACCATCCGGTGTCCCTGTCAAGCCCGACTTCCGGAATGCCCGCCTGCTCCCACCCCAGCGGTTTGCAATCTTGTCATGCGGCCCACCATCAACTTGACCTGAAATGCGCGGTGTGCTAGTTTTTCCAACATGTTAGGCAATCAGGTCCGGGATTTATCCGGAGCCTTGAACGGTATGGAAATTTAATGCGCATCATCGGCGGCACAGCCCGCGGCAGAAAGCTGGTCACCTTTCGGGGCGATCATATCCGGCCGACCTCCGATCGTATGCGAGAGGCCCTGTTCAGTATCCTGATCAGCAAACGGGGTTCTCTGTCAGGCCTGACAGTTCTGGACCTTTTTGCCGGGTCCGGCGCGCTGGGCATCGAGGCCCTGAGCCGCGGCGCTGCCGGGGCCTGTTTTGTGGATCAGTTACCTGATTCGCTGGCAACCATCCGCAGAAATCTGGAAACTTGCGGATTGACCGAAAAGGCGGAGTTGTTCCAGGCCAACGTCCTGATCGCCCTGCCTGCTCCACTCCAGCAGACAACCTTTGACCTGGTCTTGCTGGATCCTCCATACGGCGGGGACCATGTGGCGAAAGCCCTGGAGGTCATTGGCAGACAGATTGCCCTGGCGGAGCATGGCCTGATCGTCGCCGAAGCCGGCGTTCGGGACAATGTTCCTTCGGCAACCGACTCGTTTGCGGAAGTTGACAGGAGGCGTTATGGATCATCCGCCCTCCACTTTTTCCACAGGATGCCCCATGAGCCATAAAATCGCCGTCTATCCCGGATCGTTCGACCCGATTACCTACGGGCATATGGATATCATTGAACGTGGTCTGGAAGTCTTCGATGAGATCATTATTGCCGTCGCCCGCAACTCCGAAAAGAAGGGCAATCTGTTCACCATCGCCGAACGTATTACGCTGATCGAAGAATCGATCGGTGCCGACAGCCGGTTGCAGGTGGACACCTTCGATGGTCTGCTGGTCGATTATGTGGTTTCGCGGCAGGCCAAAGTGATCCTCAGGGGGCTCCGGGCCGTATCGGACTTCGAATACGAATTCCAGATCGCGCAGATGAACCGCAACCTCAAGCCGGAAGTCGAAACCCTGTTCATGATGACCTCGGTTCCCTACGGCTACCTCAGTTCCTCAATCGTCAAAGAGGTCGCCTGTCTGCATGCGCCGGTCGAAGCGCTGGTCCCGCCGGCCGTGCAAAAGGCCTTGCAGGAAAAATTCAGCTGATTCATTCCGCCACGGAGGTTTTGATGATTACCAGGGATATGAAGATTGGCGAAGTAATGGCCAGACATCCGCAGACGATACCGGTCTTCAACGCCTTCGGGCTGGATTGCCGGGAATGCCAGATTGCAGAATACGAGGAAGTCGAACATGGTGCTTCCGTCCATGGTGCCGACATTGAAACCCTGCTGGAGGAACTCAACAAAGTGATCAGCGAATGATCCGGCCCGCATCGCCTCAGGCAATGCCAAGCAAGGGGTGAATCTGGGGAATCAGGCGGGTGTCGTGGTGAATTGCCGCGGCGGTCGCCTGCAACGCAAGCAGGGACTGCCCAGCGAGGGTCGGACGGTCGCCGACGGTGCGGGGCTGCAGCACCAGAGGTACCGCCGGGGCCAGGCGGGCGACCAGTGCAGCGGCCTGGCGGAGAACGGAAGGCTGGGTCTGTTCGCTGACGATCAGCTTCACCTGGCAGAGGCGGTCACCGGCCTTCTGGAGGAATGCGCTGTGCTGCTCCCAGGCGGTCGAAACCCCGGTCAGGTCCTCTGTTTTCAGGTCCATTGAGACCCAGGTCACATACGGGGAAATTTTCCCAAAGGCCTCTGGCAGGGTGCCGTTGGTTTCGAGATAAACCGGCCAGAAGTCGACCAGAGAAGGCAGCCAGTCGAGCAGGGCATCGGCATGCAGCAGAGGCTCGCCGCCGGTCAGACAAAGCGAATGATGCCATCCTGGCTGACTCTTTTCCCAATCCCTCAGGGTCCGGCCCAGCAGGCTCAGATCGGCCGGATTGGGCATGTCGGCAAAGCGCGCACTACCCGGTGCAGTTTCCTGGCGATACGCCGGTCCGGCATGAAATGGTGTGTCGCAGTAGGCACAATCCAGATTGCATTCTGCGAAACGAACAAAGGCCTGGCGGCAGCCGAGCAAAACCCCTTCGCCCTGGATCGAGGAAAATACCTCGATCAGCTGAGCCTTAATTGTCTGTGTAGCTGGCGCAGGCATTGTCCGATTCCCAGACATTGACCTTTTCAACATGGACATTTTCATTGTTCAGGTTCTGGCTGAGCTGTTCGAAAAGATACCTGCAGATATTTTCCGAAGAAGGGCTGACCTCACGAAAAGGCTCCAGGTCGTTCAAATATTTGTGGTCCAGTTTGTCCAGCAATTCATTGGTTTTTTTCTTCAGCAGCTTGAAGTCGATGCCAAGCCCCGCCTTGTCCAGCTCTTTGGCTGACACAGTCACCTCAACCCGCCAGTTGTGACCATGCAGGTTTTCGCAATCCCCCTGGTAATTGATCAGATTATGGGCTGCGGCGAAGTCTGTCTTGACCATCAAGTGAAACATGAATTTCAATCCTCTATGTTGTTGTTTTGCCGACTTTCTTGCTCAGAGCTGTCGATAAACTCCAGGGCGTCGCCCGCTTTTCCTGCAATGCGATAGTTTTCAGCGGCCCAGTTGCCGAGATCGATCTGGCGGCAACGTTCGGAACAGAAAGGCCGGTGTGGATTATCTTTCCAAGTCACTGTCTTGCGACAATGAGGACAACATATCGAGCTGGCAGTCGGATTTGATTGCTGCATGATAGCACGCCGGTCGGAAAAAGGGTCTGAGAAACAATTGGATGATATGTCTTGAGTATACAGAAGCCGGGAATTAGGGGCAACGCCCCGGGTGGAACGAAATGATAATTCTTCAATGACCGGCCAGGCAGTCAGCGGTTGTGAGAAATTTTTGAGAACAGGATGATATATTGCTACGGCAATCTAGGTTTGAAACAAGTGATGTCCATGCAATGAAGCCTTTACAGGAGAGAGAAAAGTCAATGTACTGGAAATGTCCCCTGGACCAGGACGACCTGAAACGCGAGAATCTGGAAACGGCGATCCGTCTCTACGAATCAGCGTCAAGTCCTCATGAGGAAGAGAAGTGGCTCCGCATCATCGAGAACACCCTGCGGGCCGGTTTTGTTTTTTCCCATCAAGACCTCTGCGCAGAAGTCCGGGGTAAACACAAACAACAACACCAGGAGTTGCTCAATAAATTTCTGGAAAAAACCCGGCAACGCCGCAGCAAAGAAATTTCCCGATCCGATCTGGCGCGGGAACTGCGGCTTATCTGCGACCTGCAGTCCCCCGGCGACACCTGAATCAGGATACGGTTCTGACCCTGACCCCTGGACCGAGAGCAGATTCAAATCACGCGGGAGATCCTGTCCTTGCCGGCTGATTTTGATTTATACATGGCCTGGTCGGCCAGGCTGACCAGTTTTTCGGCGGGGAAATCAGGTCCGCCGTCAAAGGTTGCAACTCCGACACTTGCAGTGACCTGTCGCTCCCCCAGAAAATCGAACTGCTGAGTCCGAATGCTCCGATGGAGCCGATTGGCCATCTCATAGCCGCCATCGGCTCCGGTATTGGGCAGCAGCACAGCGAATTCATCGCCGCCATAGCGGGCGCCGACATCGCTTTTGCGAGCCAGATCGTGAATGATCTGGCCGACCCTGCGCAGAACGACATCGCCCTTCTGGTGCCCGTAAGCGTCATTGATGTCCTTGAAGTCGTCAATATCGAAAAAAACCAGGGAAAGCGGCATGCCGTAACGTGAAGCGCGGCTGAATTCATGGTTGAGGCGGGTGAAAAAGTGCCGGTGATTGTAGAGCCGGGTCAGACCGTCTCTGATCGACATCTCTTCGAAGTGCTCCTGGGCGGTCTTTAAGGACTCGAACAGGATCGCGTTTTCCAGAGCATTGGCCGACAGATTGGCAATCAGCTGGCTGAGTTTGAAAACGCGCTGCGAGGGGGTTTTGCCCGGCGCCGATGCCGTCCTCAGAAAAAAAGTGCCGATCACGCTCTCCTTTTTGATGATCGGGATGACGACAATCGAACCGAAGCCGAGATTTTCAATGTAGTGTCTTACCGGGTCCATGAGCGGGTCGGAAGCAACATCTTCGACCAGCACGGGACGCTTGGTCTCCAGGGCCTTGCCGATTTCCGGATATCTGGCCAGGTCGATCTCGATCTCCTTGCCGAATTCAAGATCGTTGCCGGCCTTGACGACCAGTTGGCCCTGCTCCCCCAGACCGACAAAGGAGCAGCGGTCGATATCGACGATTTCAGGGAACCTTTCCACGATCAACCGCAAAATCGTCATTGGATTGCGGGTGGCGAAAATGTTTTCCGACAACTCCAGGAGGAACAAAAGGTCACGATGTTCCAGATCATTATAATATTCCCGGGAGCGCAGATGGGCGTCAACCCGGGCGACCACTTCCGGCAGACAGACCGGTTTAACGATGTAATCGTCGGCGCCGGCCTTGAGGCCTTTGATAAGGGATTCTTTTTTCTGGTGGGAGGTCAGCAGGATGATGGGGATGTGCCTTGTCGCAGATGCCCCCTTGAGCCGCCTGCAGGCCTCGATGCCGTTGATGCCCGGCATTTCGATATCCATCAGGATGAGATCAGGCAGGGCTTCTGCGATAAAGGCTAGAGCTTGTTCGCCGCTGTCCGCCTCCATGATCCGGTAGCCTTCGTCGAGAACATCCCTGAGCATGACCCTGAAGAGACGTTCATCATCGACGATAAGAACCGTTTTTTCCTCGCTCACGGAGCCCCCTTCACTGCAACGGGCAGAAAAACCTGCACCCTGAGTTGAAACGGCAAAGCCCCCGGGAGCGCCTGGGGGCTTGCCTACTGGAGCGGGAAACGGGATTCGAACCCGCGACCTTCAGCTTGGGAAGCTGACACTCTACCACTGAGTTATTCCCGCGAATTAATTGCAGAATGATAGATGACTGCGGACAGCCAGTCAATCATTATTCTCGACCAGCGCCCTGGCAAGATCTTCAGCCTGCCGGCGGTCGGTGACCCTGCCATAGGCCTCGGCTTCGCGGAGGGCGGCCAGGGTGTCGCCGATCTTTTTGCCGTCCGTGATGCGGCAGTGCTCTTTCAGGAAATGGCCGTCCACCAGATCGCTCACCCGGAAGTTGGTTCCGCCCTCCAGAATCACGGCCAGCGGCTGCAGAACTCTTTCCACCGCTATCGAGGGGGTCTGTTCGAGGTGAAGTGCCATCGCCAGCAGCAGGTCGAGCGGGTCGGGGCCATACTGCTCCGCCCAGAGCAAGAGTCCGCGCCGATGACCGGCGGCCTTCTGAAAATCCTTCCAGAGGTTTTTGTCAACCTTCTCAAGCGCTTCGATACGGCGCAGCGCGCCGCGGCTGAACCGCCAGTCGCGCGCCGTTTGCACGGCGCAGCCGGCATGGATATTGTTCAGAAGCAACACCCACTGCAAAAGATGCTTGCGGGTCAGTCCCTCCTCGACCTTCTTGTCGAGAACCGCCGGCATGTCCAGGACCGTGCCCTCAAGAATCTTCCAGAACTGCTGGCAACGGAAGCGGGTGCGGACCAGGGCACTTTCCGCTTCTGCAAAACGCTCCCCCCAGAAATGCCTGCCGGCACCGGTTTCCATCAGCAGGCTGATACAGAAGCCGGCATCGCAGGGAGAGCACAGGATACGCAACATTTCGAAGCGAATCCTTTCGACGGCCACAAAGCGCAGGTCAGGAACCACCTGGCTCATCCTCAGCAGGGTCTCGGGTTCGAGATTGAGGCCCAACTCCAGGCAGTGGCGCAGACCTTTCAATATGCGCAGAGGATCGGAGCGCAGGACTGAACCGGCACACATCCTGAGGGTTCCGGTCAGCAGATCACGACGCCCTTGCAGGATATCGATCAGATGGGCCTGGTCCCATTCGTCGTCCAGGGCAAATGCCATGGCGTTGATGGTGAAGTCGCGCAGGGACAGGTCGCCGACCAGAGTGGCCGAACGGAAGGGAGCGAAATCGAAGGTAAGGCGGCCGTCATCCGTGTCGGCGACAACCCGCGACTGGTGACGTGAATCGTCCAGGGCAAACCAGTGTCCGCCAACGCCCGCGGCAAATTCCCGGGCCAGGCCGGTTGGGTCGTAAGGAGTGGCAAAATCGAAGTCGCTGCTGTCTTTTTTGAGCAGCCAGTCACGGATCGCACCGCCGATCAGAAAACAATCGCGCCCGTTCGCCGCTGAGCGGAGAGCGGGCAGAAAAGCACGGACCTGCGGTCTGTCGCTGAGAGCGGTCATAAATCCCTGGAAAAAAAACCGCGCGGCCTCCGGATGCGGGAGACCGCGCGGCCGGACAACTCAATCAGGCGAGATCGGTCACGCCGGCATGGATGGTGTCGAACAATTCCTGGACATCCTCCTCGGCAATGCAGGAAAAAGCGATCCGCAGGTCGCTGGAGCCGATCGAAATGGTGCCGACGCCGTACTTGTCGAGCAGATGGACACGGAGCTGCTCGGCATCGACCGATTTCAGCTTGAGGCACATGAAATAGCCGGAGTTGAAGGGATAATATTCCCAGGCCTCATCATACTTGCCGCTGTCCAGAACCTCTTTGACCTTGAGCGCCCTGCCCTTCATGATTTTGAACTTCTCTTCTTTCTGCGCCAAGAAGTCCGGGGAGCGCAATGCCTCGATCACAAAGGTCTGGGACGGATGCGGGCAGTTCGAGATGGTGGCCCGGATGATGCCCATGGTTTTCTTTTCGAGGGCGGTGATCACCGGTTCATTTTCATGATCGGAGCCATCGGCGAAGGTAATAAATCCGGTGCGGAAACCCCAGACGTATTCTTCCTTGGTGGCGCCGTCCAGCTTGACGGACAGCACGCGCGGATGCAGATTGGCCAATTTGCCGAACAGCGACTCCTGCATGGAGTCTTCGTAGAAGAGGCCGAAGTAGGCATCGTCGGTCACCGCCACCACATTGCAGCCCTGCTCGGCGACCTCCCGGATGGCGGCGACGATGGCTTCACCCTCGGACGCGGACGGCGTGTAACCGCTGGGGTTGTTGGGAAAGTTGAGCAGAACGACGACTTTGCCCTTCTCGGTGGCGCTGTTTTCCAGAATGGCCTTGAAGGCTGCCACATTATAACCGCGATCCGAGGTGAAGGTCGGGAACTTCTTGACCACTGCGCCGCGGCGGGTCACAAAGGTCAGATTGTAATTGCCCCAGAGCATGTCCGGCAGGATCAGATGGTCTCCCTCATCGACGAACATATCGGCCACGATCGAAAGGCCGTGGGTCAGGGCGCTGGTGACCACCGGGTTGCCGAAATGCCTGCCATCCAGGCTGGGGTTCTCGCGCAGCATTTTTTCCCGCCAGAGGGAGCGAAGCTCCGGCTTGCCGGCGGGCGGTGCGTAGGGGTAGATGTCCTTGGGGTCGAAGGCGCTCAGCTTGTCCTGAATGCATTGCAGGAACATCGGCCCCTTGCCCTGGGTGGCGATACCGATGGTCGCATTGAAGCGATGTGCCTTCTCTTTCGCTTCGGCAGACTGAGTCAGGATGCCCTTGGGGAAAAACAGGTTTTTCCCAAGATTGGAAAGCATGTCAAGCACGCATGAATTGTGTTGGGATATCTGGTTGTTAAGTTCCTGGGCCAGCGGATTCATAAGACGTCCTCCCCGGAGCGCGGGTTTAGGGTTAAGGTTGGAAAACAGGTTATTTAAGCAGCATGCTGGAAGCCTTGTCAATGCCAATCTGGAGAGATTCGCCGGTGGTTTAACGACCCCGGCAAGTCAGTGCCAGCATTTGGTCGCCGGCGGGTATCCTTTTGGCTTGCCTGGCTGTCGCCTGGAGTGCTAATAGCAGGAGCATGATCTTCATCAATGTCATACTGCCGGTCTTCCTGCTGGCCCTCGCCGGGTTCTTTTTGGAGAAGAAGACCGATATCGACAAGCAGTCGCTTGCCAACATTTCGCTGCTGCTGTTTTCTCCGGCACTGGTCTTCGCCTCCCTCCTGAAACACGACGTCGCTTATGACCAGGTGCTGCAGATGACTCTCTATATGGTCATCTACACGGCAATCTTCACCTTGATCGCCTATGCTGCAGCCCGCGCCTGTAAATTCGACCCTGACGCCACCCGCGCCCTGATTTTAACCACGGCAATGATGAATATCGGCAATTTCGGTTTGCCGCTGACTTTTTTTGCCTATGGCGAGGCCGCTCTCAGCATCTCCATTCTCGCCTTCATTCTGTTCAGCATCCCCCTCGGCACCCAGGCGATTATCGTCGCCCAGGGCGAGGGTGTCCGCTGGGGCGAGGCGGTCCGCAACATGCTGCGCATCCCTATTTTTCATGCGGTTGTCCTGGCCCTGATCATCAAGAGCCTGGGCTGGGTGCCGCCGAAGTTCATTGTCCGGCCGGTCGAACTTCTCGGTCAGGCGGCCATTCCCACCATGCTGGTCCTGCTCGGCATGCAGCTGGCGAGCGCGAGGCTGCATCGTGCCTGGGGATTTTTCAGCCTTGCCACGGGCATCCGCCTGATTCTCGGGCCGATCATCGGTTTCCTGCTGGCAACCCTGCTCGGCATGACCGGCGTGACCCGCGATGTCATCGTCCTGCAGACCAGTACGCCGGCCGCTGTCCTGACCCTGCTTTATGCCGTCCGTTTCAACACCCGTCCCGACCTGGTTTCAGGCGCCATCCTGTTCAGCACCCTGACCAGTGCCGTAACCTTGACCGTTCTGCTTTACTGGCTGAACTGAAGCGTTTCAGCGGATGAGGCGACTGGTCGCGGCCAGAACATCGAAGGGCACCCGGATGCCCAATTGCCCGGCTGTCTTCAGGTTGACGACCAGCGAAACGCGGCGGGGGTGCTCGGGAGGAAGGTCTTGCAAACGGCTTCCCGCCAGCAAGCGATTGATATATCCGGCCAGAACTTCCCCCTGTTCGGCAGGATCGGATTCGAGAACCATGAGCGCACCCTGCTCGGCCAGCCCCGGAGCCAGAGAGATCACCGGCAGCTGTCTCTGCATGGCGAGTGGTATCCATTGCGGGGCATCGCGGAGCAGCTCAATGCTGCAGGAGCAATACAGGAGTTCGGCCTCCTGCGGCACCCGGTCGAGGATTTCCCTCGGCGACAGGGGGCCATCCAGAGCCACCGGAAACACCTCCCAGCCGTTTTTGGCGGCAACTCGCCGCAAGGTTTCGATCTGGTTGGCCGCAGCCCGGTCGTCTGCCGGGTACAAAGCGGCCAGTCGGGTGGCGCCTGTCAATGTCCGCATGTGCTTGAGAAGCGTCTGCACCGGAGCGTCGCCGCGGATACCCGTCACCTTTTCACCGGGCGTCGTCTGCCCGGCAATAAAGCCCTGGATGAGAGGATCAGCCACGTCGGCGTAAACGACGGGCGTGGTTGAGGATTCAGCCAGGGCGGCTGCCGTGGCTGCGGCACCGTAGGTTACCATCACGTCGGAACCCCGTTCCTGGGCCCTGCGGACACTGTTGCGCAGGGAGAAGTCATCCTCGGCAGGGGTTTGGAGCCAGACTCTGGTCCCCTTGCCGTTGTTCAGGTTTCGCGAGAAAACCTCATGTATGGTCCGGTAGCGTGGCTGATCCTCAATCATGATCACCGAGACCAGACGTTCGGCAGCACCGGCGCCGGCCAGCGGCAGGCAGGCAAGCAGCAGGCAGACCGCAGGGATCAAACGGGAAAATGTCATCCGGAACCCCTCTCCTGGGCAACCAGGTCCGTAAATTGGACCCGCATGAAACCCGACACAAGAACAGGCGGAGGGGTAAAGTGCAAGAATTATGTCATGTTGCAGGAAAGTCCCGTCATATCCCAAAAAATATCGAGCAAAGATCAGAACAGGGTCCCCAGGACGACGCCCAGGGCTGAAACCGGTCCGGTGTCGCTCAAGCCGTCAACGGCTTTTTCAACCTTCTGCAGGGTGGTTTCCGCGTCCCGATACAGGGCGTCCTCGTTAATCAGTCGACCAAGGGTTCCCCGCCCGCTGTCGATTTTGCCGGCGATGCTGTTGAGCCTCGCCACAGCCTGGCGCAGATCGGCATAAAAAGCGTCGTCGTTGACCAGTTGGCCCATGGTCCCCTGGCCGGCATTGATCTTTTCGGTGATTTCGCGGAGCCCGTTCAGTGTTATGCGCAGGTCATCGTAAAGAGATTCGTCCTCCAGCATCCGGCCGAAGGTTCCTTTGCCGCTTTTCAGCTTTGCCGAAATCTCTTCGACATTCTCCAGGGTTCCCTGCAGACGGTCATAGAGACGGGGGTCGGTCAACAATTTGCCGAAGGTGCCCTCGCCGCTTTCAATCTGGGTCAACAGGCTATTGAACCTCCTGGAGAAATCGACCAGTTCCCGAAAGAGCTCCGGCTGATTGACCAATTGGCCGAGAGTGCCCTCACCCTCGTCGATTTTGGTCATGATGCTGTTCAGGCTGTCCACGGCATCGCTCAACTGCTCCCGGTTTTCCTGGATCAATTCCCCCAGGGCGCCCAGAACACGTTCCTGGTTTTGGTCGAGGTTGGTGATCAACTCGTCGAAGTTGGAAGATTTTCGGGTCGGAACCGCACTGCCGGCCGGGAGGGTCCCGCTCTGCGGAGAACCGAACTCCAGGCCGAGGAAGACGCCTCCCAAGAGATTGGTCTGCCGGATGCTTGCCGTGCTGTCCGCCCTGATGACCGCCTGGTCGTTGACGGTAAAATCAATCCGGACCCGGTGGTCTTCAATGCCGATGCCGCTGACCCGGCCAACCTCCACCCCGGCCATTCTGACCGGGTCGCCCTCCCTGAGACCGACCGAGGTCTCAAAATAGGCAAGGTAGGCCCGCTGGTCTTCGAAGGGCCGCCAGTCTTCGACAAGTTCGATCATGACCCCCAATGTGATCAGAGCAGCCAGAAAGAACAGGCCGACCTTCTGTTCGGTACTCACCGCCATATCAATTCCCCTCTCCCTGGATGCCCTTGGTGGTCGTGTAGATGAAGTTTCGGACCACGGGATTCCGGCTTTGCTTGATCTCTTCCGGCGTGCCGATCTCCACAATTTTGCCGTCCTGCATCATGGCCACGCGATCGGAAAGATGCAGGGCAAAATTCAGGTCGTGACTGACGATAACCGTCGTCAATTCCACTTTCTCGCGAAGACTCATAATGACTCGCGCCAGTTCGTCGGAGGTCACCGGATCCAGTTCGGCCGTCGGTTCGTCGTAGAGAATCAGATCCGGATTCATCGCCAGGGAACGGGCAATGGCAACCCGTTTTTTCATGCCGCCCGACAATTCCTCCGTCCTGAGCTCCTCCTTGCCCTGCAGACCGACCAGTTTGAGCTTTTCCCTGATGATCCGCCGAATCCGCGCCTCTCTGCAGACCCGTTTCTCGCGCAGCCAGAGTCCGACATTCTCGCCGACCGACAACGAATTAAACAGGGCCGATGATTGAAAAACCATGCTGTAGCGGTAGTTCCTCTCGGCATCACCGGGTTTGCCCCGGTAAATATCCTGGCCGTCGATCAGCACATTGCCGGAATCGGGTTCGATCAATTTGACGATATGCTTGAGCAGAAGGCTTTTTCCGGTCCCGGAGGGGCCGATTATGGAAAACGTTTCGCCCGCGGCAATCTCGAGGTTAACGTCTTTCAAGACATGGTTCTCTTCGAAGGACTTGTTGAGATTGCGAATCGAGATCGACACGCCGCGGGACTGTTCATAGCGGGACACATATTTTTCTTCTTCGAAAAAGTGCCCACCGAAGCCGTGGGCCAGTTTGCCGAGCAGACCATTAAACGGCGACACTCCGGACAGGACCGTCAGCAGTTCATTCTGTTTGCCGTGAAAGCTTGTCACCCTTCCTCCTAAATCGTCTCCATCCGGAAACTCCGGATGGACACGGTGCAGTTTCCGAGCCGGAAAAGAACCGTTCCCGGACGGAAACTAAATCATAAAACGGGTCAGGAAATAATTGGCGATCATAATCAACAGAAACGAGATCACCACCGAACGGGTCGTCGACACGCCGATCCCGCGCGCGCCGCCCGTTGTTCCGAAACCGATATAGCAGCCGACATGGGCGATGATCCCGCCGAAAACCATGGCCTTGATCAGTCCCTTGAGGATATCGACATAACCGAGAGAGCGCATCAGGTTATCGTAATAAACGCTGATCGGCACATTGATCATCGGGTTGACTTCGGCGATGATGCTGCCGCCGAAGATTCCGACCAGCATGGTGAAAACCGTCAGGGCCGGAACAGCCAGCAGGCAACCGAGCAGGCGTGGCATGGCCAGATACCGGACCGGGTTGATTTCCAGAGTCCGCAGCGCGTCGATCTCTTCATATACCTTCATGGCACCGACTTCAGCGGCCATGGCCGAACCGATCCGGCCGGCGACCAGCAGGCTGGTCATGACCGGACCCAGTTCCTTGACCATGGAAAGACCGACGATGGCGCCGATCGCTTCCTGCGAACCGTACTGGGTCAGTTCCGAGCCGGTCTGCAAGGCGAGAACCATGCCGACGAACAGGGCCATCAGCATGGCGATCGGCAGGGTGCCGACCCCGACCTGGTACATTTGACTGAAGATGCTGTGCACGTTGCGCGGCGCCTCCTTGAAATAGTAGATCATTTCAAAAAGCAGCGACAACATCTCCCCTGTCCCCTGCGCCAAGTGAAGGATTTTGCGGCCTATGGCGGATATCAGGTTCATTGCGATCCCGGTTCCATGGCTGCTGGAGTCTTGTTCGCCAACGACAATTCCCATGGCAGGTAAAGAAATTTGAGAAACCCCTCGCCGGAAGATCCCGCGTGATACGTCAGCATCCCTTTCAGCAGGCGCATATCCACATCATCTGCCGATCGACGAAATTCGAAAAAGGGAAACAGTTCCCAGGCCAGGCTGCCGTCAGCACGCTGGTCCTGCC
>DATFJP010000007.1:0-3680 GCA_035269105.1 Desulfuromonadales bacterium
GAGCTCCAGCGGCTCCCGGCGGCCGATATTGAGCAGCTGCTGCACCGTGCCTTTGATCCTCGCCACCCCCTGACCGAGCAGATCCAGGTAGCGGTTAAGCAGTTCCGGTTGATCAAGGTTGCGGCGCATGGTCTGCAGACAGTTCTGCATGCCGCCGAGAGGGTTATTGATCTCATGGGAAATGCCCGCCACCAGTCGCCCCAGGGCGGCCAGTTTCTCGCTCTGGAAGACCTGCTGGCGGGTTGCGTCCAGATCCCGCTTGGAAACTTCCAGGCGCTGGCAGAGGTTGCGGAAATGGCCGGCCAGAGCGCCGATTTCATCCTTGTCCTGGAGCAGGGGATTTTCCTCGCTGCGGCGCTGAGGGTATTGGTCCATGACCCGGGCAAGTATTTTCATACGCCGGGCCACGAGGATTTCGAACAGACCGAAGATCAAAAGGGAGACAATGACGATGGTGGCCAGGGCAATGTTCAGCAGCATGCGGTTGTTGGTGCCGATTTCCGCGAAAGCCAGGTCCATGGGAATGGTGACATTCATGCCGCCCCGGATATCGCCAACCTGGTAGCCCTGTTCCGAATGACAGGTCAGGCAGCCGCGTTCCACTTTCAGAGGGGCCATGTAACGCAGCCGGTAACTGCCGGCAATTTTTTCGATCTCCACTGTCTCGGCCACCCCCTTTTCAAACTGCTGCAGGCTGCGCCGCTCGAATGCATCCGGCGCATTCTCCGGATTCAGGGGCTTCAGACTGGTGACGTTGAACTTGCCCATGCCTTCCCGGGCGGCGTAAACCGATAACTCGCGGGTGACCATGGCCGGGTTGCGCTTGACCAGCCAATTGCCTTCCATGTCCAGGATCTGACCATCGGCGAGAAAGGGATTCTCTTCGACCCCGGGCTCTTTGACAAAGAACAGGCCGTTATGATCGGCGACCCACTGCCGGGTCAACCGAATCTGGTGGAACAGCATCTTGGCCTGCCGGGTCGCCTGTTCGACCACCAGCTGTTCCTGAAAATTCGAGGTCCGGTAGAAGGTAACGCCATAAGAACAGGTGACCACCAAAGCGATGAGCAGGACGAACTTGGTTCTCAGTTGCATGGCCACTCTGCCTTGTTAGAATCCACTAAAGCTGCTGCTATCAAAAAGAATGGTACCAAAAGGTAACTCAAGAATTCAAGAAAAGCTACCAAACGGTAACGCCGGCTGGTCCGAAACAACTCTAACTATCTTTTTTAAAAGGAGTTTTTACTTGGCGCGTGCATTGCAAAAGAAAAAGTGGAAATGATTCGAGCAAAGCAAGGGAAGACGATGCCAAAGACTGGACATCTCAACCATCAGCCTCCGGGAGACTGCCTATGAGAAAGCGAAACGTCATAACCTACCTGGCCACCGCCAGCGTCCTGGCCGTGATCGGCATGACCGGCTACCTGGTGCATGAATCGCGGATGCTGTCCTACTTTTCCAGCGATCCCAAAGTCTGCATCAACTGCCACACCATGAACACCCATTACGCGACCTGGCAGCACAGTTCGCATCGGGAATGGGCCGCCTGCGTCGACTGCCACCTGCCCCGGGAATCCCTGGTCGGCAAAATGGTGGCCAAGGCTCGCGACGGCTTCAATCACTCGGTGGCCATGACTCTCGGCAATTACGGCAGCAACCTGCGGGTCACCGAGGATGCCGCGCAACGCATTCAGGCCAACTGCATCTCCTGTCACCAGGAGGCCGTCTCGCAAATGCAGGTCAATGCGGAACTCTACCAGCAGACGGAAAGCGACGTGGCCATGGGCCGCACCTGCTGGGACTGCCACCGCGGTCTGCCCCACGGCATTACCCGGCCTCTCACAGCCACCCAAAACAACCTGGGCGTCAAGGAACTTTAAACGAAAATCCACATAAAAAGGGAGAATGAATGATGAAAAAATCCTGGCTTGTCACCGTCGTATCGATCGCCATTCTGGTTCCGCTGCTGCTGCTGACCGTTTCCATCAAAGAGAACAAGGCTGAACAGGAAATGATCAACATGGTTCCGGACATCGAGAAATTCAACCCCAAGAGCTCGGAGTGGGGAAAGTATTTTCCGCGACAGTATGACTCCTACATGCGAACCAAGAAAAGCGACGAAATCAAGGATGTTCTCAAGGAGCAGCCGGCCCTGGTGGTCATGTGGGCCGGCTACGGTTTCGCCAAAGACTACAACGCACCGCGCGGGCACCACTATGCCGTGGAAGATAACATCAATACTCTGCGCACCGGCGCACCGGTCGACAGCAAGTCCGGTCCGATGCCGGCCGCCTGCTGGACCTGTAAATCACCCGACGTGCCGCGCGTGATCGATGAAATCGGCGAACTCGCCTTCTTTACCGAAAAATGGGCCGGCCACGGCGGAGAAGTCGTCAACCCCATCGGCTGCGCCGACTGCCATGACAACAAGACCATGAAGCTGACCGTCACCCGCGATTACCTGAAAAGGTCGCTGGATGCCGAAGGCAGCCTGAAATACGCCGATGCCACGCACCAGGATATGCGGTCGCTGGTTTGCGCCCAGTGTCACGCCGAATACTATTTCAAGAAAACCGAATGGACCACCGACCAGGGCGACAAAGCAACCGCCGCAGTGGTGACCTACCCCTGGGATAACGGCATGTCGGCTGAACAGATCGAGGCCTATTACGATCAGCGAAACTTTGTCGACTGGACGCACAAACTCAGCAAAACCCCGATGCTCAAGGCTCAGCACCCCGGCTACGAAACATTCGTCACCGGCGTCCACGGCCAGAATGGCCTGGCCTGCGCCGACTGCCACATGCCCTATGTCCGGGAAGGCGGCGTCAAATATTCCGACCACCAGGTGCAGAGCCCGCTGGACAATATCGGCAACACCTGCCTGAATTGCCACCAGGGAACCGAAAAAGAGTTCCGGGCCACGGTGGAGCGCAAACTTGAGCGGAAGGATGAACTGGCGGCGGAAGCCACTGAAGTTCTCGCCAAAGCACATCTTGAAGCAGCCAAGGCCTGGGAACTCGGTGCCGGTGAAGAGGAAATGCAGCCGGCTTTGCAGGATATCCGCCACGGTCAGTGGCGTTGGGACTATGCCGTCGCCGCCCATGGGGCGTTTTTCCATGCCCCCGAGGAAACCCTGCGCGTCCTGGGCAGCGCCATTAACAAGGGCCAGGAAGCACGCCTCAAGCTGCGCACGATTCTCGCCAAGCACGGGGCCGCCGAATATGAGGCGCCTGATTTCTCGACCAAGGAAAAGGCCCAGGAACTGATCGGTCTGCCCTATGAGCAGCTGGTCGACGAGAAAAAAGAGTTTCTCAACGGCCTGAAACAGGAGTGGTTCGAGGAAGCGAAGGCCAGTGAAATCCTCGATCCCGAAGCGCGCAAAGGCATGGAACTCAAAACCTCGTACAATTAAAGCCAGGCGTGCCGGCGTCCGTGACGGGCGGAGCAGAACCGGTCATGGCACCAGCAAAGACAGGGCGGAACCGGATGATCCGGCTCCGCCCTGTTATCCATCACGCCACAAATTCGTACGAGCCCCTTAGCCCTGCTTCATCTGATCGCACCTGGTTTTCACTTGACCCGGGCCGTCTCCAAAACCTTCCCTGACAGGACCTTTTACTTGCAATGCAAATTCCCTGCTGGCCCCTGGAACAGACAGATTTCGTCCAGGTCCGGCT
>DATFJP010000008.1:0-40804 GCA_035269105.1 Desulfuromonadales bacterium
CTGCTGCCGGAACTGCTGACCGACCTCGGTTTCGAACTGACCGAACTCAATTCCCATGTCCACGAGAAAGGGGTCCTGCAGTCGGACGAGGAACAACAGCAAGCGCTTGACAAACTGAGCCGGATCGTGGTCACTCTGGACGCCGACGCCGGCTTCTGGCTCGGGCCCTCGGGGGAGAAAGTCCGCATCGTGTCTTCCTCAGGCCGGATTTTGACCGACCTGGAAGCCTTGAACCTCCTGACCGCCCTGGTCACCAGGACCGAACCGACCGGCCTCGTTCTGGCGCCGGTTGCGGCCCCCGACACCCTCGATCTTATGGCTCGGGACACCGGCATGACGGTCCGTCGGGCCCGTGCCGATGGCCGCTCCCTGGTCGAGGCGGCCAGAGATCGCCAGGCTCGGCTGGTGGGGTCGCTTGACGGCCGTTTCGGCTTCCCAGCATTTCAGGCCCATTTTGACGGGCTTTATACGATTGCCAAATTGATGGAGTTGTCCGCTCAGACCGGGCTGTCCCTGGATGCTGCCCTCGACAAAGTCCCCATCTCCACCTATCATCATGTTCAGATCCCCTGCTCCTGGGAATACAAAGGGGGCCTGATGCGCAGGATGAGCGAAGAAGCGGTCGATCAGGAGGCATCCTTCATCGACGGCGTTCGCATCGAAACCGGCGGCGGCTGGGTCCTGACTCTTCCCGACCCCTACCGCCCGGTGGCTCATCTTTACTGTGAATCCAGGGACCAGGCTGCAGCCGATCGGCTGCGCGACACCTATCAGGCCAAAATCAGGAACTGGCTTGAAGAGATGGCCAATCCTGATGCCGGCGGCGAAGATGGGCCAAGCGGTTGACCTGGATGACCTCTCAGGGTCGGCAATAATCCACTGATGCAATTTTTACAATAACGAGGTAATCGCTCGTGTCCGAATTTCGTTGGGATCCACTGAAACGCACCTGGTCGATAACTGCGAACCACCGGGAAAGACATCCGCGCGAATTTTTTGTCGACCGCCAGCGGGTGACCATGACCGCCTGCCCTTTCTGCCCGGGTCGCGAAGATCGCACGCCACCGGAGGTCTTCGCCGTGCGCAATCCGGTCGAGGGCTCCGCTTTCTCGCCATGGCGGGTCCGGGTCGTGCCCAACAAGTTCCCGCTGCTGCGGATCGAAGGCGCACTCGACCGGCATCCCGAAGGTCTTTATCAGGCGATGCAGGGCATCGGCGCCCACGAAGTCATCATCGAGACCCCGGACCACGACCAGAGCCTCGCCGACCTGGATCTGAAGCAGCTGACCTGCATCTTTCAGGCCTATCGGCAGAGGCTGCTCGACCTGCGGCTCGACAAGCGATTCCGCTATCTGCAGATTTTCAAAAACCATGGAGTCGAAGCCGGTTCGCCGGTCTCCCATCCCCATTCCCAGTTGATGGCCGTGCCGATCACCCCGCCGCTGCTCAAGGTCGAACTGAATGCCTGCCGCAGTTATTACCAGGAACAGCAACGCTGCCTGTCCTGCGACCTCATTGCCCAGGACCGGGCAGATGGACGCCGGGTTGTCTACGACGATGAACATTTTATCGTGGTCACCCCCTACGCATCGACATCTCCTTTCGAACTTCGCCTGTTCCCCGTCCGCCACAACCATGACTTTGCCCTGGAAACCGATCAGGCCCTGGCCCAATTTGCCGCCGCCCTGCGCAACACCCTGCAGAGGCTGCGCAGCCTGCTGCGCGACCCACCGTACAATTTTATTCTGCACACGGCGCCGCCGGCCCATCCCCGGGCCGGCAGACCGGATGACTGGATGTCGCTGGCGAATGACTTTCACTGGCACCTGGAGTTGGTGCCGCGCCTCAAGCGGATCGCCGGCTTTGAGTGGGGCAGCGGGGTTTTTATCAACAGCATGCCCTCCGAAGATGCCGCCCGCCACCTGCGCAGTGTCGACATGCCCACCAGGCTTTGAGGCCGACATCAAGGCCGTTGCCGACGAGAGGTTCGATGAGTTCCGAACGTGACAGGCATGACTGCCCGCAGTTTCTGTTCAACCCGGAAAGCCGTCGTCGTCTGGTCGATCAGCGCCTGCAGGCCTTGCTGACTCGAGGCATCGACCTGGAGACGGCCAGGCGCCTGGCTCTGGGACTGGGCCTCAGCGGTTCGCGACTGTACCTTCTGGCCCAGTTGAACGCTGCAATCAGCTGCTGTAGCGCGCGCTACCTGGAACATTATGGTTTCCAGCCGGGCCGACGGACTCTGCAGTTTCGCGGCCGGGCGTTTCCTCTGGCGTCATTGGCCAATACCTGTGCTCTCTTTCAGCAGCATTACCAGCTGCCGGACATCCCGGAACCGGCCCAGTTAATCGAATCCGACAACCGCCAGACGCTGGCAGGCCGACAACAGCTGATCGCCGCCATCTGTCTGCTGAACATTCAGACCGAGAATCCCGCGCTGCAGGACCTGATCCCGCTCTTCCGGGAAGCAGACCCGGCCAGCCGCAGCCGCTTCGAATTCATTCTCGATCATCTTTCGAGCCTGCCCTTCGACCCCCAGGCTGCCCCCCCCTGGGGGCAGCCGCTCAAATCCCTGCTGTTGTCCCCCGTCAAAGCCTCTCCCCACGACCTGGCCGGGCAGGTCGCCTATGTGATTGCCCATTGGCGGCACTGGCTGCCGACCGGATTGCTGCGCAATCTTGAAGTCGGCGCAGCGCTTCTTCGGGAAGAAGCCGTGATTCGCGCGCCTGGCCCCGGTCCCGCGCCCCTCCCTGATTATCGAGCCGGACTCGAAACCTGGGAGCCGGCCGCCTTTTCCGCCGATACCGACTGGATGCCGAATGTGGTGCTGATCGCCAAGTCGGTGCATGTCTGGTTGGGCCAGCTCGGCCGGCAGCACCAGTCTAACATCACCACCCTCGATCAGATTCCCGACCGCGAGCTCGACCGGCTCGCTGGCTGGGGCTTCAATGCCCTGTGGCTGATCGGCATCTGGGAACGATCCCCGGCATCGCGCCGGATCAAGCAGATGCGGGGCAATCCTGAAGCGGAAGCCTCCGCTTATGCCCTGCACAGCTACCGGGTCGCAGGCGATCTCGGCGGCGAACCGGCGCTGGCAGACCTCGAGGGGCGTTGTGCTGCGCGCGGCATCCGCCTGGCCTGCGACGTCGTGCCGAACCATACCGGCATCGATGCGGAGTGGGTCAGACAGCACCCGGACTGGTACATTCAGGACAGTGCGCCGCCCTATCCGGGCTACCGGTTCATGGGACCGGACCTGTGCGAAGATGCCGAGATCAGTGTTCGTATCGAGGACGGCTACTGGGACCACAGTGATGCTGCGGTGGTCTTCGAGCACGTCGATCACCGCAATGGCCGCCGACGTTATCTCTATCACGGCAATGACGGTACTCACATGCCCTGGAACGACACGGCCCAGCTGAATTTCCTGCTGCCGGAAGTACGGCAGGCCATGTCCGATCTGATCGTGGCGACAGCCCGGCGGTTCCGCCTGATCCGTTTCGACGCCGCCATGACACTGGCCCGCAAGCATTTCCGCCGTTTGTGGTTCCCGCCGCCCGGCGGCAGTGCCGGAGTCCCTTCGCGATCTGCTTTCTGGATGACGGACGAAGACTTCGCAGCCGCCTTTCCCGTTGAATTCTGGCGGGAAGTCGTCGACCGCATCGGCCGGGAAGCGCCGGATACACTGTTGATTGCCGAGGCTTTCTGGTTGATGGAAAGCTATTTCGTGCGCAACCTCGGCATGCACCGGGTCTACAACAGCGCTTTCATGCATTTGCTCAAGCGCGAGGAGAATGCCAAGTTCCGGAAAATCTTGAAGGACACCCTGGCATACAACCCGGAGATCCTGAAACGCTATGTCAATTTTATGAACAATCCCGACGAAGCAACCGCTGTTGAACAGTTTGGCAAGGGCGACAAGTATTTCGGCACTGCGGCCCTGCTCGCGACCCTGCCGGGGCTGCCCATGTTCGGGCACGGTCAGATGGAAGGTTACCGGGAAAAATACGGCATGGAATTCCGGCGGGCCTACTGGGAGGAAATGCCGGATGAAGGATTTGTCGCCCACCACGAAGCCCAGATCTGCCCTCTGCTGCGCCAGCGTCACCTGTTTGCGGACATCGCCCGGTTTGCTTTTTACGACCTGACGACCGCGCAGGGCGTCAATGAAAACGTGATCGCCTTCAGCAACGGCACCGCGCAGGGCACCTGCCTGGTTATTTTCAACAACTGTGCCGAACCGGCTGGCGGCAAAATCTCGATATCCGCCCCCAAAGCAGATCCCGACCGAGAGGGCGAGGCCGTCCCGGGACGGCCTCTGGACGCGGAACTCGGACTCGAGCTTGGCGGTGACGTCGCCTTCTGCCGCTTCCGCGACCATGGCAGCGGTCTGGAATATCTGCGGCCGGCCGAGGCTCTGCGCAAGGGGCTGACGGTCTCCCTGCAGGGATACCAATACCAGGTTCTCTACGACTTTCGCACCCTGACCGATCCGCAGGGCAAGTGGGCACGTCTCTACCGCCACCTCGGCGATGTCGGCGCCGCCGACCTGGACGCCACCAGTCTGCGCTTCCGGCAGCCGGACCTCTGGCAGGCGACGCAGCGTCTGTTTGCCGCCGAGCGCCTGCAGGAGCTGGCCGGCAAGATGGTCGCGTACCCGTTTCCGGAAACCACCCTGGTCCGCATGGATAAACTGAGTGGCGACTTTGGACACTGGCTGCAGACTCTTGCCGCGGCAGCCGTGCTGCCGACGTTTCCTTACAACGGCGAGCCCCTGCGGCTGCGCCTGCAGCTGATGGCCGACCGCCTCCGCAAGGGGCTGGCCGATCCGGTCAGCGGACCGGGTCTGCAAACACTCTGGGCTGGCAGCGAAGCCTTGCAAAACCTTGCCGGGGCTCTTCTCGGCTGGCAACTGCTCGAGCAATGCCTGCAGCAGGCCTGTCCGCCTGGCAACCGCATCCAATTTGCCGACAACCTTGACGACTTGGGCATTGCCGCGTCCTGGCGGCAAGGGGCAGAGGAAGAGGTCGGCCAGTCCCGACCGATGCTCGCCGAACTGCTGCTGCGAACGGCCGCCTGCCTGCCGCACCCCTCGTCGAGTCTGATCTCCTTGCAGGAACTCATCACCGATCTGCAGCTTGGCAACTGGCTGGGCATCAATGATCACAACGGTGAAACCTGGTTCGACCGGGACCGCATGCTTCGTCTGTGCGGCGCCCTGGTCCTGCAGAACTTTCTGCTGCCGACCGGCTCGGTCGTCCGCCTGACGGCCGACCTGGTCATTTTCAGGCGCCGTGTCCAGCGCGTGCAGGCCTGCGGCTGCCGGCTGGATGAGTTCCTGGTGGCCGACGGCAGGAGCTGACCGCTGGGCAATTAAAAACATAGGGCAGGCACTGGGCTCTGCCCCTACGGGGACAATGATATGTCTGATCGCTCGCTGAACATCCTGATGGTCGCCTCCGAGGCCGCCCCTTTCGCCAAGACCGGCGGCCTGGCCGACGTGGTCGGCGCTCTGCCGCCCGCATTGCAGGCCCGAGGCCATGATGTCCGCGTGGTTCTGCCCGGATATCGCTGTGTCCGCCAATCCGGCGCTCCCCTGCGTCGCAGCCGCGCCAAAATCCCGGTTCCGGTCGGCGGCCGGCTCTACCCGGCAGGATATCGGGAAGGCAGGTTGGACGAGGTGCCGGTTTACTTCATCGAAGCCCCCGAGCTTTTCGACCGGGACGGCCTCTACGGCGAGCAGGGTCAGGATTACCCGGACAACGCCCTACGCTTCGGCCTGCTCAGCCGGGCCGCTCTCGAACTGGCCCGCCGGCTCGATTTCAAGCCTGACATCGTGCATGCCCACGATTGGCAGACGGGACTGGTTCCGGTTTATCTCCATCAGCATTTGTGGCGGGATCCGCATTTCATCAACACCGGCAGCCTCTTTTCAATTCACAACCTCGGCTACCAGGGTCTTTTCGCAGCGGAATCACTGACCGAACTCGGCCTGGATTCGGCCCTTTTCGACATCGACCGCCTGGAGTACCACGGCATGATCTCGCTGCTGAAAGGCGGGATTCGCTATGCCGACCGGGTCAACACTGTCTCGCCAACTTACTGCCGGGAAATTCAGACCCCGGAATTCGGCATGGGCTTCGAGGGCTTGCTGACATCCAGGCGCAACCGCCTGCACGGCATTCTCAATGGTTTGGATGCTGCTCTCTGGAATCCGCAAGGCGACCCGGCCCTGCCGCAGCGATATTCGGCTGATAATCCGCAGGGCAAGCAGGTCTGCAAGCAAGCCCTGCAGGAGGAGCTCGGCCTGCAGCCGGACCCGGCGATCCCGATCGTGGCCATGGTCACTCGCCTCGATCCCCAAAAGGGCATCGATCTGCTGATCGAAAACTGGCAGGACCTCCTCGCCCGCAAACTCCAGCTGGTCATACTCGGTTCGGGGACGCCTCGCTATGAACGCCAGCTCGACGAGCTGGCCCGAACCTGTCCCGGCCGGAGCAAGGTCCTGAAAGGGTTTAACGATCCTTTGGCCCGCCGGATCTATGCCGGCAGCGACCTGTTCCTGATGCCGAGTCGCTACGAACCCTGTGGTCTCGGTCAGCTGATCGCTCTGCGCTACGGTTCGGTGCCGGTGGTGCGAGCGACCGGCGGCCTGGCGGACACCATCAGCGACCCGCAGGATGCGGCCGAAGAAGCCAACGGTTTTCTTTTTGCCGAGGATTCGGCAAGCGCCCTGCTCCAAGCCCTGGACCGGGCTTTGTCCGCCTACGACCGGCCACCATTCTGGAGAAAACTGGTTGAACGCGGCATGCACCAGGATTTTTCCTGGCAGGGGGCAGCGGCTGCCTATGTTGCCTTATACCGGAGGATCAACGATGACCGATCAGGATAAACCGGTCCCCCCGGACCGGATGGATGCTCAGGAGGAAGCTCTGGACGAATTCGCGGAACTCGAACAGGCGATCCGGCGCCGGTTGCGCAGCAACCAGCGTTTTCTCGAACGGTTTCTGGATGAGGACTTCGATGATGAAGAAGAGGACGCAGTCTTGGGGGACGATAAAGACGGTTCCGCCGAGGGGGAGACGTGAACTGCAACAACCCGGGAAAGGGCCGTCAGTCGTCCGCCCGGGTCTGAGCGTGGAGGCGATCCAGATATTCCTGCCACTCGACCGGTAACAGATCTTTTTTCCGGGTGTTGCACTCCTTGCAGGCCGGCACGCAGTTGCCGCGCGTGCTGCGGCCGCCGCGGACCAGCGGCACGATATGGTCCAGAGTCAGGTCCCGCGGCGGCACTGCGGCCTGGCAATAGTGGCAGCGGCCGGCGGCGATCCGATTGCGCCACCACTGGCTGCGGCGCAGTTCACGGGCCTTTTGCCGCTCCCGCCGCAGCTGCTCTTCGGAGACATTTTCCCAGAAATCCATCTTGACATCCCAACGGGGCGAAGGGTTTGAATTGAGGGGCTTCATTTCCCGAAAGCTCATGCTATAGTGCGAATTTTAAAGCAGTTCGGGCACCAGGGCAAGGCAGTCGCAGTGGCCCGGCGCAGAAAGAGCAAAACGGCTGTCCCGGCCACCCGGGGAAAGTTTCAATGCCATGAATATACTGATTGTCGGTGCCGGACAGGTCGGCCAGTTCCTTTCGGAGCGGCTCTCGCTCGAAAGGCATGATGTCACCTTGATCGACCGCGATCAGGAGCATCTCAACGAAGCCCAGGACCGTCTCAACGTGCTCACCGTGCTCGGCAACGGTGCCAGCGCTGAAGATATGGAAAAGGCCGGTATCAAGGACATGGATATCGTCATGGCGGTCACCGATCTCGACGAGGTCAACATCCTGGCCTGCCTGCTGGCCCGCGAGTATGGGGTGCACCGGCGGATCGCCCGCATCAAGAGCATCGACTATCAGAGCCACGGCGCTGTGCTTTCCAAGGAGAAACTGGGCATTGATCTGATGATCAACCCTGACGATGCCGTTGCCGACGAACTGGCCAACCTGGCCGGGCGGGCCGGCACCTTCGACGTCGCGGAATTCGTTGGCGGCGAAATTCAGTTTCTCGGCTACCGGATCACCGAAAGCAGCCCCTTGTGCAACCTGACCCTGCGCGAACTCGGCGAGATCCGGGGGATGTATCGGTTTATCATCGCCGCCATCACGCGCCACGGCCAGACCATCATCCCGCGCGGCGACGACACCATCCAGGTCGGCGACAGCATTTTCATCTTTGCCCACAAGGAAGAGCTGCCGGCCATCCAGTACATGCTGAAAATCGAGGAGGAGCCGAAGCGGCGCACCCGCCGCGCCTTCATTCTCGGCGGTAGCCGCATCGGCCTGCGGCTGGCCCGCAATCTCGAAGAACGGCATTTCAGTGTCCGCCTGGTCGAACGGGACCCGTCACGCTGCGAAGCCCTGTCGGCCAAATTGAAGAAAACCATGGTCATCCAGGCGGAAGGAGCCGATATCAGAACCCTGCTCGATGAAGGGGTGGGCCGGGCCGATGTCTTCATTGCCGTCACCGAGAACGACGAAACCAATATCCTCTGCTCGCTGCTCTGCCGGCATCACGGCACCTCGCGCACCCTGGCCCTGGTCAGTCGTCCCGAACTGCTCGACCTGGCGCCTTCGCTGGGCATCGATGCCTGCGTCTCGCCGCGGCTGTCGGCGGCGGGAGCCATTTTGAAATATGTCCGGCGCGGTGACGTCCTCTCTCTGGCTGCGGTCGAGGGGAGCAATTCGGAAGTGCTCGAAATCCTCATCAAGGAGGACAGCCTGATCGTCAATACCCCCCTCAAAGATTTGAATGTCCCGCGCGGCGCCTTGATCGGCATCATCGTCCACGGCGACAAATTCCAGATTCCGGACGGTGACAGCATCTTGAAGGCTGGCGACCGGGTCCTGGTTTTTTCTCTGCCGGCGGCCCTGTCCAAGGTCGAGCGGTTCTTCGAATAAGCGCGTCATGAATATCATCCTGACCCTGCGCGTTCTAGGCGCTTTATTGCTGTTTCTGGCCGGTGCCCTGCTGCTGCCGATCCCGGTCTCCCTGTTTTACCAGGACGGGGCGGCCACCTCCTTTCTGCTTGCCTCGGCGACCTCCCTCCTGGCAGGTTGCGGACTCTACCTGGGATGCCGCTCGTCGCTGGACCTCTCGATCCGGGAAGGGTTCGCCATCGTCACCTTCGGCTGGACCTTTTTTGCCCTGTTCGGCGCCCTGCCGTTCCTGTTTTCCGGGGCCATCCCCTCCTACCTGGACGCCTTTTTCGAAACCATGAGCGGTTTCACCACCACCGGATCGACCATTCTCACCGATATCGAGGCCATGCCGGCCAGCCTGCTGCTCTGGCGGTCCATGACGCAGTGGTTCGGCGGCATGGGGATCATTGTGCTGTCACTGGCGATCCTGCCGATGCTCGGCGTCGGCGGCATGCAGCTGTTCAAGGCGGAAGTGCCCGGCCCGACCGCCGATCGGCTCAAGCCGCGCATTCAGGACACCGCCAAGCTGCTCTGGGGTGTTTACTTCCTGCTGACGACCATTGAGGTCCTGCTGCTGATGGCCGGCAACATGAGTCTGTTCGATGCGGTCAACCACGCCTTCACGACCATGGCAACCGGCGGCTTCTCGACCCGCAATGCCTCCCTTGCCGCCTTTGACAGCGCCTACATCGACGGCGTGGTCACCCTCTTCATGTTCCTGGCCGGAGTCAATTTTTCCCTGCACTATCTTGGGCTGCGCGGCCGGTTCGTGGACTATGTCCGCAACGAGGAGTTCCGCTTTTACCTGGCGCTGGCGGTCAGCGGCATCGCCCTGATCATGCTGTTCAACGCCGGGAGCGCCTACCCGTCCTTCTGGGACAACCTGCGCTACACTGCTTTTCAGCTGGTTTCGATCCTTACCACGACCGGATTCGGCACCGCCGATTACGAACTCTGGCCGGTCCTCTGCCAGTACCTGCTGGTCATCGCCATGTTCGTCGGCGGCTGTGCCGGGTCGACCGGCGGCGGGATCAAGGTTGCCCGCATGCTGCTGTTGGCCAAACATGCCCAGGTCCAGCTGTTCCGCCTGATCCATCCCCGTGCGGTGCGGCTGGTCAAACTCGGCGAACGAGCGGTCGACAAAGAGGTCATGCAGTCGATCCTCGGCTTTTTCGCACTCTACATGGCGGTCTTCGTCCTGGCGTCGTTTATTATGGCCGCCACCGGTATGGATCTGGTCTCGGCCGGAGGATCGGTGATCGCCACACTGAGCAACATCGGCCCCGGACTCGGTTCGGTCGGACCGATCGACAATTTCGCGCATGTACCGGCGGTCGGCAAAGTGACTCTTGCCCTGTGCATGCTGCTTGGCCGGCTCGAATTGTTCACCGTCCTGGTCCTGGTTTTCCCGACCTTCTGGCGGAAGTAGCGACAGACGGGTGATCGGTGATCGGTGATCCGTGATCCGTGATCGGTGATCGGTGATCGGTGATCGACTGGAGATCCTGGTCGGATCATTCGATTGTCTCCTTTTTCGGTAGGAAAACCAACTCCATGCATGCAAGGTTTGTCCAATGTTCCTGCTCGCCAAGGTTCTGTCCCGCCCGTTTTTCTGGCTCGCAATCGGAGTCTTGCTGATGAGCGTGGCTCCGGCCTGGTCGGGCCTCGAACAGACTTTCCTTTATTTTCCGGATTCGCGCCAGGCCGCCACGCCCGGGGATTATGACCTGGCCTATGAAGAAATCCGCTTCGCCGCAGCTGACGGCACCCGCCTGCATGGCTGGCTGCTGCCCGGCCCGCCTGACGCGCCGCTGGTGATTTTCCTGATGGGCAATGCCGGCAACAAGTCCTACCGGGTCGACAATCTGCGGTTCCTGATCGAACTGGGTGTCGGCGTCTGCATCTTCGACTATCGAGGCTACGGCCGGAGTGCAGGCACACCGAGCGAAGCAGGGCTTTACAGCGATGTCCGCGGCCTGCTCGAATATCTCGCCGGCCGCGGCTGGGACCCCGGGCGGATGATTTATTTCGGGCGCTCGCTGGGCGCCGCCGTCGCCTTGCAGTCCGCCCTGGAACAGCCCCCCGCCGGCCTGGTCCTGGAGACGCCCTTTACCTCGATCGCCGCCATGGGCCGCAGGCATTATCCCCTGCTCTATCCACTGCTTGGCTGGCTTGTCCAGGCCGATTTTGACAACCTGGCCAAAATCGAACGGGTCGAATCGCCACTGCTGGTCATTTACGGCGAAACCGACCGCATCTGCCCCCCTGAGATGGTCAAGACCCTCTATCGGCAGGCGCCGGGACCGAAGCAACTGGTCGGCATCGCCAACGCCGGCCATAACGAGACGTTTACCCGTGGCCAAAAGGCTTACCGGGACGCCTGGGTGAAATTTTTGCAGAACATCCCATTCTGAGCCCTGCTTTTGGCCCTGCTCCCGCTGAATGTTTCCGGGCCGCTCCGGTCAGCATCCCCTGAAAAGCCGGCCGCCTCTCATCAAATCTTGACATGATCCTAACAATTCACGTACCTTGCCGCGAGGTGGCGGTGGCCAGTCTCAGCCACCTGAGACAGCCAGTCAACCGAACAATTATTACCAAAGAAAGCAAAAGAGATGGGTACCGAAATCTTTCTCGCCGGCATTATCATCCTGGTCATCATTGCCGTATTCGACATCATGGTCGGCGTCAGCAATGACGCCGTCAACTTTCTCAATTCCTCCATCGGTTCGCAGGTTGCACCGCGCGCAGCCATCCTGGTCATCGCCAGCTTCGGCATTATGGCCGGCGTCACATTTTCCGGTGGGATGATGGAAGTTGCCCGCAAAGGCATCTTTCACCCGCAGTTTTTCACCATGCCGGAACTCCTGACGATCTTTCTGGCGGTCATGATCGCCGATATTATTCTGCTGGATCTGTTCAATACCTACGGCCTGCCGACTTCGACCACCGTTTCGATTGTTTTCGAACTGCTCGGCGCAGCGGTCGCCGTATCCATTTTGAAAATCCTGTCCGTGGGCGACAGCCTGGTCACGGTCGTTCAGTACATCAACTCGGCCAAGGCGATCACCATCATCATGGGCATTCTGCTTTCGGTGGCCATCGCCTTTGTCTGCGGAATGGTCGTCCAGTTCCTGTCCCGGATCCTGTTCACCTTCAACTATGAGCAGAGACTGCGCCGTTACGGTGCCCTCTGGGGCGGACTGGCACTCACATCAATCACATTTTTCATCCTGGTGAAGGGGGCCAAGGGAGCAACCTTTATCAGCGCCGAGAGCCTGGCCTGGATTCAGGACCATACCCTGCTGCTCCTGTCGGTGATCTTCATTGCTTCGGCCGTCATTTTGCAGGGACTGCTGCTGGCACGCATCAACATCTTCAAGCCGATCGTGCTGATCGGTACCTTTGCCCTGGCCATGGCTTTCGCCGCCAACGACCTGGTCAACTTCATCGGTGTCCCGCTGGCCGGCATCCACGCCTACCAGGCGGCTCTTGCCGCGGGCGACCCCTTGACCGCCACCATGGGCGCCCTGGCCAGTAAAGTGCAATCCCAAACCTTTTTTCTGCTCTGCGCGGGCGCCATCATGGTCGCCACCCTGTGGCTTTCCCGCAAGGCACGGACGGTCACCGAAACCGAGGTCAGCCTGGGGCAGCAGGAAGAAGGGCATGAGCGCTTCGAATCGATCTACCTGTCGCGGGCCATTGTCCGACTGGCTCTGAATATTTCCGATCTGATCAAGCACATCGTTCCCCGCCGGATTCGAGTCCTGGTCAATCGCCGGACCGATCCCCGCGCCTACCGGTCGCCCCTGGACGGCGAACGCAAACCCTCCTTCGACCTGCTGCGGGCTTCGGTGAACCTGATGGTGGCCAGCGCCGTGGTGTCTTATGCCACCTCCCAGAAGCTGCCCCTGTCGACCACCTACGTCACCTTCATGGTCGCTATGGGCACTTCGTTTGCCGACCATGCCTGGGGTCGGGAGAGCGCCGTTTATCGTATCACCGGCGTCCTGACCGTCATCGGCGGCTGGTTCATGACGGCGATCATGGCATTCACCTTCGCGGGGCTGTTCGCTGCGGTGATTTTTTACGCCGAAGCCATCGGCGTCATCGCCCTGCTGGCCCTGGCCGGCGCTCTGATCTGGAATGCCCACCGGACTCACCGGGCGATGGCTGAAGACGCACTCAAACAGCAGATTTTCAACCTTCGCAAGATCGAAGACGCCTCGGAAAGCGTTGCCACCAACTTTGAGCACATGGGGATCTATCTTCGGGAAATGCGGGAATCCCTTAACGAAACTCTCGACGCCCTGTTCTTTCAGGACCACGACCGCCTGACGACCCAGCGCAAGCGGCTCAAACAGTTCCAGACCTGGTCGAACATCATCAGCGCCAACATTCTCAAAACCATGCGCCTGCTGCACCAGAAAGGGCTGCCGATCTCCTACCAGTATCCGCAGACCGTTCGGCGTCTGCAGAAACTCACCAACGGCCATCGCGACATCGTCCTGCGCGCCTACAGCCATGTGGGCAACCACCACAAGGGATTACTGGCCGTGCAGGTCGAGGAACTGGAAGAGGTCAGGAATCTTCTCAACGATACCCTGCTCGACGTGGAAACCGCCCTCGCCCGCCAAGCAACCGTGGATCTCAAGGGGCTGGAGGATCGCGACAGGCAGCTGCGGAAGTTTGCCGCGAAACTGAATACCGTGCAAATGGAGAGGATCCGGGATAATACGTCGAAGACCCGCCTGAGCATTCTTTACTATGCCATCGTCGGCAATGCCATCATGTTGTCGAAACAAAATCTCAAGCTTCTGGAGATTTTCGATGAAGCCTTCGGCAAGTTGCATCAGAAGGAAGTCCGGCAACAGGAACCGTCTCTGCCGGATGAGTAAAACGGACAACGGCCCGGGTCGCGCGCGACCCGGGCCGTTGTCACGGAACGGAGGCAGGTGTTTCACCCTGCACTCTTCTTATACCAGGCCCTTCTCAAAAATTTCTCAAAATCTCTTACATTCCCTAAAAAAAATTCTGTATAACAGCCGGAAATCTATTTTTGTCATTTGCCGTGAATGTCAGGCGTTCCCGGGCAGCCAATCCTCCCCGGAACCGTGACTGGGGAATTCCGCCAATATTTCCTCAATTTCCGCCTCGGCATATTTTTCCCGCTCCAAACCCTCCCGATATAATCCGAGCAAATTTCGGGCTTTGCCGGTCTGGTTCCCGGCCAGCAGGAGGCGATAGTGAAGCTGGGCGAGATCGTCATGCAGGGGATCGTATTTGCGGGCGTAATCAACCAGCTTGAGGGCTTCGTCGAGACGGCCGCTCCGGGCCAGCAGGCGACCGAACTGTTCAGTCACTTCAAGGTAGAGCTGCTCCAGCTCATCCTGGTAGCGTGCCGCGGTTTCGTTGCCGAAATCGCCGGGCAGGAAAGACCCTTGCCAGAGACTGAAGGCGGCGGAAAAGGACAATTCCGCCTGCCAGAAATCCCGGGCGGCCACCTGCTGAAGGCCTTTCCGGCTGAATTTCTGGAATTCATGGGCATCGACGCTCACGTTTTCGAGGCTGAGAATACCCCGCCGCAAAGTCAGGTAAAGCTTGCTGTCGATGCCGGGCAGACTTTGTTCCAGAGTGCGCCTGACCCGTGACAAAAGGGAGTCGAAGCTGGAACGGGCTCTTGCTTCGGAGCTCTCGGGCCAGAAAGCAAGCTGGACCGCCTCCTGAGTCAATTTACCCGCCGGAGTCACCAGCAGCATGGCCAGCAACTGCCGCTGGGCCGGACTGAACTGTTCGCTGCAATGAAAGCGGGTTTCTCCCAATCTTAATTCACATTGACCCAGGGTTTTGATCACCAGGCGCGGATTTTCTTCCTGCTCCGCCGTCGGTTTTTTATCATCGCCCCCGAAGCGGCCGCGGCGCAGCAGCGCCTGGGCCCTTGCTTCCAGCAGCTTGGCCGAAAAAGGCTTGACCATGTAGTCGTCTGCACCCACCTCGAACCCGTGCAGCATGTCCTCTTCAGCGGACTGCCCGGTCAACATGAGGACCGGGATTTTGCTCATCCATGGATCTCGGCGCAAGGTCCGGCATACATCGAGGCCGTTCATGCCCGGTAGCATTAAATCGAGAATGATCAGATCCGGCGGATCGGCCTCGATCAGGCTCAACGCCTCCTCGCCGAACTGCGTCGCGGTCGGCCGGCAACCGGCTTTCTGCATGCGGGTGTAGAGCAATTCACACACCCCTGGATCATCTTCGACAATCAGAACATGCGGTCTGTCCATTGGATGCCCCCTCCTGAAGAGGCATGCCTCTCAGGTCCCTACTGCAGCAGGACAAACCCGATCTGGCGACCGGTCCGACCCTGGTCCCGCCGGTAGGAAAAGAATTTCTCCTGGTGGCAGCAGGTACACTCTGTGACCACATCGACAGCGTCCCGGGCGACTCCGGCTTTTTCAAGCTGCAACAGGCAGCTCAGACCAAGATCCAGCTGCCAGTGGCCCAGCCGGGTTTCACAGGCGATCCGCGACCACTGGTTGCTGCCACTCCGAAAGGCGTCCCGCACCGGGCGGTCGACCTCGTACTTATGGGCGCCGATCCCCGGGCCGATCGCAGCCTGCAAACGGCCTGCGCGGCAACCGAACAGCTCCTGCATGGTCTGTACGGTCTGCCCGATCAGGCCTGCAGCGGCACCCTGCCAGCCTGCATGCACAATTCCGGCTACATGGGCTTCGGGATCATAAAGAATGACCGGGTAGCAGTCGGCGACCAGAATCCCGACCAGGATGCCCGATTGATTGGTCACGATGGCATCGCTTGCCACCTTCTGGAAATGAGAAAGGTCGAAATTCGGCTCATTGATAGCCAGGACGCGGCTGCCGTGGACCTGATTGACGGTCAGCAGCAGGTGCTCCGGCAAATCAAATGCCCGGGCCAGGGCCGCCCGGTTCGCTTCGACATTCGCGGGATTATCACCGGTATTGGTGCCCAGGTTCAGCGAGTTGAAAGGGGCGCGGCTGACACCGCCATGGCGGGTCGTGAAACCTGCCGTGATGGGCCTTTCTGCCGTCCAGTCGGGTTGCAGATAGCTGATTTTTTTTTGCCGCGTCGTTTTCATGGGTTGGTTTCGTTAATCCTGCAAGGGATCCGGGTTGGCGTTCGGGGCATATTTGGTGTCCAGGTAATCGAGAATCGTTTGCAGTTCAGGGGGCATCGGTGCCTGCAGTTCCAGATATTCGCCTGTTTCCGGGTGCTCGAAACCCAGGAGCCGGGCGTGCAGGAAGTGCCGGTCGAGTTCCCGAATCAAGCCTTCGAGTCGGGTGTCGCTGCGCCCGCGCTCCAGCCGGGGATTGCCGTACAGGGGATCGGCAACCACAGGGTGCCCCAGCGCCGATAAATGGACGCGGATCTGATGGGTTCGCCCCGTTTCCAAGCTCAGTTCCAGCAAGCTGAGACGATCCTGCTCGAAACGCCGCAAAACCTGCCAGTGGGTCACGGCACGCCGTCCTTGCCGGCAGTGGACGCTCATTTTTTTGCGGTGGACCGGATGGCGGCCAATCTGCCGATCCAGTGTTCCGCGGCTTGCTTCGACCAGACCATGCACCAGGGCTCGATAGCGCCGTCGAATCGTGTGGCGTTTGAATTGTCGGGCCAGAGCCAGATGAGCCTGGTCGTGCTTACTGACTACCAGCACGCCCGAGGTCTGCCGGTCTAGCCGGTGAACGATGCCGGGCCTGAGTTCTCCGCCGATGCCGGCCAGGTCCTGGCAATGGTACAACAGGGCATTGACCAGGGTTCCTCCGCAGTGGCCGGGAGCCGGGTGAACGACCAGCCCGGCCGGTTTGTTGACGACGATCAGTGCTTCGTCTTCGTAGAGAACCGACAGGGGAATGGGTTCCGGCAGAGCTTTTGCCGGAACCGGTTCCGGCAGGACAAGCGAAATCCGTTCGCCGCCGCGCAGCTGCTGACCGGCCTTGACCGCTTCGCCATCGAGGCTGACGGCCCCCTGGTCGATCAGGCGTTTGATTTGGGAACGGGTCAGATCGGGCAGAGCCTCGGCCAGAAACCTGTCCAGACGGCCGGAGCGTAGATTCGGGGGGACATCCAGTGTCCGCCTGTCCAAGAGATCTACCAGATCGAGCTTTCGATCTTGCCGGCCTGGCGGATCATGACATCGACGATCGCCCGGTCATACAGATGATTCCGATCTTCGATCTCCGGAGAGACGCGTCCGAGGAAATGGTCCCGACCCTCCTGCAGTTCCTCGGTCAGGATGTCGAAAATGGAATCATTCCTGATCCCCTCCTTGACCTTTTCCTGGTTATAAAGAGCAATGTCCGAGACAATTGCCCGGGCCAGCCGGAATGCCAGCTTGGGGTTGTCTACCAGTTTGGCCATAATTCCTCCACTCGGTGCTGCATCCGGGTCGAACGGTCCCGCGACCGATCGACAGGCGGTCTGCAGTCTGACCGTTAGTCTTCCCTGGGAATTGGCAGCGACAAGTACAGCATCGCTTCGCCCCGCTGCAGCAGCAGGGCAACATTGCGGCCGGGCCGGAGCTCCCCGCGAATCCGCTGCAGATCCTGCAAGCTTTCCAATTCCTGCTGGTTTACCGCCAGGAGCAGGTCTTCGTTGCGAACCCCGCTGACCGCGGCAATGCTGCCCGGCTCCACGGCAATCACCCTGAGACCCTTTTCGGCTTTCTGCAGCTGCATGCCCAGCCAGCCATCATCGGGTTCGCCCGCGATCGATTCGCGCGGTTCGGAGCGGCGTTCGGCAATTTCGACCTGCAGGGTCATGGCCGTTCCGTCGCGCAGGACTTCCACCGGGACCTCGCTGCCGATCGGGGTGCTTGCCACCAGCAGCTGAAGTTCCCGGACCCCCCGCACTTCCTTGCCGTTGAAACTGAGCAGGATATCACCGCGCTGCAGGCCGGCACGCTCGGCCGGGGTCTCCGGCAGCACCTTGTTGATCAGGGCGCCGGTGACCCGATCGAGCCCGAAGGATTCGGCCAGTCCCGGATCCAGAGCCTGAATGCCGACCCCCAGCCAGCCCCGGGTCACTTCGCCGCTGGTTATCAGCTGGTCGGCGATCTGACTGGCCAGGTTGATGGGAATCGCAAAACCGATGCCCTGTCCAGAAGCGACGATCGCGGTGTTGATGCCGACCACCTCGCCGTAAATATTCAGTAAGGGTCCGCCGGAATTCCCGGGGTTGATCGAAGCATCGGTCTGGATGAAATCCTCGTAATCCTCAATCCCGATATTGGCCCGCCCCGTCGCCGAGATCACACCGACGGTGAGGGTGCTGTCGAGGCCGAAGGGATTGCCGATCGCCAGAGCCCATTGGCCGACCCGCAGACGGTCGGAATTGCCCAGCACCGCCATCGGCAGGGGGTCGTCCGGGACAAT
Source organism: Desulfuromonadales bacterium (assembly GCA_035269105.1). Lineage (GTDB taxonomy): Bacteria > Desulfobacterota > Desulfuromonadia > Desulfuromonadales > BM103 > JAQYVZ01. The sequence continues at coordinate 18,376 of DATFJP010000008.1, forward strand.
TTTGAGCACGGCCACATCGGTTTTCGGGTCGACGCCGACGACTTCGCCCGGGAAAACCCTCTGGTCGGTGAGTCTGACCTTGATATCTTCGGCCCCCGCCACCACGTGTTCGTTGGTCAGGATATAGCCGTCTTCGCTCAGGATGAAGCCGGAACCGAGGCTCCGCTCGCGGCGCTCGGTCGGCGGAGCCCGGAACAGGTCGCCGAAAAATTCCTCGAACAGAGGATGGACGCGAGAGGCGTCCCTCACGCGCTCGGCACGGATATTGACGACCGTCGGCGTGACTTTTTCGGAAACTTCGATAAAAGCGCGCTGGCTGGCCAGCAATTCGGCCGGTGGCGCCTCCACCGGAGGCGCGACCTCGGCTTTGCGAACCGAAGTCGCCCTTTCCACCGCTTCCTCATCCCCGCAGCCGCTGAGAACCAGCAGACTGACCAGGCAGAAGGGCAGGCATATCCATCTGAAAAAAGGCTGTCGCATCAGTCATTTTCTCCCATTTCTGTTCGCAGAGTAACCAAAAGCACGGATGCTGTCAATCGGCAGTAGAAAGCTTCTGCCGGTCTGCACCTGGCGCGGGGAATTCGCGGCAGGCGACCATTTACAGCAATTCCAGGAATTCCTCATGGGTCCCTTCCCAGTCCGGGGGGTAGCGGGTGTCGCGATGGTCGATTCGCCAGGTCGTCAACAGGCAGGTCCGGATGCCGGCCCGGCAGGCAGCCATGTCATGCCAGCTATCGTTGCCCACCATCAAACAGGCCTCGGCAGGAACCTGCAACCTGGCTAAAACTTCCTGAAAATATTCCACGTGAGGTTTGCAGTGGCGAAAGGTTTCATAGTCCGTGACGAATTGGAAAAAATCGTCTTCCAGACCGGCCCATTGCATCCGGGCATCAATCACCATGCGCGGAAAAATCGGATTGGTGGCCAGCACCATTCTCCAGCCGCGCTGGCGGCAGGTGCGGAGCAGCGGACGGGCCAGGGGATGAGCCTGCACGAAGGATTGCAGATCGGGGAGAGTTTCCCGGCAGAATGCGACAAGGGCCTGTTGGTAGCTGCTCGGTGGAATCGCCAGGGAATTCTGGAGGCGAGCCAGCAGGCGCTGTTCCAACGTCATTCGATCATCAACCCGGCTCAGCATGTCGACCACTGCTTGCCGCATGCTGTCGACGATTTCGCGGCTGTGAGCCCAGTCCTCAAGACGCGCAGCAAGACCATCCAGGTAAGTGGGGATGAACCGATGCATGTCGACCCCGAGCAGGGTGCCGTCGAGATCGAACAGGACAACTTCGATTTGATCGAGTGAAAGATCCTCAACGCAATTCATTGACATGCTCCTTGGACAGCCGTTTCGTCACCATAACATGACCGCTTTCCGGAAAACCAACAGCTTCGACGCTTGACATGGAGTTCTTTTTCCTTAATCTTTCCAGAATAACCCTGTCGATGATACACTTTGCAAGCTAAGAAGGAGGTGACCATGGCAAAAAAGATTGGTGTCATACTTTCCGGCTGCGGCGTCTACGACGGCAGCGAGGTCCACGAGTCCGTCATCACCCTGCTGGCGATTGACCGGGCTGGCGCCGAAGCGGTCTGCATGGCGCCCGACATTGAACAGATGCATGTCATCAACCATCAGACCGGAGAAGTTGCCGAGGGCGAACATCGCAACGTCCTGGTCGAATCGGCGCGCATCGCGCGCGGCGAAGTCCTTAACCTTGCCCAGGTCAAGGCGAGCGACCTGGATGCCCTGATCCTTCCGGGAGGTTTCGGTGCGGCCAAAAATCTTTCGACATTCGCGGTCGATGGTCCTGATTGCCAGGTCAATCCGGAGGTCGCCAGGCTTATCCGGGACATGCATGCCGCCAAAAAACCGATCGCTGCGGTCTGCATCGCTCCTACCATCCTGTCCAGGGTTCTCGGTGAGGACCAGATCCCCCATGAGTTGACCATCGGTGACAACCAGGACGTTGCCGGAGCCATGGACAAAATGGGCTCCAAACACATCCAGTGCCCGGTGCAGGAGTACGTGGTCGACAAGGACAACAAGCTGATCTCCTCCCCCGCCTACATGTCGGCCGGCTCGATTGCAGAAGCCGCCGGAGGGATCGAGAAAACTGTCAAGGTCCTGCTGGAAATGACCGGATAATGCCCCGGATGCCGTCCGCAGACTCCGTCTGCCGGCCGCGTCTTATCTTTTGAATGCCCCAACGGCATTCAAGAACGGCGCCTGGCGCCATTTTGACCTAGAGGAGAACGAACATGACCAAGTATCGCTGCGTTATCTGTGATTACATCTACGATCCCGAAGAAGGCGATCCGGGCAACGGGGTCGAACCGGGCACCGCCTTCGAAGATATTCCGGATGACTGGGTCTGCCCCCTCTGCGGTGCCGACAAAAGCAACTTCGAACCCGTGTGAAGACTCACGTCAAAAGTTCCTCGCCGGCAGGTGCTCCCCGCCTGCCGGCAACTTCCGGCTTCCGGACGCTCCGCCTGGGCCGGGTGGCATACCGGAAAGCCCTGAGCCTCCAGGAAGAACTGCTGAGCCGCCGGCCGGAATGGGACTACGACCTGCTCATCCTCCTGGAACACGATCCGGTCATCACAGCCGGCCGGAGCACCGATAAACGCCATCTGCTCGCATCACCGCAGAGGTTGGCCGATGCCGGCATCGATTATCATGAAATCGGCCGCGGCGGCGATCTCACTTTTCATGGGCCCGGTCAGTTGGTTGGCTATCCACTGATCGATCTGACTATCTGCGGTCGCGACCTTCATCTTTATTTGCGACGTTTGGAAGCGGTCATTCTCCGCACCCTTGCCGCATTCGGCCTGGAAGGCGGGGTCCAGGCCGGCAGAACCGGGGTCTGGCTCGGCGACCGCAAAATTGCTTCAATCGGGGTCGGGGTCCGGCGCTGGATCAGTTGGCATGGTTTTGCCCTGAATATCGGCAACGATCTGGGCGGGTTCGAGATGATCGTGCCCTGCGGATTGCCAGATGCCCGAATGACCTCCATGGTGCAGGCCCTGCAGCGGGATGTCGACCTGCCCGCCGTCTCCCGGCGCATCACCGAAACCTTTGCGGAGGTTTTCAACCTGCCTTACCTCGGTGAATTTCAGGGCGATTCCGAGAGTTGAAAACCGGTCAGCCCTGTGGCATTGTTAGGAATGCTGCAACTCACTGACGACGTGAACCTGTGCGTCGCTTGCTTTCCATGGTGATGAGATGGCATCAATTTCGCCTCGCAAGCCTTCCTGGCTGAAGGTCCGTTTCCCGGCAGGGAACAATTATGCCCGCATCGACCGCCTGCATCGTGAGCAGGGACTGAATTCGGTCTGCCGCAGCGCCGCCTGCCCCAACCAGGGTGAATGCTGGAGTCGGGGGACCGCAACATTCATGATCCTGGGGGATCGCTGCACCCGGGACTGCCGCTTCTGTAATGTCATCCAGGCCCCGCCGGCGAAACCCGATCCGTCAGAGCCGCAACGGGTGGCGGCCGCCGTCGCCGAACTCGGACTCAATCATGCCGTAATCACCTCTGTGACCCGGGACGACCTGGCCGACGGCGGTGCCCGCCAGTTTGCCGAAGTAACTCAAAAAATCCGTGATCTGGCGCCGGACTGCCGCATCGAATTGCTGATTCCGGATCTGCAGGGGGACAGTTCGGCTTTGCGCAGCCTCCTTGAAGCCGCCCCCGATCTGGTGGGCCATAACCTGGAAACCGTGCCGCGACTTTATGCCGCCGCCCGTCAGGGAGCCGATTATCAACGTTCCCTGGCGTTGCTGCGGACTGCTGCGATCCTGGCGCCGAAGCTGCCGACCAAAACCGGACTGATGCTGGGCATGGGAGAGACCTGGGAAGAAATTCTTGCCGTCATGCGGGACATTCTTGAAACCGGCTGCTATCTGCTGACCCTCGGCCAATACCTGCAGCCCAGCCGCCGTCACCTGGAGGTCGTTCGCTATCTGCCCCCGGCGGAGTTCCGTCAACTGCAGCAGGTCGGGCGCAACCTGGGTTTCCGCCATATCGAGGCCGGTCCGCTGGTCAGGTCTTCCTATCATGCGGCTGAACAATTCGAGGAGTCCACTGATGAAAAATCAGAACGTGATTTATGAAACCATCATTCTCGGTTCGGGCCCCGCCGGATTGACCGCAGCTATCTACGCCGGGCGCAGTCGCTGCTGTCCGCTGGTGATTCATGGTCGTCAGCCGGGCGGTCAGCTGACCACGACGACCCAGATCGACAATTACCCCGGTTTTCCGCAAGGCACTGACGGCAATGAATTGATGGAGAACATGCGTCTTCAGGCCGAACGCTTCGGCGCCAATTTCGTCGCAGGTGACGTGACCAGGGCCGACCTGCAGGAACGGCCTTTCCGCATCTATGTCGACGACCAGGTCTATCGCTGCCTGACCCTGATTATCGCCACCGGTGCGTCGCCGAAACTGCTGGGCCTCGGCAATGAAGAATCCCTCTATGGTCGCGGCGTCTCCGTTTGCGCGACCTGCGATGCCTTTTTCTATCAGGACAAGGAGGTGGTCGTGGTCGGGGGAGGCGATACGGCCATGGAGGAAGCGGTATTCCTGACCCGCTTCGCCAGTAAGGTGACGGTGGTCCATCGCCGGGACTCCCTGCGCGCCACGCCGGTGCTCGCCGAACGGGCCCTCGCCAACCGCCAGATCGAATTCGTCTGGGATGCCGTGGTCGCGCAGATTCTCAAGGATGAGGCCGGCGTGACCGGGGTCCGCCTCCAGGATGTCAAAACAGGGGAGGAAAACGAGCTTGCCTGCGCCGGGGTTTTCATTGCCATCGGTCATCTGCCGAACACGCAGTTGTTCGAAGGTCAGCTGGACATGGACAACGAGGGCTACATCCTGACCCGCAATGGCACGGAAACCAGCATGCGCGGGGTGATGGCGTGCGGCGACGTCCAGGACCAGCAGTTCCGTCAGGCGATCACCGCGGCCGGCAGCGGCTGCATGGCCGCCATTCAGGCGGAGCGCTACCTTGACGACCTGCCTTATGACCCATCCTTGAGCTGCAAGAAAGGCGTCTGCCGGGAAACCGGTACACCTGTAGACCTGCAACGGGCGAACGTCGATAAAAATTCCGCGTGAACGACTTCAGGACGGGCTTTCTCCGGAGAAGTCCGCAGAGGGTCCGGCCGTCTTTTTGCGGTATTCCTTGATGGCGGCATGGAAGGCGGAGGCGGCCAGATTGGAACAGTGCCACTTCTCGACAGGCAGTCCCTGCAGGGCGTCGGTAATATCCTGGTCGGTGATGGCCAGGACCTCGTCAAGGGTCTTGCCCATGGCCATTTCGCTGGCGATCGAAGAGGTGGCGATCGCCGCGCCGCAGCCGAAAATCTTGTATTTGACGTCCTGTACCCGGTCGTTGTCGATCTTGAGAAAAACCAGCAGGGCATCGCCGCAGCTCGGGTCACCGACTTTCACCACCACATTGGCATCGTCGATAACCCCGATGTTGCGCGGGTTCCTGAAATGTTCCATGACGACATCGGAATACATATCATCTCTCCCGAACCAGCCTGGCCGCTTACCCGGGCTCGACAACCAGGGCCTGACCGGTGGTAATTGTTTTGATCAGCTTCCTGCGGCCGCTGGTGACCAGGCGCTGAACCGTCCCGCGGGAAATCCCCATCTTCTCTCCGGCTTCTTCCTGGGTCAGCCCCTGCTCATCACAAAACAGCAGGGCTTCGACTTCATCGTGAAAAAGCACGACCTGCGACAATTCGCTCATCGGCACGGAAACCGGCTTGTAGACAACTTCTGCGGTCTGCCCGGAGCAGTGGCACCTGCGGGGCTTTTTGGGTCGCGGGGACATAAATTTCCTGACAGGCTGCAGGCTGCCGGCAGCGGCCTGCAGCGTTAATTGGCTTAATTCGTGCTCCATCAGGAAACTCCGGATGGACACAGTGCAGTTTTCGAGCCGGAAACGAGGAGTTTTTCGTCATGGCAAGGAAATCAAGGACTTGCGCGGGGCGTACATCGGCACGCCGCACAAGCAAGTCCGCAGATTGACGCCGCCAGGGCGGAAAAGAACCGTTTCCGGACGGAAACTAATTCGGTGACCAGGCGCCGCCGCGGCCCGAGCCGTGCCGGAAACCATCGCCGGCCCCGTGTCGCCTGCCAAAGCCGAGACCGCAGCGACCGCCGCGCCCCTGACCGGAACCGGCATTTCGGCCGCAGGTGCCGACCGCCTTGCCTGCCGACCGGCCGCGCGGGACGAACTCCTCACTGGTCAGCTCGGTCAATCCCGATTCTGCCATAATTTCGAGGTTGGCCGCAACTGTCGCTTTGCAGGCCTGATAGACTTTGATCCCGCGCCGTTCCAGATCGACGAGAGATTTTGCGCCGATATTGCCGACCACCACGGCGTCGATATCGATTGGTCCTGTATTCTGGCGCAGGCGGGCAAACCATTCCGGGCCCGGGCGATCCTCGATCTGCCTGCTTTCACTGTCGACGACCAGAAACCTTCGAGCCGTACCGAAACGGCCATGGATCCGACTGTCAAGCTGCTTGTCGTTGAATATCGGGAAACAGATTTTCATGGGGCACCTCCGATGCGTGGGGACGGCATTTTGTGCATATACACATTATGCCCATGAAACAGCAGCAAGTCAAGAGGCTGGCAAAGGGTTTTCCCAAGTCGCGTCTTGCCGGCAGGCAGATCGAACCCCGGGAAGGACTTCTCCGAAATTCCAAGATGAACCAAAAAAAACTGATTCAAGAACACCAGAGTCTACTCTAAATGCAGGCGCCGCAGACAGGTCATCTCCTTGACCGAGGCCACGGCACCGAGGTAGCCTCTGGCAACCGGCAGAATCCTGACATGATGAAGATGCCGGCCTGCAGGCTTGCGCGCCTCGGCAAAGCCGGTGCCGTCAGCCTTCATGACAGCTTCCCTGCGCACCCAGGTCCGATAGAAGCTCCGCCTCCGGCGAGCCGGGGCGAGATTGGCGAGTTCTGCTTGTTCAGATGCGGGGAAATAGCGCAATGCGACCCCCTGCCAGGCAAGATCGGGATCAATCCGCTCCAGGTCCACGCCCACAGGGGCCGAAGCGGACACCGCCAAAAGACCCCAAGCCCCGGCATGGGCCAGGTTGAAAGAAAGACCCCGGCCATCGAAACCGGCCAGTTCGGGTTTGCCGTAGGTGCCGTAGGCAAATTCAATCCGGGAGGGTGGTCGCTGCAGGTAGCGGGACAGAACCTCGCGGAGTCGCCCGCGTCCGGCAATGAATTTCCCGGCCAGCGTTGCGTCCACCAGGCGCTCCGCCCGGGCCAGCTCGCTGCTGTCCAGCCAGGTTGCCAGATGGGCCATTTGCCGTTGGCCCGGATCAAGGCGGAATCGCCAGAGATCGATTCTTCCTTCCGCCACGCGAAGTTCGCCCGCCGGCTTTTGCCATATGGTCAAAGGTATCTTCATACGGCCTCTGGACCCGGTATCCTGTTTCCCGGCGGTTCAGGGCGGAGGACCCTGTCCGGCCTGCTGCTGCAGCCAGGCCTGAAGACGGTCCATGCCCTGCTCGAAAGAAATCTCCGGCTGGTAACCAAAATCGCTCCGGGCGGCGCTGATATCGAACCAGTGCGCAGTGGACAGTTCGCGGGCGAGGAACCGGGTCATGGGTGGTTCTCCCGGCAAACGGAAGCCGCCGTAAATTTTTTCCAGAAGCCAGCCGAGAGTGTAAGCGACTCCGGGTGAAATCTGCCTGCTCACCGGTTGGACGCCGGCGGCGGCAAGGATGCGGTCGACAATCGTCCAGAGCGGCAGGGGCTCGCCCTGGGAGAGAAAATAAACCTTGCCTGCTACGGAAGATCCTGGCCGGAGCTGGTCACCGGCCAGCAGGTGAGCGCGGGCGGCGTTGTCGATATAGATGGTATCCACCAGGCACTCTCTGCTGCCGATGCGCCGCAGCCGTCCCTGCCGGCCCCGGGCAATGATGCGGGGCACCAGGTGGTTGTCTTCCGGCCCCCAGATCAGGTGCGGACGCAAAGCGACGGTTGCCAGTTCAGGTCCGTTGGCCCGCAGAACGAGACGTTCAGCCTCGGCTTTGGTGGCCGGGTAAAAAGCATGGTAATGCGCCGGATAGGGGACGCTCTCGTCGACACCTTGCATATCCTTGCCGTCGAACACCACACTGGGCGAACTGGTATGGACCAAGCGCTTGATGCCGTGTCGGCGACAGGCTGTGATCACATTGCGGGTCCCCTCGACGTTGGCCTGGTAAAACTCCCGGTAAGGCCCCCAGATGCCGGCTTTGGCTGCGGTATGAAAGACCAGGTCGCAGCCGGCAACGGCCGCATCGACGGCGTCGGCATCAGCGACATCGCCCAACCGATGTTCCACGCCCAGCGGATCCAACGCCGGATGGCGAGTCCGTGACAAGGAGCGGATTTGCCAGTTCCTGGTCAAAAGCTGGCGGATGATCGCCTTGCCGAGAAAACCGCCCCCGCCGGTGACCAGGGCTTTCATGGCAGTTCCCGTTCGGCCCAGACGGCGAGCTTTTCCCGGAAGATTTTGGCGTTGTGACGGATATCGACCGGAAAACCGGGATGGAACAGGATGTCGCGGACCGGCCGGGTGATCTCATGCCGGCTGCCGATCGCCAGCAGATCCTGCCGAAGCAGGTTATGCGCTGCGCGGCGGGCAGCCGGTTCCGGCTCAACGCACAGCACCGGCCGCTGGCGTCCCGGCTCGCCGACGCCGACCAGGGCGGAGCGGGACACCTGGGGGTGGGTATTGAAAATCGCTTCGCAGGGAATCGTGTACAAGGTAGCGTCAGCCATGACCACCCTGTGATTCTTGCGGCCGCAGAACCAGATCCGGCCCTGCGTGTCCCGGTAGCCGAGATCGCCCATCCGGTGCCAGAACCCGCCCGTCTCGGCATCGCGGATCTTGGCGAGTGCGGTCAGGTCGGGGCGGTTCTGGTAGGCGGCGGTCACCTGCGGACCCTGCACGACAATTTCGCCGATCCGGCCCGGAGCCGCCGCCAGCGCCTCGCTCCAGGTCGCAATCGGCTGGTCGCTGATCTGGATCACTGCCAGGCGGATGCCGGTCACGGGTCTGCCGATGCAAACACCCTGTCCCTGTTCGGTGGCTGCCCGGGTCTCCTCGAGAATTTCGCGGCTGCCGATCGAACAGACCGGCAGTGCTTCGGTGGCCCCGTAAGGGGTAAAAATTTCCACGCCGGGATCGAGCAGACCGGTGAACCGCTCCAGGACCCTGGCCGGTACCGGCGCGCCTGCCGAAATCACCCGCTTCAGGCTCGGCAGACGCACAGCGTGCGCCTCGCCGTACTCGCCGACCCGCTTGAGCAGGGCCGGCGAACCGAACATGTTGGTCACCTGGAAACGCTCGATGGCATCGATGATGCGCTTCGGGTCGACATTGGCGGGGCGCGTGAAGTCCATGTCCGGAATCACCGAAGTCATGCCCAGCGCCGGTGCAAACAAGGCAAACAATGGGAAAGTCGGCAAATCGACCTCGCCCGGCCGGATATCATATACTCGCTGCAGGGCCTCGACCTGGGCCATGAAATTGCCGTGGGTATAGATTGCCCCCTTCGGCACTCCGGTGCTGCCGCTGGTGAACAGGATGGCGGCAGTCTCCCCACCTTCGGTCGCTGCCGGCTGGTACGGCTGGTCTGCCGGGATTTCGGCCAGCAGCCTCTGCAGGCTGGTCCCTCCCCAGAACCGCCTTGAGCCGACGGTGATCAAGATTTTCAGGGATGCTTTGCCCCAACCGAACAGCAGGCGGGCCGCATGGGCCTTCGGTATGCCGATAAAGGCTTCCGGCGCCGCTTCCGCCAGGCAGGCCTTGAGGTTCCTTACGCCCATGCCCGGGTCGATCATGACCGGTACGGCGCCGATCTTGAACAGAGCGAAGGTCAGGGCGAAAAATTCCGGGCCCGGCTTGACCATGAGGGCCGTGCGGACTCCCCGCCTCAAACCGGCCTGCTCCAGGCCCAGAGCAACCCGGCTGCTGGCCTGATCCAATTCCCGGAAGGTCTGACCCGCATAGCGGATCCGGCGCTGCGGGTCCTGTCCCGCCGGGCAATAGATCGCCGGCGTTTCCGGCTGGCTCCGGGCCATCTCCGGCAGATGAGCGGCGATATTGCACATCCCTTCCCTGCTCATCCTTGCGCTTTTCCCGGAGGATGTTCCTTCAGGAAAGTGCCGATCAGAGGGATCACCTCTTCTTCAGCGTCCTCGAGAATGTAGTGGCCGCAGTCCGGAAAGGCATGCACTTCCGCCATGGGAAAACGCCGCCGCCACTCCGCCAGGAAATGCCGATCGAAGACGAAATCGCGCTCTCCCCAGCAGATGATCATCGGCGTTGCGGCGAATTGCTCCAGATCGGCCTCGACCTCGGTGACCAGCTGGTATCCGCTGTCGCCGGGTGCCAGGGGAATCTTCTGGATAAAGCGCAGAATCGCCAACCGGTCGTGCCAGGTGCGGTAGGGGTAACAGTAGGCCTGCCGCAGATCGGCCGGCATGGGATGACGCTTGCAGCCGATGCGGGCCGCCGTCAGGGCGAAAAGATTGAGGCCCTGGACCAGGAAGGCCCCCAACTGGGTTTCACGGCAGATCTTCAGCGCCAGCGGCAGGGGCTTTGCCGCAGGCAGATGAAAAGCCGCCGTGTTCAGAATCACCAGGCGGGCGATCCGCTGCGGGTGGCGATGGGCATAAGCCATGCCGATCATGCCACCCCAGTCATGCAGGACCAGGGTGATGTTGTCGCGGATATCCAGGCTCTCCAGCAGGGCCTCGAGGTCGTCCACCCGCTGCTGCAAGGTGAAGGAATAATAGGAATCGGCCGGCTTGTCGGACAGGCCGCAGCCGATATGATCGGGGACCACCACCCGGTAAGCGGAACGCAGAGCCTTGACCAGGTTGCGGTAATAGAAGGACCAGGTCGGGTTGCCGTGGACCATCACCACCGGCTCACCACGACCTTCGTCGAGATAGTGGTACTCGAGACCGTTCAGGGTCAAAAAGTGGCTTTTGAATGGATAGGAAGGATGTATCACCACTGGATCCCCAGCATCAGACAGTTCAGGCCGCTGCCGATGCCCAGAAAGCCGACGATGTCACCGGGCAGCAGCACATCCCGCTCCTTTGCCAGGGCCGCCGTCACCGGCAGCGAAACCGTGCCCATGTTGCCGAGGAACTCGAAGGTCGTGAAATCCTTTTCCGGCGGTATGCCGATCGTCTGCAGAATCAGCTTCTGATGGGCGTCGCCCACCTGATGGCAGATGACCTTGTCGACCCGGCCCGCGCGCAACTCGAGCTCCGCAAGCAGGGCGTCCCAGGTCCGTTTGCCCAGCTCGACACCATGCTTCATGACCGCCACCGCATCAGTCTGCATGTAAGGGGTATGATTCTCGATGGCATCGGTGCGCACTCCCCAGCGACACAAGGCATGGTGCTCCGGTTCGGCAATATTGACCCCGCCGAGCAGCTTCGGCCGGCGGGCCGGCGTAAAAGACCCGTCGGTCAGCAGCACGGCGGCCGCTCCCGAGCCGCCGGTGAAGGTGGCCAGCGATTTGGTGAACAGTTCCATGCCGGGGCTTTCCAGCAGCCGGCGCAGAGTGATTTCATTGATCTCGCGCGAGCTTTCGCAGGCAACCACCAGCCCGGCGCGGATCTGGCCGAGTTCGATTCGGTTGGCAATGTCGAGCACCCCGTTGAGGATGCCGAGACAGGCATTGGAAATATCATAGACTGCGGAATTGCCCTGGACGCCGAGGGCGGCCGCAACCTGGCAGGCCGTGGCCGGCTCGAAGTGTTCCCGACACACTCCGGCATAAATCACGGCACCAAGGTCCGCGGGGGTCACGTTGCGTCCCTGCAGGGATTTACGGGCAGCCGCGATGGCCCCGGCAGAAATCGGGGTATTTGGTCGCCACCAGCGCCGTTCCCGGATTCCAGTCAGGGTTTCCAGCTGCCCCGGAGGAATGTGGAGGGCGTCATAAACTGGCTTCAGCCGGTTTTCCAGTTCCGCCGAAGTCACGACGATCGGCGCAAGCTCATAGCCGACCGATTCGACATAGACTCTAGAATACTTCATTGAGCACCACGTTTAGCAAGTTTGCATTTGCACAAGGTTGCTATATTACCTTTTGACCGTCAGCGAGGCAAGGCAGAGAAGAAGTACCAGAAAATTCAGATAATTCTAGGAACATAGATCCTGCACCGAGCCGATCAAGATCAAACCAGGCGCAAGGAAAAATCCTTCATCCGGTAGATGATCCGGCCGTCGACGGCCAGGTAGCCGTCTGCCCGCAACAACCGCTGGGCGTCATCCACCGCAGTCACTACGGCCTCGACGACCACCTGCTCATTGCCGGGGACGATCTGGCCCCGGTAATTCCAGAGGTGCCCTTCATCGAGTGCGATGGATTCGAAGCGACTCTCCCGGGAAACGCCCCACCGCTCAAAGGCGACAACCTTGAGCAGCTGCAGCATCGACTCCAGTCCCAGGGAACCGGGACAGACCGGATCCTGGTAGAAGTGGGCGGCGAAGAACCATTCCGCCGGGTCCACCCGTTTACTGCCGCGGATAAAGCCAAGCTGCTCCGGCCCGCCGTCGGCAATCAATAATTCGATCGTATCGATCATGCGCAGCCCGGCCTGAGGGAAGGGCGCTTCGACCGGGTAATCGAAGCACTTGCCGCGGGCGGCCTCCGCCGCCGAAGGCCGGTACTGTTCTGCCTGACGGATGCCCACCTGCTGGGCGAGGGATTCTGCCGAGAAAAAGCCGAAGACCGTGTCGCCGGTATAGACCGGACCCTGGCTGTCGCTGATCTCGAAAGCGTAAGCCTGGATGATCATGCCGCCGCTGCGTGAAATGCTGGTCATTTCGACCCGGGTGGTCAGGGTCCCGCTCCCGGCGGTGACGGCACGGTGCTGAACGGCGTTGCCGTCGAGGTTGCGGAACTTGAGGTCGGTGTCGCTGGTCAGTGCCGAACCGAGATAGGCGGCCAGCCAGCCGCAGGGCTGCAGGCCGATTTCCAGCAGGACAGCGAACGGCATGGTCGCCGCACGCTCGGCCGCGAAGTACCAGGCATCGGGCGGCACATCGTATTCGGCGACGCAGGTCGCTCCTGCGGTCATTTGGAAGGCCTCTCCGGTCACATCGACGATGCGGTCCAGAAACTGGTAAGGCGGGCGCGGCAGCCGGGCGATTTTCCGTTCCTGGTCGAAGATCCGGTAAGCTTCGCCGAAAGCCTCCGAAGGCTTGCCGTCCGAAAAGGCGAGGATTTTGCCGTAGTCGTAAAGCGCCGGACGCGATCCGCGGGAATCGGTACGGGCAGCACTCGCTGCCGTCTCCGCTGCCGGTTCGCCGGCCCAGAGTTTTTCAACCTGCTGCCGATCGAGACCGGCCAGCCTGACCGACATGTCGGGGATGGCGACGATCGGCTTGCCGTCGGCATACATCAGGGCATCGACGATGGCGAACGGTTCCGGCCGGTAGCCCAGTTCCTTGATGCTGACCTGATAGGTCACCTTGCGGGTGGTGTCGATCACCTGGCCGCGGCATTTCAGGCCGCTGTCGACGCCGGGCACCGGTTCGCACCAGGTTTGCCCCTGTTCGCCGATCCAGCCCAGGCGCAGCAGGAAGATGCGCAGGGTGTGCATGCAGCACTCGTACATCAGGGTGCCGGGCATGACGTTGTCGTCGCAGAAATGGCAGGTCAGGAACCAGTCCTCGGGATGGATATCCATCTCGGCCCGGATCAGGCCAAGGCCGTAACGGCCGCCGTTCGGGTCGAGCTCCAGCACCCGGTCGACCAGCTTGAGCTGCCCCCCGGGCAGGGTGTAAGGACGCTCGAGATCGAGTGCGGCGAAGGCCTCGCCGAAGCAGGCTGCCAGGTCGCCGCGGTAGAGAGCCGCGACCTGAGTCTCGTCGTAGGCCTCCTTCCGCATCGGCACCAGCTCACGCCAGTCGTCGGCCAGGGTGCCGGTCTGCGGCTGCAGGTCAAGCCGGGTCTGGACGATGCCCTGCCCGGCGGCCAGTTCCTGCGCGGAGAAAAAGCCGGCGCAGCCGTTCTGCATCGACAGCAGCGGTTCGCCGTTGACGGTCGCTTCGAAATTGAAGCGGAACAGGTAAGTCTGGTCCTGGCGGAAGAAGTGGTCGATCTTGATATCGTAGCGAATCACATCCCCCGGCACCGGCAGCGAGCGATGGAAGGTCACCACCGCATCGAGCAGCCGGTAGACGGCCAGGCCCCTGGTCACGAAATCGATGCCAAGGTAAGCCGAGAGGAACAGGTCGGCCTGCCCGGCTTCGACGGCAATGCAGGTGGGAATCCGGCCGCCGTCGAGATACCAGCGATCGGCCGTGACATCGTGCTCGGTGACCACCCGGCCGCCGGTCAACGAGCGCGGCTCGCCCTCCACTGTCAGGATGCGGTCGACCAGCATGAGCGGTTCGTCCGGCAGGCGGACCCGGGTCGGATGCCGATCGATCGCCGCAAACTCCGGTCCGAGCATTTTCGCGATCGAGCCGACGGCAAATTCCAGGCACATGCTGCGGTCAAAGGCCGGCGGGGGCGTCGTCTGCCTTGCCGGCCCCGGCGCTGCCGCCGCGGCAGTCGGCAAAGTGGCCGGCGCCGCAGGTTCTGCGGAAGCCTGTTCTCGCTCCTGCCGGTCGGCCAAGGCCGGGATTCTCTCGCCGGCGGCCAGCATCCGTTCCAGCAGCTGCATCTGCAAAGCCATGTTGGTGGTGATGGCCTGGCCGAGCGATGACGAAAAATCCAGGTAGGCGGCATGCGCCGCCAGGCCTTCCTGCCGCAGCCGTTCGAAACCGGCGATGGCCGGATCGGCGATCGGAGCGGCTGCCGGGGCCGGCGACTCCGGTATGGCCGGCGAACGGCCGGCCATCGCAGCTGCGGCGACCGGCGCTTCATCATCGTCTGCCGTTGGCTGCTGGTTTTCAGCCACTGGCGGTGCGACCCGGCGAAAATCTCTGCCGCCGATCACGGTGCCGATGCGGGCGCCGGAATGCTCCTGCCGAACAACGGTCGACTCCGCCGGGTAGAGAGCGCACAGATCGACCGGGACTCTTTCGGCGAGACACTGCCCCAACAGGCGCAGCAGCAGGGAAACCGCATCGCCTCCGGGTGCGCAGGCCGACCGCGCCAGGTGCGGGCGCTCACCGAGAATGCTGCCGATCATGCGGCTGCAGGAATTGCCGGGACCCATTTCCAGAAAAACCCTGACGCCGTCGGCGTAGAGTTTCTCGATGACCTGAGTGTAGTCCACCGTTGCCAAGGCCTGCTGGAGGATGGCCTCGGCAGCGCTCTCATCGGTGACCTGGTAGCGATCACCTTGCGCGGAACAGTAAAAATCGATTCCCGCCGGCGGGGTCGTCGGGAACAGATGCAGTCTGCGGTAGGCTTCGGCGACCTGCTCGACAACCTCGCAGTGCACGGTCGTTACGCCCTGCAGGGGCAGCAGGTGGCAGCCGAGCCGGGTGACCAACTCGTCGAGCTGGCGGCGATCACCGCCGACGACGCATTCCAGGTAAGTGTTGACGATCAACAGGTAAACGTGTGGCAAGCCCGCCAAAGCTTCTTGCACCGCCGCGGCCGGGACATCGACCAGGCCCAGGGCCCAGTCGACGCGCTGGTCGGCCGGCAGCTTCCAGGCGCGGGCGGCGGCCCGGCAATCCCCCGCCAGTTCCTTGACGAACAGGGAGGAATCTTCCAGACGCTGCAGCATGCCGTCCCGATCGGTCCAGGCGCGGAGGGCAAAGAGGCCGGCGGCTTCACCCAGGCTGTAGCCGCTCACGGCATGAGGCTCGATGCCGAAGCTGCGCACCAGGTCGCTGACTGCGGTGCCCAGAGCCACCTGGCCGATGACCAGGGCATTATGGTCGCCGTGGACCGCATCGGCCAGGGTCTGCTTCCAGAAGTGCTGGGGCAGGAACTGTTTCGCCAGATTCCGGTTTTTGCCGTCCTGGCTGCGGAATATTTGGGGCCATTGGAGCGACAGCTCGCGCCCCATGCCGGCAAAGTGATTTCCCGACCCGGGAAAGATAAAAGCAATCCGGCCTTCCGGAGTTAACGGCCGGGGCGCATAGAAGGTTCTGTCCCGAAAGCCGGGCAAAAGTTCGGCACTGCCCTGGGTGCCGAACCCACGCTCCGGATTTTTCTCGAGGCTGGCGACCGCCTGCCTGAGTTGGGTGAGCAAGCCCTGCCGGTCGGCAGCGACCAGGGAGACGCAGAGCTGCCGGGACGGTTCAGGCGCGACCTGCTGCAGCCAGCGGGCCGCCAGAGTCTCCACTTGGGCATCCCCGGCCTCCGCCAGGAAGCCCTCCAGCCGGGACGCTTTTTCCAGAAGGCCGGCGGCGTCATCAGCTTCCAGGCAAAACAGGGCCTCCCGGCGCGGCCCCAGCGGCTGACGCGTCAGCTGATGGGCATTCTCCCGGGTTTTGCCGTGCGCATATTCTTCCAGCAGCGCGTGACAGCAGCTGCCGTCCACCGCCAGGGAACTGACCAGCGCCTTGCGCGGACCGTCGCTGCGGTTGCGCAGCCAGTGCCGGGGCTCCGTCGGCAGGAGGAAATCCCGCTTGCCGCGGATCCATTCGTAGCGGGGAGCTTCGATATTGCGCAACGGCGGAATCACCTGCCGGTCGAGGCAGAGCGCCGCCTTGACCAGAGAGGCGAGCCCGGCGGCCGCGCCGGCATGGCCTATATCCGCCTTGGCGCTGCCCACGTAGCAGGGCTGGTCGTTGCGCTCGGCGCCAAAAAAGTCGCCAAGAGCATTCGCTTCCAGGCGATCGATCTCGGGCCGGCCGCAGCCTTCGGCTTCCAGATAGCCGACCTCGCCAGGCCTGACCCCGGTATTCTGGAAGGTCCTTTCCAGGGCGAGGTCATAGGTTTCGCGCTCGGGGTCCGGCTGGTGGCCGGTTCCCCCCACGGCGGAGCCGATGCCCCGGATGACCGCGTAGATCCGGTCGCCGTCCTGTTGGGCATCCTCGAGCCGCTTCAGCACGACGGCCGCAGCCCCTTCGCCGATAATGCCGCCGTCGGCCTGCTTGTCGAAAGGCGTAGCGCAGCCTTTGGCGGAAAAGGGCACCAGGGCGTGGCGGCCCAGCACCGCGCGCAGATCGCCGGCCAGGTCGACGGCACCGACCAGGGCGCGGTTGACCGAGCCTTCCTGCAAGGCGCGGAGGCCGACTTCCAGGGCACGCAGCCCGGAGTTTTCTTCACCCGAGATGGTGAAGCTCGGCCCGCCGATCCGGAATTCCTTGGCAATCCGGCTGGCCACGATACTGCCGAGAGCTCCCATGACCCGATTGGCGGTCAGGGGCGGACCGGCCGCCTCACGCAGATCGGCCAGCCACTCCGCCATCTGCTGCTCGGTCAGATCGAGCCCGAGCTGCTCCGCCCAGACTTTTATCTGCTTTTGCAGCCCCCAGCGCAATGCGAAATTGGTGGCGTTGAGATCCAGGCCGGTGCCGATGAAAACTCCGGTAAACAGCAGGTCTTCCTTGTGCAGACCGGAATCGTTCAGCGCCTGTTCGGCCACCTGCAGCATCAGCAACTGCCGCGGCAGCATCTCTTCCAGCTCGCGCGGGGGAATCCGGAATCTGCCGGGGGCGGAGGCGACCTGCTCGATGAAATGCCCCCTGAACGCGACCTGGTCGAGACCGGCCTGCTCGAACCAGCTGCAGCGCTCGGCACCCCACCAGGAAAGCGGTGGCCGGGGGGCGGTTTTATCCGGGCAGCCCAGGACCCGGTACTGGAATGCTTCAAGGCCGGCCCAGGGTCCGAACTCGGCACCCAAGCCGACGATGGCAACCGGCTGGTTGGGGCGCTGGAACGACGGCGGGAAAGTGACCGAGCCTTTCACGGGTTTAGGCGGCTGCCATTCCTCGATGAGGAGATGGGCATTGATGCCGCCGAAGCCAAAAGCGCTGATCGCCGCACGGCGGGGCACGTCGGGCTGACGGGACTGCCAGGGCTGGGGCTGGTCCAGGACCCGGAAGGGGCTGGAGGAAAGAGCGATATCCCGGGCCGGGCTGCTGTAGTTGGCCGTCGGCGGCAGGGTCTGTTCCTGCAGAGCCAACAGTGTTTTCATCAGGGCCGCCGAGCCTGCGGCCGTCAGCAGGTGGCCAACGTTCGACTTGACTGAGCCGATCACGCACTGGCCGGTTTGCCACTCCTCTTCCCCCCACAGCGCCTGCAGGCTGCTGAATTCGACGGCGTCGCCGACCGGGGTGCCGGTGGCATGGCATTCCACGAGGTCGACATCGCCCGGTGCCCAGCCGGCTTGCCGGTAGGCAGCGCGCATGGCCCGCAGCTGCCCTTCGCTGGCCGGCGCCAGCAAGCTGCCGCCCAGGTCATTGGCAAGCCCGATGCCGCGGATCACGGCATAAATGCGGTCCTTGTCGCGAACGGCGTCTTCGGTCCGTTTCAGCAGAAACATGCCGCAGCCTTCGCCGACCACCAGCCCATTGCCCTTCTCGTCGAAGGGAGAACAGGTCCCGGTGGGAGACAAGGCCCGCAATTGCGAAAAGCCCATCTGGGTATAGAGAGAGTCCGGCCGGGACAAGCCCCCCGCCAGCATGGCGTCTGCCCGGCCGGCGACCAGTTCGTCGACGGCCAGCTTGAGAGCGTACAGGGAGGAGGCACAGGCTGCATCGAGCGTGAAACAGGTCCCCTGCAGGCCGAGGGACTTGGCCAGGATGCCGGCCGGCAGCCCCGCCACGTAGCGGTTGACCGGATCAGGAGACGCCTCCCCCCCATCCAGGTCCCGGCCCAGGGCCTGCTCTGCGAAGGTCGCACCCAGGTAGGCCCTGGCCAGTGCCGAGGACTTTTCGCTGGGCAGGCAAAGATTGCCGAGAATGGTGCCGACCCGTTCGCCGGCTGGAGCACCGCCGTCCAGATAGGCTTGGCGGCCGGCGTGCAGCATCAGGTAGAACATCGGGTCGAGGTCGGCCAGGAAATCGGCGGAGATGTCCAGGTCATCGAGGCAGAGATCGGCCAGGGATTGTTCGACGAAACAGGCCCGGTCGGAGTAGACCCTGTCGGCCGCGCCGACCCTGGGGTCATAAACCGCGTCGGCGGAGAGCAGCCAGCGCCCTTGCGGAGGGCGACGCGCCGTGTTCACCTTTTCGCAGATGTTGGCCCAGAAACGCTGCAGGGTCGGCGACTGAGGAAAAATGCCGCCGACCCCGACAATGGCCACCGATTTGCCGTGTTTCATGCTCAGGCAGCCCCCTGCAGCTTGTTGCGCTGGAAACTTTCATTCAGGGAGGCATCGATCACGCACTCGTAATCCTCCAGCCGGGCCAGCAAAGACCCCGAGGTCAGGTCCAGGAATTCGATCCAGGCGGTCGCCTTGCTGGCATTGTCACGGCAGAGCCGGACCCGGATTTCAGCGCCGTCTTCGGGGAACTTTTCGACATACTGACGATACCGTCCGGCGAAGACCGGCAGGGAGCCGGCCTGATACTTCTCGAAACTCCAGAGAATCATCAGCTGAAAGGCGCTGTCCAGGGCCAGGGGATCGGCCAGCCAGGCATTGCGCAGGGGCTGACTGATCCATTCCGCAGGCAGGGGCGCCGGCCTGGCCAAGGCGGTGATGCCTTCCGGAGAGCAGCCGATCATTTCCCTGAGGCCATGAAAGTCGGACCCGTGGAACAGCCTTTCCGGCCGATAGATTTCGGCGATGCCGCGCGGATAGTCCGGCAGGGACAGGGCTGCGGCAGGCTCTCTGCCGGCGGGGAGATGGCCGGCGAGCACGATCTTGGCCCGGGCGTGCACGAAATGCTGGCCCTGCCCGTCGGTACCGGACAATTCCACCGGCACCACATGGAAGCCGTCGCTTTTGAAAGCCTTGCCGGTCATGACCTGCAGCGCATGCTGCTGTCCCGGTTCGAGAGTGACGCCCTTCAAAACGCGCAAGTCATTGAACCCGTGGAACTTCAAACCCGGGTTTTCATGAATGGCGCCGTGGGCCAGCCATTCGACCATGACCGCCATCGGCAGGACCGCTTTGGTATCGATGACATGGGACTTCAGGAAGGGAAACTGGTCAATGGATAATTCCAGTTCGAGGGCCCGGGAGACATAAATGTTGGGGTGCGGCTGCGGCTGATGATCGACGTGGGCCGCCTTGCTGGAACCGAGAATCACCAGTTCCACCGGCCCACCGGCCGGGGTGGACAACTCCTTGAGCAGGTAATCGGCCCCTGCCCGCAGGTCGATCACCTCGACACCTTCCCGGGCAAATATGTCTTTCAATGCCGGGGTCACCATACCACCGTCCCAGGGCCCCCAGTTCAGGGACAACACCCGGCACTCCGGCCGCTGCCGGGCCTGCTGCTGGGCCAGTTTGTTCAACACTTCATTGGCCACCGCGTAGTCGACCTGTCCGCTGCGTCCGAACCGCCCGGTCGACGAGGAGAACAACGCCATGAACTGCAGGTCATCACTCTGCGTGGCCTCCAGCAGGGCGCGCAGTCCGGCCACCTTGGTCGAATAAACCTCTGCGAACTGCTCGCTCGTCTTGTCTTCGATCAACCGGTCCGCCAGGACGCCGGCACCGTGAATCAGGCCCCTGACCGGACCGTATTCGCTGCGGATTTCTTCGAGAATCCCGCTCACCGCAGCCGCATCCCGAAGGTCGACGGAACGGTAAACGACCTGGCCGCCCGCGTCGCGGATCCGCTGCAGGTTGTTGGCGATTTCCCGGCCGCGCAGAACCTGCTGATACTGATCCTCAAGGGCGCGGGGTTTCAGGGGTTGAGTCGCATTTGCGGCCAAACCCTGCTTGATATCCGCCTCGCTCGACAAGCCGGACAGCCATGCCGGTTCCGCTTCGGCAAGCGCACTGCGCCCGAGCAGCAGCAGGGTCGCCCGACAGGAAGAGGCCAAAGCCACGGCCGCTTCGGCGGTGACGCCGCGGGCGCCGCCGCTGATCACAACCAGATCGCCCACGGCCAGCGGCGGCGGCAGCTCGTCTTCGGGCAGGCGTGCTTCCGTGAGTTTAAGGGTCTGCAGGCCCTGACCGGTCACGCCGACTTCCACAGGCCCGTCGACCAACAGTTCATCGACAATCAGCTGCGCCGCCTTTTCCGGATCGTCCATCTCAGGTGCCAGATCCAGGGCCTTGCAGTGCACAGCGGGCCATTCGAGCCCGGCGGTTTTGGCCAAGCCGGCCAGTCCGCCGGAAACGGCGTCGGCCGGGACCGGTCCCGGTGGCAGACCAAATCCCCCGTTCAGGCGGGACACGGTGGCCAGCAGGGCCTCTCCCTGGCGGGCCGCCTCCTGCAGCCGGCCGGACGCTTTCTGCACCAGACGGAAGGCCTGGTCGAGCATTCGGTCGTTTGCACCCGCCGCCGGGGCCAGCAGGACAAGCCCGGCCAGGGATGCCGGCACCTCCAGGGTTTCCGAATCCTCGTAAGCCACCTTGACCGGCTCGAGCTGCAAGTCTTTCAGCCGTTGACAGATGACATCGGTCAACGGCGAGCCATCCTCGCCGACCCAGACCGTCTTGCCTCTGTCCAGTGCGAAGCGGGCTCGATCGCCTCTGGCTTGCAGGGGGACCACTTTCAGAACCTTCCGCTCGATGCCTTCGCCCGTCTGCACGGGATCAAGGGCCCGACGCTGGGAGGGCCGCTCGTCGACGGCCCCGGACACACTGGCCAGGAAGTCAATAATCTGCGCCACCGTCTGCAGGGTGCCAAGGTGTTCCGGCTTGATGGCCGGCGCCGCCGGCAGTTCCTCCTGCAGCGCCGACAGAATCTCCACCCGCTTGATCGAGTCGATCCCCAGGTCGGCATCCAGTGCCATCTCCGGCTCCAGCATCTCCACCGGGTAACCGGTCTTGGCCGCGATCACATTCATGAGCGCCGCCGCCACCGCTTCCCGGTCGATCGCCGCTCCGGCGGCCGTTTCCTCGGTCGCAGCCGTCTGACCGCTGGCGGCCGCTTCCAGGTGGGCGACGATCTGCCCCAGCGTCTGCAGGCCGCCCAGGTCCTCCGGACGCACCGCCGGCGCCTCGGGAAGCCGCTCCTGCAGAGCCGACAGAATCTCCACCCGCTTGATCGAATCGATCCCCAGGTCGGCGTCCAGCGCCATCTCCAGTTCCAGCATCTCCACCGGGTAGCCGGTCTTTTCCGCCACCACCTCCAGCAGCACCTCGCCGGCCCGCCCGCTCGCCGCGGCGGGTGCGGCCGGTGCAACCGGTGCAGCCGGGGCCGGCCTGGCTGCCGAAGAGGGCGTTGTCGCCGGTTCTGCCGGCACCGACGGTACCGACGGTGACGCGGCAGCAGGGGCTTGCTCTGCAACGGCCGGCGGCGTCTGCTTGTCAACCCCGGCCGAGGTCGGGGCCGGACGCCCACCACGCAGCAAAGTCTGCTGCTGTTGGATCAGTTCCAGGAAAGAG
>DATFJP010000009.1:0-5285 GCA_035269105.1 Desulfuromonadales bacterium
GAAATGCCGTCTCGTCGGCGGCCAGTTGCTCCAACTGCGCCCCGCTGAGCATATCCGTCTCCGCAGTGGCCAGGCCCAGCTCCCGGGCGATGCCGAGCGCCGTCGCCGGATGGTCGCCGGTGATCATCACCACTTCGACGCCGGCCCGGCGGCAGACGGCGAGCGCATCCGGCACTTCCGGCCGCAGCGGATCGATGAAGCCGACCAGGCCGAGCAGGGTCAAAGGCGGAATGGCCGGCGGTTTCCGGTTGGCGGCCGCAGGTTCTTCTGCCATCGGTCCCTCAGCCACCGCCAGCACCCGATATCCGGCATGGGCCAGACGCAAGGCCGCCTGTTCCACCGCGGACCGATCCAGGGGCTCGGTCCCGGCATCACCCTCCACCCGGCTGCAGAAGGAGAGGATCTGCTCCACCGCGCCTTTGACGATGCAGCTGGGTTGTTCGGTGTGCAGAAAGCGCGCCGCGTAGCGCAGTTCGGACTCGTAGGGGATATCGGCAATCAGGGAGGTGCGCCGTGCTTCCTCCTCCGGGTCGAGGCCGAGCTTGTGGGCCAGGGCGAGCAGGGCGATGTCCATGGTGTCGCCGCTGTGGATCCATTCGCCGAGCGTCAGCTTGAGAGAGGCTTCGTTGCAGAGCAGGCCGGCCCGCGCCAACCGAAGCAGTCGTGGAAGAGCGACCTCATTCGGCGGCAGGTTCCGGTCGTCGCGAACTTCGCCGACCCCGGCATAGCCCTCCCCGCTGACCTGGAAGGAGGCTCCGTCCGGCAGCCAGAGGCGGCGGACCGTCTGCCGGTTGACGGTCAGGGTGCCGGTCTTGTCACTGGCAATGCAGGTGCAGCTGCCCAGTCCTTCGACCGCCGTCAGCCGGCGGACGATCACGCTGCGCCGGGCCATGCGGGTCGTGGCGATGGACAGGGCTACCGTCATGGCGACCGGCAACCCTTCCGGAATCGAGGAGACAGCCAGAGCTACCGCCATGAGGAAAACCTCGCTGAACGGCAGGCCCTGGCCGAAAGCGACGGCGGCCAGCAAAGTGATGAAACCGAGTACCAGATAACTGACCTGGCGGGCGAAGCGCTCCATGCGGATCACCAGCGGTGGTTTGGTGCCGGCCGTGTCGGCGACCGCCGCGGCAATATGACCGACCTGGGTCTGGCGACCGGTGGCGACGACCACGCCCGAGCCGCGGCCCCGGCCGATGCTGGAGCCGGCAAAGGCCATGCAGCTGCGTTCATTCAGGGATGCCTCGGCGGCATTGGCGGCCGTCTGCTTGGCAACGGCTTGGGATTCGCCGCTGAGCAGGGATTCGTCGATCGCCAGGCCGCGCACTTCGAGCAAGCGCAGATCGGCAGGCACCTTGGCTCCCGATTCGAGCAGGACGATGTCGCCGGGAACCAGGTCCTCGGCCGCCACCTCCACAACCTCCCCAGCGCTCCGTATCCGGCTGGTGGTCTTCAATAAATTGCGCAGGGAAGCGGCACTTCGTTCGGCTTTCCATTCCTGAAAAGTGCCGAGAGCGGCATTCAGAAGGATGACGGCGGCGATGAAAGCGGCATCGGTCAGTTCGCCGATGACCAGAGAGATGCCGGCGGCGACCAGTAGAATATAGATCAGCGGGCTGAGAAACTGATGCAGGAAGATGATGCCCAGCCCGGGAGGGGGCGCCGCCGGCAGCCGATTGGCGCCGAATTGTTGCCGTCGGATATCTGCTTCTTCACGGCTGAGGCCGGCAGGCGAACTCTCCAGACGGGCGAGGACCGCCTCTGCATCCAACCCATGCCAGCCAGATTCCTGCTCTGTCTGAATATTGCCGAGCTCGGTCATCATAAGAGGTCTTATGGAAAGTTTTTTGCTCGGGACCGGTTTTTCCGAAAATTATAGCAGCAAAAATCAGTCGCGGGACCGTGGCCGGAACGGCTGCTGTTGACGCCCGCTCCGGGTGTGTGGTTAAATTCGCGAACAGTAGGACCATGACCGGGAGCCGACCCGTTATTCAGTGGACCATCGGTGGCGCGACTTTTGGACTGAAATTGAAAACCGGAGGAACAGTGAGGTTCCGGCGATGGCCGTGGCATATCTGGGTCTGGGCAGCAACCTGGGCAACCGCCTCGCCTTTCTGCGCGGGGCCAGGCAGGCATTGAGCGGCCATCCGGATATCGAACTGGAGCGTTCCTCCGCCGTTTATGAAACGGCGGCACAGGGCGGTCCGCCTGACAGCCCCGATTACCTGAACGCGGTCCTTGCGATCCGGACCGGGCTTGATCCGCGCCGGCTTCTGGACTTCTGTCTGGAGATCGAAAAAGAGTACGGACGCATCCGGTCCGAGCGTTGGGGCCCGCGTACCCTGGACATTGATCTCCTGTTGTACGATGATCAGGTTCTCGCGGAAGAGCGTCTGCAGCTGCCCCATCCCCGGCTGCAGGAAAGGCCGTTCGTGCTGGTTCCCCTGGCGGAAATTGCCCCTGACGTGATTTACCCGCAAAAACAGTTCTCTATCGCCGACCTGGCCGGCCAATGCCCGGACACGGGTAGGGTCATACTCCTGCGTTCAACCTGGTGAATTGCTCATGATTGTTCGTCTGCTGATCTATATTCTGCTGGGCTTCGTGGCCTACAGCGTCTATCAGGGTGTCCGCCGGGCCCTGAACGCGCCGCGGCCGCGGCCACCGGAACAAAAGGCCCGCGGCGAGGAGATGGTCAGGGACCCAAGGTGCGGAACCTATCTGCCGAAAGCGGAGGCTATCGAAACCCGGGTCGCCGGGGAAACCCATTACTTCTGCTCGGCCGAGTGCCGGCAGGCTTATCAAGACCAGGCCAAGACCTGAAAAGGAGTTGTGCATGAAATTCTTCATCGATACCGCCGACGTCAACGAAATCCGGGCCGCCAAAGAACTGGGACTGGTCGACGGCGTCACCACCAATCCTTCCCTGGTTGCGAAAAGCGGTCGGGATTTTCACGAAGTGCTGCAGGAGATCTTAGCGCTGGTCGACGGGCCGATCTCGGCCGAGGTGGTTGCTATAGACGCGGCGGGAATGCTGCGCGAAGCCGGCGAACTGGCCGCCCTGAACCCGGAAAAAATCGTGGTCAAGGTGCCGATGACCGATGAAGGGCTGAAGGCGACCAAGGCTTTGACCGAACAGGGGGTCAAGACCAATGTCACCCTGGTGTTTTCGCCACTGCAGGCCTTGCTGGCCGCCAAGGCGGGCGCTACCTACGTCTCCCCCTTCGTCGGGCGTCTCGATGACATCGGCCACCCCGGCATGGAAAGCGTGGAGCAGATCCGCAGCATCTTCGACAATTACGGCTATCCCACAGAAATCATCGTCGCTTCGGTGCGCAGCCCGCAGCATGTTCTGCAGGCGGGTCTGATCGGGGCCGATATCTGCACGATCCCTTACGGCGTCATGCTGCAGTTGGCCAGACATCCCCTGACCGATGCCGGTCTGGAAAAGTTCCTGGCTGACTGGCAGAAGCATCAGGATCGCTGATGCCGCACGCCCTCAGCCATCTTATGCATCGTGAGGTCGCCGTGGATGCGGCGGAGATGACCTTGACCGGTATTCTGCGCGAGGTGACCGAAGAACATGTCGTGCTCTGGACCGCCAAGGGCTGGCGCAGCATTCCCCATGACCGGATCAAGGGGGTGCGCCCGGCCGGAGAAGGCAAAGAATAGCTGGATTACGGGTGCAGGATGCGGAGGAAAAAGAGCGGAGGGGGCGCCTGTGGGCGCCCCCTCCGGCAGTCTGGCCCGGGCGGGCCTTGGCGTGCCGGCTTGTTGTTCAGTTGCCGGTGGCGCGGATGACGGCCTGGTCGAGAATCTCCTGCATCTGCCCGAAGGTGCCCGGCGCCCGCAGGTAGTCGGTATAATAGAGGAAGAACCATTGGTCGCTGCCTGCAAAACCGATGACGCCGAGAAACCGCACCGGCTCCATGTGATGCCGGTAGTCGGCGGCCAGCAGGAAGGCCTCGCGGGCTCCCTGCACCTGGAATTCGGAGACATCCGAAAACACATCGGTGACCCCTTCTTCACCCGCCAGGCTCTGGGCGGCATATTTTGCCGAATTGCGCAGGGTTTTCGTGCTCGGTGGTTTCTGGCCCGGGTCGAGGGCGCTGAAATCGATATCCAGGTGGGCGCCGCCGGCTTCATGGTAAAGGATGGCCTCATTGGCCGCCAGACGCTTGCGGGCGACATCCATGATCTGTTCCCGGGTCGGTGACGCGCCTTGGGCTTCCGCTTCGTGAGCCACGTGTTCGGCCATTTCTTCCACCAGCGCCGTCGGCGGTTCTTCCTGGTAGAGGGTCCAGCCTTCCGGGACCGGTATCTCCAGTTCGAGGCCACCGCCGACCTCAATGGTGGCGGCGAAAACCGGTCCGCTCAGGACCAGGCTCAGGAGAAAAGTCAGCAGCAGAGATTTCATGGTCGACTCCTTGATTGATGGGGGTCGCTGTAAAGAAGCGATGCGGCAAGGGACGCCGGCAAAGGTAAAGCCCGGGATTTTCTTGCCCACACCCTAAAGTGTCTTCTTTGGAAACCAGTATACGTGATTTGGGCGGTGGTGAAAACGTATCAGTCCGTTTTCTGCCGCCGTTCGGTTAAAAACTTGAGGAGAAGCAGCAACGCCGGAGAAAGATGGAACAGCAGATCGAAGATGTCGAGGGGCCGGGTCAATTGGCCCGCGACCAGCAGTTTTACCTTCTCGACGACATGCGGTTCAGGCACAAACGGCGCCAGGCCGAGCAGCAGCGATGCTGCGATCAACACAGGATAAGAGAGGCCACGCAAAAAGTTCTGCAACCTTGTCGTTCTCCCCGGCAAATGCCAGCCGACTGGACAAGCAAGCCGCACAGGATATGCTTGAGACATTTCGCTGTTGCCCTTTTCGCAGCTCCTTCCGGAGTGGGGCGATCAACCTTTTACTGCAAAGGATAACATGAAAATGCAGCTTTTTCTTATGCAGCATGGTACGGCCCTGAGCGAAGAGCAGGATGCCGAGCGTCCGCTCAGCCGCTTCGGCATTGAACAGGTCCGCAAATCCGCTGCCGGCGTTCGACGATTGCTGCAGGGCTTCGACCTGATCGCCTGCAGCCCTAAACGACGAGCCCATCAGACGGCCGCCCTGGTGGCCGAAGCGGTCCGTTTCCCCTATAGCGATATCCTGGTCAGCGAAGCCTTCCTGCCCAAGGCCGAACCGGAAGAAGTCATGAGCCTGCTGGACCGCGAGGCCTGTGGCAGCCGCATTCTGCTGGTCGGCCATCAGCCCTGTCTGGGGCGATTGGTCGCCTGTC
>DATFJP010000010.1:0-15663 GCA_035269105.1 Desulfuromonadales bacterium
AATGACTCCCGGTTGCAATGTCTGGCATATTCTCGGCGGACTGCCGATTTTGACGATTCAGAGTCTGCTGTTTGTGGCTGGCCTGCTGCCCGGCGCCTGGCTCGGCAGTCGATTCCTGCAGAAAATTCTGATCTGAGTAAAGGAGTGTGGTGACAATGCAAACTGAGATCATAGAAAAAGACATCCGAGGCCAGATCTGCCCATCCAGTCTTCTCCTGGCTCTGCGGGAAATCAACAGGAATTTTGATCGACTGGCCAACGGCGTCCTGGAAATCGTAGTGCTCACCGACAACCGGGACGCGACCGGAACGATCCCGACAACCGTTGAAAATATGGGTCTGCATTCGGAAGTCGAAAAAATTGCCGGTTATTACAGAATTCTGGTGAAGAAATAAAATGAGCAGGGATTCTTCAGCGGAAATATCCGGACATGTGGCGGCATCAGATCGAAAGATTCATGAGCTGACCACGGAACTGGAACAGGCCAGGGCGGAAAATGACCTGCTGCGCGCCAGTCTTGAGCAGAGTTACGGTTATATCCGGGGCAAGGTCAACGAGATGTTGACCGTGGTGGGCACCAAGATGCTCAAACCGGAAGAGCTCGACGACCAGAGCCTGCTCGAATTCGACCCGATCGGTATCGTTGCCGACACCTTCCGCCATGTCCTTGAGAGCCATCGTAAACTCAACCAGGAACTTCGCTTCGCCCATGACGAAATCCAGGCGATTTTTGATTCGGTCGGTGCTGCTTTGCTGGTTCTCGATCCGGAAGGCAGGGTGCTGGCCTATAACCAGAAAACCAGGGATCTGCTTTTGAGGCGAGATCAGGATATTCTTGGCGAAAAATGTCGCACAGTCGTCTGCGGCATGGATCACCGGCAGGATACCCGCTGCACCTTTGCCAAAGTCATGGCCTCGCGGCGTGAACAACATGTCCAGGACTGGAACCTCGGCGAAGACAATTTTACCGTAGTTGGCAGGCCGCTGTTCGGGGAAGAGGGGGAAATCACGCATGTGGTCATGGCCTACAGTGATGTGACGGCGCGCAAAAAGGCGGAAACCGCGCTGCTCGAATCGCTGCGGGAAACTCAGGAGGCAAATGCCAAGATTCATGGCATACTGCGATCGGCGGCTGACAGTCTGCTGGTCACGGACGCAGAAGACCGGATCGTCCTCATGAATGAGAGGGCCGAGCAGCTGTTCGGGTTCTGCCTGGCCGAAAGCGGTGGCAAACCGGCTACGGATATCCTGCCCAGCCGGCAGTTGATCAAACTGCTCAAAGACCCGGATATCAGTAGCGATCAGATCCTTGTCCGGGACCTGCCCTTGCACAAGGAGGATGATAAGGAACGGATTTATCAGGCCAGGATTGCCGTTATCCGCGGCAAGGACAAAGAATATCGAGGGCGCATCACCTTGCTGCATGATGTGACCCGGGAACGCGAAGTTGACCGGATGAAAAGCGATTTCGTTTCGACCGCCGCCCATGAACTGCGGACTCCGCTTTCAACCATTCTCGGTTACACCGATCTGCTGCTCACCCAGGAAGAGCATGCGCGCGAGCATCTCCACGAATATCTGAACCTGATCCAGGACAAGGCGGAGAACCTTGCCCAGATTGTCGGCGATCTGCTGGATATCAGCCGGATTGAGGCGGGTGAGGCTCTTCAGCTGTCTTTCGAGCCCTGTGATATGGAGAAGATTTGCCAGCAGGTGGTTAATGAATTCCGGCTGGAAAATCCCGATCACCAGTTCGTTTTCGAGTTCCGCGACGGGCCGATCCTGGCTGATGCGGATCGGTATGCCGTTATTCAAGTTATCGAAAATGTCCTCAGCAATGCGGTCAAGTATTCACCCCGGGGTGGTGAAATCCGCTTTACGGCAAGGACAGAAGAGGGCCGGTGCCGGCTTTCGGTTCAGGACAACGGGCTGGGCATGCTGCCGGACCAGGTTGAGCGGGCCTTCGAAAAATTCTACCGGGGCGATGCCACCAATACGGCAATTTCAGGTACTGGCCTGGGTTTGACGATCGTCAAGCATCTGGTCGAAGCTCATGGCGGCGACGTCGCGTTGCAAAGCCTGCCCGGTAAGGGCACCACAATCACGATCTTTCTTCCCCTGATCCAGTAACCGCGCTTGTGCAGAAGCATCCCCTGTTTTTTTTCTCCCGGATTATTCGCCCAATAAATTTCCTGCCGAAACAGTCGTTTTGATTGGCCGAATCCTTGTAAATTCCGAACGGATCCTTATGATCGGGACTTGCCGCAAAAGTCCGGTCCTCTCTGGTCCATGGGTGACAAGCATTGCCTGTCCACAGAAGAGAGTGGAAAAGATTGTGGACAAGCTGTGCTTTGATGAGAAAGTCCTCGTCGGAAAAACAGCTTTAGCTTTCTGCCTAGAAAACAATCATGACCTGAAGCAGAAGAATTGCAGAACGCTTGCTTCCGGCCGATCCTTGCCAGCTGCAAAGACTTTTGGTTGCCTTGGATGCTCTTCCATGTTATGAGAAATTCAGCTCTTTTTGCGTATCTTGGAGATTTTTGCCAACCAAGGAGATGATCTGTGCGAATAACCCCAGCTGCGGAGCTCGAAAGCCGAATCGGCAAGCTGCAGTCGGCATTGGCGACCCAGGACCTGGACGCAGTCGTCATTGTGCAGAATGCCGATCTCTTTTATTTCACGGGATCGATTCAACAGGGCGTGCTGTATATCCCCGTTGATAGACCCCCACTCTACCTGGTGCGCAAGGATCCTCAGCGGGCTCGGATGGAGTCCGGCCTCAAGGATGTCCTGCCAATGAGCAGCTTGCGCAGCCTTCCGGAAATGCTCTCAGAATTCGGGTTGCCCCTCCCGGGCCGGCTGGGTCTGGAACTCGATGTCCTGCCCGTGGCGGTCTGCCGGCGATTTGAAAAAATCCTCGAGAATGTTTCGGTTTTCGACGCCTCACCGGAGATCCGGACGGTCCGGTCGGTCAAATCCAAGTACGAAATCGGCATCATGAAAGATGCCGGCATCCAGGTCAACAAGGTCTATGAACGCGCCAGGGAGGTTATCCGGGAAGGGATGAGCGATCTGGATCTCGCTGCGGAACTTGAGTACCAGGCACGCAGGGAAGGGCACCAGGGGATCACCCGAATGCGCGGTTTCAATTCCGAACTGTTTTACGGGCATGTGTTTTCCGGTCCAGACAGTGCTGTTCCCGCCTTTCTCGACGCCCCGCTCGGCGGCGTCGGCCTCAACCCTTCGGTTGGACAGGGAGCCAGCTATAAAAAAATCCGGGCCAATGAACCGATCTGTGTTGATTTCGCCGGAGCCTTCGACGGCTACCTCAGCGATCAGACACGCATTTTCTGCATCGGCGGACTGCCGGAAAAATTGACCACGGCCTACCGGGATATGGTGGCCATCCAAAGCCGCATGCTGGAACTTGCCGTCCCTGGCGCCAGCTGGGGCGGGGTCTATACGGCCTGCCATCAGCTGGCCTGCGAAATGGGCTATCGTCATCATTTTATGGGGTCGCCGGGCGCGCAGGTCTCCTTCATCGGCCACGGCATAGGCATCGAAATCGACGAATACCCGTTTATTGCCCGAGGCTTCGATGATTTTCTTCTGCAGGAGGGGATGACTTTTGCCTTTGAACCGAAGGCCGTTTTCCCCGGTCTGGGCGCGGTCGGCATCGAGAACACCTACCGGCTCACGGCCGACGGGCCCAAGCCCCTGACCTTTTCCAGCGAAGAACTGGTGGTCCTTTAGCCGGTCCTGAATTCGGCGGCTGAAACCACCGACAGCAAAACGAATTGCAGGCCACTTCTTTTTTTATTGAATTTTGCGTCTATTAGATGTTTGTCGCGACGGCTGGGAGAGGGAATTGTCTTTCTATCTCCATGGAATGACAGCCGTTTCTTTTCCGGAGGGACCAGGAAAGGGAGCGGTTTTTTTTGTGAAATGACTGAATTCGGTAAATTGGCCGCCACCAGGAGAAATATGTGTGTAAAAATCCACCGTCACCGCCCTGATGACATTACGGGAGTTTTTTCGCTGCCGCGATCATGCTATGATTGATCGCCTGGTGACCGGGAAGTCCTTCAGACACGGCGGGCAGAAAACGCATCTGCGGTCCCCAGGCGACTTCCTGCCGCCCGCCTGAGATTCTCTTCCGGCATGATGGAAAGCCGGAAACAAAACAGGAAATCACCTCTTGGAGAAAGCTATATGACCTGGCTTGGAAAAATGATGGGCGGCGGTGTCGGCTTCATGTTCGGCGGACCCATTGGCGCTCTGGTTGGCGCGGCGCTCGGGCATGCGCTGTTTGATGATCGGGTGCGCATGCAAAGAGCAGAATCCGGACCGATGAGCAGCCTGGAGCAGCGGCAGGCCGTGTTTTTCACCGCCGTGTTCGCCATGCTGGGCAAAATCGCCAAAGCCGACGGCCGGATCTGCGAGCATGAAATCCGGGTCGTCCAGGAGTTTATGCGTCAGCGCCTCAATCTGGACGAGGCGGCGCGGCAGTTTGCCATCGGCCTGTTTAACGAAGCAAAAGACAGCGATACGCCTTTCGAGGAGTATGCGCGCCAGTTCGGACAAATTTTCAGTCACGACCCCCGCCTGCGCATGATGTTCTATGAACTTTTGTTCAACGTTGCCATGGCGGACGGGCAGCTGCATCCTGCCGAGGACGCCCTGCTGCGGGCGGCTCCGGCGCACATCGGCCTGTCCGACAGCGTCTACGAAACTGTCAAGCGCCAGTTCGTCAGCGGCCTCTCCCATCATTATGCGGTGCTGGGGCTTGCCGACGACGCCGATCTGGCCGAAGTGAAAAAAGCCTATCGGAAGCTGGCCAGCGAATACCATCCCGACAAAGTGATCGCCAAGGGTCTGCCCGAAGATTTTATCGAGTTCGCAGAAGGCAAGTTCCGGGATATCAACGAATCCTACGAGGCGATCACCAAGGCCAGGGCAGGGCAGGCATAAGCCGTTTTGTGATGGCAGACCCGACCCTGACTTGCCCTGTCTCGAAACCACACCGAGGACTTTTATGGATTACGGAATCACCCGCCCCGAAGCGCTAGAACTCCTGCAGGAACATGTCAAGAGCCCGAACATGTTCAAGCATTGTCTGGCCTCGGAAGCCGTGATGCGCGCTCTGGCCGAGCATTGCGGCGAAGACCCCGAAAAGTGGGGGCTGGCCGGCCTGCTGCATGACCTGGATGCGGAAACCCATACCGATTTGGAGGTGCACACGACCGAGACGGTCCGAATCCTGCGCGAGAAAGGGCTGGACGAGGAGATCGTCGACGCCATTCGCCTGCATAATGAGACAGCCCACCCCGGAGACCGGCGCAGTACGCGGCTGCAGCACCTGTTGGCCGCCGGCGAGACCATCACCGGACTGATCGTTGCTACGGCTCTGGTTTATCCGGACAAGAAACTTGCCAGTGTCAAGCCGAAGAGCGTGCGCAAGCGGATCAAGGAAAAGGCATTCGCCGCCGGGGCCAACCGGGACATCATCCGGGAATGCGAAACCGCCCGCGTCCCGCTGGCCGAATTTTGCGATCTCAGTCTGGCGGCGATGCAGGGCATCGCCGGCGATCTGGATCTGTAGGGTAGTCCAGAACCGGGGTTGCTACCCGGAAAATATCGAGCAGAGGTGATAGAGACTGCTGCTCACGGCAGATTGCTGCCCTTCATGGTCATTCAACCTGGAGTTTTAAGGGGAGGTACGTATGGAAGATCAGTTGCAGCAAGGCGGCGAATATCTTGACACATTGATCAATCTGTTCGTTGTCTGGGGCCCGAAGTTCGTCGGGGCGATCATCGCCCTGGTCATCGGTCTCTACCTGGCCGGCATGATCGCCGGCATGGTCGGCAAGACCATGGACAAACGGGAGGTCGACCCGTCGCTCCGACCGTTTTTGACCGGCCTGGTCGGGGCCCTGCTTAAAGTCCTGGTCGTCATCAGCGTCCTCGGCATGGTCGGCATCCAGATGACTTCCTTCATCGCCATCCTCGGTGCGGTTGGGCTGGCGGTCGGCATGGCGCTCTCGGGGACCCTCCAGAACTTCGCCGGCGGAGTGATGATTCTCATTTTCAAACCCTTCAAGGTCGGCGACTATATCGAGGCCCAGGGTTATGCGGGCACGGTTCGCGAGATCCAGATATTCAACACCATCCTCAAAACGCCGGATAATAAAACCATCATCATTCCCAACGGCGGCTTGTCGACCTCTTCGATGATCAATTACTCCACCGAAGCCACCCGCCGGGTCGACTGGACCTTCGGCATCGCCTACGGTGACGACATCGATAAGGCGAAGGAGGTTCTCATGTCTCTGCTGAGAGAGCATGACAAGGTCCTGGAGGACCCGGCGCCCTTCGTCGAACTAGGTGCCCTTGCCGACAGTTCGGTGAATTTTACCGTCCGCGCCTGGGTCAACGCCGCTGATTACTGGTCGGTGCATTTCTTCATGCTGGAGAATGTCTACCGGAAGTTCGGCGAGGCGGGGTTGAATATTCCCTTCCCACAGATGGATGTGCATGTCCATCAGTAAAACATATTGGAAAAGTCCTGACGAAAAAGCCGGCAGAAGATCTCCTGCCGGCTTTTTCGTTCATGAATAAAAAAAAGCGACCGGTTCCATTCAGGAAAGCCCCAGCGCCTCCTCAATCCCGTCCAGCCCTTCCAGACCCCGGCAGGGCAGTGCGACATGCCCACCGCCGATATGGGCTTCGCGGGGGTTGATGCGCACAACCTTCGCCCTGGTCCGCTGGCCCAGGCTTTCGCTGAGATGGCGGATGGTGGGAATCGCTGTCCCCGCGCCCATTTCAATGATCACCAGCGCGGCATCCCGGTGTTGATTGAGGAAGCTGTCGAAGCGCATCTCCTGGCCGCGGGTCCGATTCGGCAGCCAGGAATAGTCGCCGAACATCAGGATATTGGGTCGGGCGGCGCTGCGGCAGAACCGGCAGGCGGGAACCTGCTCAGCACGCATGGTGTCGAAATCGACCGGGATGGTCTCATTGTTTTCCCAGATTTCATTGCAGCAGGGGGTGAGGCACTGCAGGTGATGGATCGAGCCGTGTACTTCCAGGACCTGGTCTTCGCCATAACCGGCCTTCTGGAACTGACCGTCGACGTTGGAGGTGACCACGAAACTGTCCTGGCCGAAGTGGCCGGCCCAATCCTGCAGCATCCGGAAACCGCGGTGCGGCGCCGTCTCCCGGTAAAGATTGGTGCGATGCCCGTAAAAACCCCAGCCGAAAGCCGGGTCGCCCTCGAAATTAGCCGGGTTGGCGGCATCGATGAAGCTGTAACCGAGACGCTCGTACATCGGATAGGCGTTCCAGAAACCCTGGTTGCCGCGGAAGTCGGGAAGGCCGGAATCCACGCCCATGCCGGCACCGGCGGTCACGACCATGGCGTCCGCGCTGCGGATGGCCCGGGCTGCTTTCGCGAATTGCTCGTCAAGGTTCATAGCATTTTCCCTGGGTTGGTATTTGGGCGGTTGCTGCTTTAATATTTAACGCAAAGACGCGGAGAACGCAAAGAAAAGACCACCACTGTTTGGGCATTCATTTTGCCTTATGGCAGTTCAGGGCCCTGGTGACTTTACTGGAACATTTTGCTCGGCATCCTGAGCCTTTGAGGGATTTTATATGGAGGTTTGCAATTCAAGCGGTTTGAGGTTTCTTTGCGGCTCAGCGCCTCTGCGTTAAACGGCCTGTTTATTTCTCAATACCGACCTCGACGAGGGTCGGCTCGAGCAGTCTGACCAGGTCCTGCGGGGTGATTTCCACCAGGAAGCCACGCTTGCCGCCATTAATGAAAATCCGGTCGAGGTCGAGGATCGAGCGCTCCACATAGACCGGCAGCGGCTTGCGGGTTCCGAAGGGAGAGGTGCCGCCGACCTGGTAGCCGGTATGCCGGGCCGCGATCTCAGGGGAGCAGGGGCGGACGCTTTTCACGGCCAGGGTGCGCGCCAGGTTCTTGATGGAAACTTCAAGATTCCCATGCATGAGAATGACAAACGGACGCTCGTCGTTATCCTCCATGATCAGGGTTTTGACGACCCGGTGCTCGTCAACCCCGAGTTCGCGCGCGGACACCGCCGTGCCTCCCTGTTCCTCATAGGCATAGAAATATGGCCTGAAAGGGGCTTTTGCCTGCTTTAACTGCCGGACGGCCGGTGTGACGGGAAGCTTATTCTTTGCCATGTCAGCCTGTGAACCAGGATAGAATCAGCAGCGCGAAACTGGCCAGGGTGGCCAGGACACAGAGCCCACCCAGCAGATTGAAAAAGCCGCGCAGCACCTGCTGGCCGCGTATCCCCAGGGGCAGGACCAGACCGAAGGCGGCACCGCCAAGCGCCCCGCCCAGATGCCCCGCATTGTCGGCGCCTATCAGCAGTCCGAAGACAAAGGCGATGGCCGCCCATTTCAGCATGAAATTGCGATAATTGTGAGCCGCCGAACCGCCGATGCGATGATAGTAGGTGATTGCAAAGCCGATCAGACCGAACAGAGAACCGGAGGCGCCGACCACCGGTACGATCGGATGCCAGACCAGGCCGGCCAGAGTCGCGGTCAGCGCCGTCAGGGTATAGAGAACGATGAAGCGAACCGTCCCGACTTCCCGCTCGATCAGGGGCCCGACCTGGTAAAGGACGACCATGTTGAAAGCAAGGTGGATCAGGCCGCCGTGTGTGTAGGCATATGTGATGCATCGCCACCACTGCCCGGCATCGAGGACCAGCGGCCAGTACTGGCCGCCGGCATGAATCAGCAGGTAGCCCCCGGGGTTGAGCACCGGACGCAGGCCGAGGCCGGCCACCAGCCCCTGCAGGGCCATCAGGGCGAAAAACAACAGATTGAGGCCGATGATGATGTGCGTCAAGGACAACTCGCTGTCAGCCATATTGCCGCGCAGGAGATTACCCCAGTTGCGCTGCCAGCGCATGACCCGCCATTGCCAGCGGGTGCCGTTCAGGCCGAGGCCATCGAAAAATTTTTTCCAGTCCATAGCTCGTCAGGGCTCCTTTTGCGGCACAGGTTAGCACAGAATATCATGAAAATGGAGCCGGAAGCGCAGGCTGATGCCGAGCGTGGTCATCCCCCCGCCGGGACGATCAGGTTATTTTGTCCGGAAGAATGCCGGAAAACCCCGTTGGACGCTTGAAATCCTTGCCGAGTTTGGGCAAACTCATTGCATGTTTGTTGCATGAGATGTACTTCGGCTACCCATCCCGGCTTTTTGTCTATTCTTTATCTGCCCTTCAGGCAGCACGTTTACGGAGGTTCAACCATGATCAAAAACAAGCTCAAGGATGCGCAACTTTTTCGGGAGCGGTGCTACGTGGACGGCGTATGGGTCGACGCCGAAGACGGCGGCGTCCTGAACGTCGTCAATCCGGCAACCAATGAAGGGCTCGGCCAGGTCCCCAAGCTGGGGAAAGAGGAAACCCGGCGCACCATCGAGGCTGCCAACCGCGCCTTCCCGGCCTGGCAGGCGAAGACCGCGCAGGAAAGGTCCAATCTTCTGCGCCGCTGGTTCGAACTGCTCATGGAGAACCAGGAAGATCTGGCCATGCTGATGACGGCCGAACAGGGTAAGCCTTTATCCGAATCGCGAGGTGAGATCGCCTATGCGGCGTCCTTCATCGAGTGGTTTGCCGAAGAAGGCAAACGTGTCTACGGCGACGTCATCCCCACCCATCAGAGCGACAAGCGGATTGTCGTCCTCAAGGAGCCGATCGGCGTCTGTGCCGCCATCACGCCCTGGAATTTTCCTGCGGCGATGATCACCCGGAAAGCCGGTCCCGCCCTGGCGGCCGGCTGTACCATGGTGCTGAAACCGGCTTCGGCAACGCCTTATTCAGCGCTGGCTCTGGCGGAGCTTGCAGATCGTGCGGGCATCCCCAGGGGCGTGTTCAATGTCGTGACCGGATCGTCCGCGGCAATTGGTGCCGAGATGACGGCCAATCCGCAGGTCCGCAAGCTCACCTTCACCGGCTCGACGGAAATCGGCAAGCAGCTGATTGCCGCCTGTGCGGAAACCGTTAAGAAGGTCTCCATGGAACTGGGCGGCAATGCGCCATTCATCGTTTTTGACGATGCCGACCTGGATGCCGCCGTCGAAGGAGCGTTGGCCTCGAAATACCGGAATACCGGCCAGACCTGCGTCTGCACAAACCGTTTTCTGGTTCAGGAAGGCGTCTACCAGGCTTTTGCCGAAAAACTGACCGCCAAGGTCAGTGCGATGAAAGTCGGCAACGGTCTTGATGAGGAAACCCAGCAGGGTCCCCTCATCGACATGGACGCGGTCGAAACCGTGGAACAGCATATTGAGGATGCCCTGGACAAAGGAGCGAAAATCCTGACCGGAGGCAGACGTCACGCGTTGGGCGGAAGCTTTTTTGAACCGACCGTTTTGAGCGGAGCCACTTCGGAGATGCGGATCGCCCGCGAGGAAACTTTCGGACCGGTGGCACCGCTGTTCCCGTTCCGAACCGAAGCGGAGGCGATTTCTCTGGCCAATGATACCGAATTCGGGCTGGCCTCTTACTTTTACAGTCGCGATCTCGGTCGCATCTGGCGGGTCGCCGAAGCCATCGAATATGGCATCGTGGGCGTCAATACCGGGTTGATTTCCACCGCCGTGGCGCCGTTCGGCGGGGTGAAGGAATCAGGCATCGGGCGGGAAGGCTCCAAGTACGGCATTGAGGATTTCCTGGAAATCAAATATCTCTGCATCGGCGGAATTTCAGAATAGCTGCGGGCCGCGAAAACGTTTCAGCCAGGGTCGGCATCTGTTACGTCCCCTCCTTCAGATGCCCATGCCGGTTTGCGCCCTGCTGCGCAGAGAGGTAAACTGGAATGATAGTCGAGGGAAGAGGAAGCAATGCTGCGAAAACTGTATCTGTTGGTGCCGCTCCTGTCGATTGCGGCCGTGCTGCTTGCCGGCGGGCCCAGCCTGTATGCCAGCGAGTCGCGCGACCTGGTCGCGGCGGAAATCAGCGCTCTGCTCGGGCAGACCGAACCGGAGGCTCAATTTTATCCGGAGCTCGGGCCTTTGGTGGATGTCCGGAAGATATCCGGACTGTATGCGGAGCGTCGATACCGCCCTTTATGGCTGGTAGGCAGCCGTTTACACCCTGCGGCCGGCCAATTGGTCGAACACCTGCGTAATGCACCGGGCCACGGCCTCTGTTCCAGCGCCTATCTGCTGAATGAACTGGAAACCCTGCTGCAACTGCACGACAGCCTCGGCACCTTCGACCGGGCTCTCGCCCCTTTCAGCCTGGCGACTCTGGATATTCTTTTAAGCCAATCCTTCCTGAAGTATGCCACGCACCTGGTCGAAGGACAGGTCGATCCGGCACTGGCTCATGTCGATTGGCGGGCCAGGCGCCGCAAGGCCGACCTCGCCAAGCTGCTCGACTATGCCCTGACCAATGATCGCCTTGACCAGGTTCTGGCAGGATTGATGCCGCCTCACGTCGGCTACGCGGCCCTGACCGCCGCTTTGCAGAATTATCGAACGCTCGCGGCTCTGGGCGGCTGGCCGGTCGTTCCGGCCGGTGACGCCATGCGTTTAGGCGACCGCGACTCGCGGTTGCCGCTGCTGCGCAAGAGATTGGCCCTGACCGGTGATCTTGACCTCGAGACCGTCGGTGCAGGCGAGGTTTACGGTTCCGCCGACCAAGTGGCGGTGCGCGATTTTCAGGTGAGGCACGGCTTGATTGAAGATGGCGTGGTGGGACCCCGGACTCTGGCCGCCCTCAATGTTCCGGTGGCGCAGCGCATCCGCCAGATCGAACTCAATCTCGAGCGCTGGCGCTGGCTGCCCAAGGAGCTTGGTGAACGGCATATCAGGATCAATATCGCCGACTTTTCCCTGCAGTTGGTGGAGGATGGCCGGCCCGTGCTGAGCATGCCGGTGGTTGTCGGTACTGCCTACCGGAAAACGCCGGTGTTCTCCGCCAGAATGACCTATCTCGAGTTTGCGCCAACCTGGATCGTGCCGCCAACCATCCTGCGGGAAGACAAGCTGCCGGCCATAAAAGCGAATCCCGGCTACCTCGACGAGCATCATTTCCGGATTTTGCAGCGGCAGGACGGAGAGTGGGTCGAGATTGAGGCAGACCGGATAGCCTGGGAGGAGATCGAAGCCGAAAAGTTCCCTGGGCTTCTGCGCCAGGACCCGGGACCCTGGAATCCACTGGGGCGCGTCAAATTCATGTTTCCCAACAGTTTCAACGTCTACCTGCATGACACCAACCAGCCGCAGTTGTTCCTCAGCAATCGGCGGTCCTACAGTTCCGGCTGCATCCGCATCGAGCGACCGGTGGAACTCGCCAATTATCTGCTGGCGGATGTGCCGGACTGGGACAGCCGCCGGATCGATGCCGCGCTGCGCCATCCCGAACCGATCCGGGCCAAAATTCCGCCGGTACCGGTTCATATCCAGTATTGGACGGTCTGGGTGGATGAGAAGAAGCGGGTGCAATTCCGGCCGGACATTTACCACCGCGACCTGGATCTGGAGGTTGCCTTGTCGGAGCCGGGGTATCAGGTGGAGATGAATCTCGAGATCAACCGCTCTGGTGGATAAAAGGGAAAGAGCCCGCCTTGTTCACAAAAGGTTTTTCAACCAGCCGAAAGCTACCAGAGTCCCTATGGCCGAACCCAAAGAAGACAGCAGGAAGACCAGCAGAACCCTGGTCAGGCGATTGCGCCACCAGCCGCTCAGACGGGAGATGTCCTCGCCGACCTTTTCCAGATCGCGGACCTGGGGCGGGACCAGGCCGGCCTGAACGAAGCCGGTGACGAAACCGGCGCCGATGGTCGGGTTCAGCGAAGTGAGGGGCGCGGCAATGAAGGCGGACAACACGGTCAGGGGGTGACCGAACGCCAGCATGGCGCCGAGTCCGGAAAGCAGGCCATTGGCCAGCACCCAGGCGATCGCGGCGCTGGCCATTTTTTCATAATCGCCCGACAGAAACCCGATGACGAACAACAGGACCACCACGGCCGGAATAATCCAGGGGAGCAGTTTCGAGATGGTGGGCTTGGGCGGAATGATTGAGATAGAGGCGATCTGCCCAGGATCGATCGGCTGGCGCAAATGGCGGGTGATGCCGGGAATGTGAGCTGCGCCGACCACCGCCATAACTTTCTGGCCGGGCGCATTGCGGATCTTGTAGGCCATGTAGAGGTCCCGTTCGTCGACCAGGATCCGTTTCACCGAAGGCAGGAATTGGGCCATCTCGTCAAGCATGGCCGACAGGGTATCCGTCTGGCGAAGCCGGGCCAGTTCCTCCTCGTCGATTTTCCCGGATTCGAACATACTGGCGAAAAGACTGGCCAGAAGGTTGAACTTCTTCCAGAGACTGGCCGTTCGCCAGGCGCGCAACAGGGTGGTCCGGATGTCCCGATCAACCAGGCTGACCTTCTTGTCGAACTTTTCCGCGGTTTCGGCCGCAGCCGCAAGTTCGGCTCCGGGTTTGACCCCTGTCTGCAGGCCCATGCGTTTCTGAAAGGCGGAAAGGACCAGATTGGCCAGCAGAAAGGGAGCCTGGCCTTTGCGCAGGACCTGAAGAAGATTGAGCGATTCCCAGTGGCGCGGGTTGCGCAGGGCCTTGTGCCGCTGTTCGTCCAGTTCGACACAGACAGTATCCGGATTTTCATCGACAATGGCTCGCCTGACGATGTCGACCGATGCCTGGGAGACATGGGC
Source organism: Desulfuromonadales bacterium (assembly GCA_035269105.1). GTDB lineage: Bacteria > Desulfobacterota > Desulfuromonadia > Desulfuromonadales > BM103 > JAQYVZ01. The sequence continues at coordinate 13,733 of DATFJP010000010.1, forward strand.
TGTACCGATCAACACGAATTCCCGCTCGTCCAGCAAGAGACGCGTTATGTCGGCGGCTTCAGGGGCCGTCTCGTCTGTTTCCATGATATTCATGCCAGGTGTTTTCGGTGATGCCCGCCGGTGGCGGAAGAAAAATCTGCCTCAAAAGAGGGCTGACACAAAAAGGCGCCGGATCTTCCGACGCCTTTCTCGCTGAGTTCTCCACGCCTGCCGTGGGCCCGTGGCCACACATCGACTTTTGGCCAGGTGGGATGGCTTGTGAGCGCTTCAGGCGTCCCACTCGACGGTGGGCATGCTCACCACGCTCCTGAAACCTTCCCTTTCAATTACTATTCCGCGTGGGCGTTGCAGCCTCACTTGCAGGGCAGAGAACTTGAGCTCTTGCTTATTGTCAGTATAAGGGAACAAGGTGGTTTGAACAAGTGTTTATTCGATGGGGGGACTCCATATCGGCATCCATCGTGCAAAACATGACTGTTCGAAAAGGATGACCAGGCGGTGGCTGCCGGCATGAGAACAACCATGCCGAGAAAACCATTTTACTGGCAAAGTATCTGTAAATACCAATCATTTCAAGAACTACACGAGTACGTATTGTTTGTCCCCGGCTTAGTCGACTGTGGTTAAGTTGATTGACGGTTTGCCTGCCGGTGGCGCGCAGAAAGACAGACATGCTTAAAAAAAAGGCAAATGCCGTGGTAAAGAAAGATATCGTGTCTCCTGCGGATCGCGACCACCAACCTTCCCAGAAAGGCCAAAATCAGTCCGGCGAGAGTTCGCGATCCGAACACCTTCTGCAGGCGTTGGTCCAGGTCGGACAGGAACTGGCATCGACCACCGACCTGAATGAGCTTCTCGACCAGATTCTGCTCATTTCCCGGCGGGTTTTCCATTTCGAAAATGCCATCATCCGCCTGTTGAATGAGAAGGATCAGACCCTTGAGGCTGTCAGTGCCTATGGCTACACTGCGGCGGCCATGCAGCAGCCGATCCGCATCGGGCAGGGCATCATGGGCCGGGTCGCCGCCCGGAAAGAGGCGATCCTGGTTGCCGATGTTCGCCAGGTTTCCGACTATGTGCCGGGGATTCCGGGCGCCCTGAGCGAACTGGCCGTTCCGTTGCTGTGTCGGGACCGTCTGATTGGAGTATTCAATGTCGAAAGCACACGCGCCGATGCATTTGCTCCGGAAGACATCGATCCCCTGCTGACCATGGCAGGGCAGGCGGCCGTCGCCATCGAGAACGCACGGCTCTATGAACATTCGCGCAGCATGTCCCAGCGCTACCAGAAGCTGCACGAAACCAACGAACGGATCCTGCAGAGCGTGAGCGTTGGGATCTATACGGTTGATGCCGACCTGAACATCACCTCCTGGAATCGGCGCATGGCAGAGTTGAGCGGGATTTCCACGGTCGATGCCCTGGGCCGGAACCTGCCCGAGCTGTTTCCGGTCCTGGTCGAAGAAAGGGTCATCGAGCGCCTCAAAAGCGTATTGTCAACCGGCAAGCAGGGCAAATTGCGACTGCTGCATCGCAATCTCGACGGGCAGAAACAGATACAGAAGCGTCGGCTGGCGCCTCTGCGCGACGGCGACAAAATCACCGGCGCTGTGGTTATCGTCGAAGATATCACCGAGTTTCAGAAACTGCTGGACCAGACCATTCATTCGGAAAAGCTGGTGGAGGTCGGCAGGCTCTCCGCCGGCATTGCCCATGAAATCAACAATCCGCTCAGCGTCATCAAATATGCCGTGGAACTTCTGATGCGAGAGGGGGGGCTGACTTCTTTCCAGGTTGAAATGACAGAACGCATTCTCGACGAAGTCGGTCGCCTCAAGGTCCTCACCGGGGGCCTGCTGTCCTTTTCCCAACCGCGCAAGTCGTTGAACCGGATGGTGGAAATCGATGCCCTGGTCGAGGAAGTTCTGCAG
>DATFJP010000011.1:0-14114 GCA_035269105.1 Desulfuromonadales bacterium
CATGAGCAAGGCCGAGGTCTTCCAGCATATGGGCAAGCCGGACAGCGCCTCGGGCAGCGGCAACCAGGAATATTTCTGGTATCGGCCGCTCAACCGCCCCTGGGAGCGCTATTATATTCACCTGGTCAACGGCAAGGTCGAAAGCTACGGTCCGCTGGGCTCCGACCAGGAGCTGCGCTAGCGGCGGTTTTCCGTAAGCGGGGAAATTATGGCAAGCATCGACGGCCGGACCGGCCGGCACGACCATTCCGGCGAGCTCCTGGAAGGGAGTGCTGATCATCTCCGAGAGAGGCTTTTCTGTTGAGAATACAGTGTTGAAGAGTCCTTCGACCCAAGAGAGGAACACAATGAGCATGCAGATGACTTTTCCCGGCGGCATTGCCGTCACGGCCCTCTACAAGGGCTTTGCCATCCCCACCGACCAGCCGACAGGCAACGGCGGCGCCAACAGCGCGCCCTCGCCTTTCGATCTGTTCCTGGCCTCGATCGGCACCTGCGCCGCCTTCTACGCCCTGCGCTTCTGCCAGCAGCGCGAGCTGCCGACGGAAGGCCTGGAGGTCATGCTGGATACTGTGGATCACCCCGAAACCCACCGGACGGAAAAAATCCGCATTTCGATCAAGGTCCCGGAAGAGTTCCCCGAAAAATACCGGCGGGCCATTGTGCGCGCCACCAACCAGTGCTCGGTCAAGCGGGCCATTCTCGAACCTCCGGAAATTACGGTGGAAGCGGTTTGACCCTTGAACCGAACGGTTCGGGGCCACGTCAGAAGGCAACTGGAAGAAAACTTTCGAAAAACTAGAAAGGCGGGATCACCTCGGGGGGCTGGACCTCCGACCAGGCCAGCTCTTTGCCAAGAGCGGTCAGCAGGACTTCGACATCCCTGGTCCGTGTCGCCGGCCAAAGGACTTCGACCAGCCCGGCGGCACTGTCCAGAGTACGCTGGAAAGCCAGCCCGTCGTAGCTTTCCAGGATAAAGCGCAGATAGGCAATATCCTTCCTGCCCATCCGGAAGTAACGTCTTTTCAGCCAGACGGAATTATCCAAACCACCCCTCGTCCCGGGAAAATAGGGATTTTTGCCGGTCGTCTCGCAACCCTCAAGATCAAGACAGCTGCAGCACGGAGTCCAACAGGTACCTGGCGATGCTGCGCCGCGGCGGCAGGTTGGGCAAAGCATCGATCGGGAACCAGCGGGCATCTTCCAGTTCGGAGGTCTGGACCACGACCTCGCCTCCGGCATAATCGGCGGTGAAACCGGTCATGACTTGACTCGGGAAGGGCCAGCACTGGCTGCCCAGATAGCGGATGTTGCTGACGGTCACCCCGGTTTCCTCGGCGATTTCCCGCCTTACCGCCTCTTCCAGGGATTCGCCGAATTCGAGGAAGCCGGCGATCAGGCTGTAACGGTTCGGTGCCCAGTCCGACTTCCGGGTCAGCAGCAACTCCCGGCCGCGCCGCACCAAAACGATGACGCAGGGATGAATATGCGGAAAATGGTTGGCGTTACATGTGCGGCAGTGTTTGCCCCACTCTCCGCGCAATCGCTGCATGGGCTGCCCGCAGCCGCCGCAACGCCGGCTGGTGTCTTCCCAGTGCAGAACCATCCGCGCCAGGCCGCCGAGGGTCAGCCATTCGATCGGCAGCGATGGTTCCTGGGCGAGCAGGCTTTCCAACCGCAGCCCCTCAAGCAGGTTCGCTTCGGCGTTCAGGCGCAGAATGCGGCAGGGCGCCCCATCCCAGGTGCCAATGTAGAGCGGAGCATCATGGGGCCCCACCGCCGGCATCTCCGCCGGCAGACAAAGGTCCTCGCCGCCGCTCATCACCAGCAGGCGGTGCCCCTGCAGGCCAAGCCAGACACCCTCGCCGCCCGGGTCGGCATCCGGCGTCTGCAGAAGGAACCGCCCGTTCAGACAGCTGTGGTTGAACGGCAGGTCCAGCGGCGAACTGTAGCGTTTCGGCAGACCGGTCATACATTCTCCTCCTGCTGCCGCGCATAGCGCAGCAGGGCGATCTGGGTCTTGCTGTCGAGAATGTCTCCCTGTTCCAGACGCTGCAGAGCCTCCTCCAGGGACATGGGCGCCAACTCGATCACTTCATCCGCTTCGGGGGAACTTTCCACCCGGCTGAGTTCCGTCGCGACGAACAGGTCGACCCGCTCGTCGCAGAAGCCGACGGCACTCCACAAGCTGCCCAGAGGAGAGATTGCCGCGGCATGGTAGCCGGTTTCCTCGGCCAGTTCCCGGCGAACGCAGAGCAGCGGGCTCTCGCCGGGCTCGAGCCGGCCGGCCGGGATCTCATAGATCATGGCGCCGACCACCGGACGGTACTGCCGGATCAGCAATAGGCGACCGTCGGCCAGAACCGGCAGCACGGCGGCCCCCCCGGGATGCCGGATCACTTCGAAAGTGACCTGACGTCCGTTCGGCAGGAGGTGATCCTCCAGACCGACATCGAAGATCCGGCCGGAAAACAGGGCGCGGCGGGCAAGCGCTTTGGTCATGACAACTCCACGTGGTTCGGGTCCATGCAGACCGGGGGCAAGCTGAGGCGATCTTCATTCTAGCTGGGGAATCGGCGGAAAAGCAAGTCAGGCACCGATCGAGCGCTCGGCGTGCAGGAAAAGCGTTCAGCATGTAATATGAGAGAGTAACCGGAACCATGAGCCAAGGATTCTTTTCATGCAACACACCGATTCTGCGAAGCGCCTGCTGGCCTTCGGTGACATTCACGGCTGCCTGGCCGAGCTCAACCAGCTCCTGGAGAGTGTCGCCCCCGCAGCCGACGACCAGCTGGTTTTTCTCGGCGATTACATCGATCGGGGACCGGACAGCGCCGGGGTTATCGACCGGCTCCTGGAACTTCGCCGGCAGCAGCCCGATGCGGTCTTTTTACGTGGCAACCACGAGCAGATGCTGCTCGATTTTCTGGACAATGGCAATCCCGGCCACTTTCTCGCCAACGGCGGTGCGGAGACGATCGCCAGCTATCGGCAGGGCGATCGTTGGCCGCCGCCCCCAGACCATCTCGATTTTTTCCGAAACCTGCGTACTCTTTACGAGACCGAAAACTTCATCTTCGTTCACGCCGGTTTGCGGCCCGGGATTGCACTGGAAGAACAGGACGATCAGGACTTGCTTTGGATTCGCTGGGAATTTCTTGAATCCGACGCCGACTGGGGCAAACCGGTCGTCTTCGGCCACACCCCCCGCCAAACCCCTTTGCTCGGTCGCAATCGCATCGGCCTGGACACTGGATGCGTTTACGGTCGGCAGCTGACCTGCTGCGACCTGCTCAGCGGCAGGATCTGGCAGGCCTGAGGTTTCAGCGGCAGCGACGCAGGATATCGCCCTTGCGAGCCGCCGCCGGCAGGTCTAGATAAACCAGGCTGTTGGGCTGAATGACGGTAAGCTTATTTCCCGTCGTGTTTCTGGCGTCACCGACCCTGAAGTTCGCCCGGCGCATTCCCGGACCGATCAGTTCGAGTTCCTCCCCCGGGTGAAAGCGATTGCGGCCCTGTACCAGGCAACCGTTTCCTTCCTCGTGATCCAGGACGAGACCCAGGAAATCGGCGGTCCGGATATAACTGCTGTCGGCTGCGTGGACCAGAGCCTCCTGCCGACCGAACAGGAACCCGGCCGCGTAGGGCCGATGGCTGACTTTTTCCAACTCGCGAGGCCACTCCGGATCGCATTGGTAGTTGCCGGGGTCCTGACGATAGGCATCCAGCGCCGCCCGGTAGACCCGTGTCACCGCGGCGACGTAATAGACGCTTTTCATGCGGCCTTCGATCTTCAGACTGTCGACGCCTGCATTGATCAGTTCCGGCAGATATTCGATCAGGCAGAGGTCATGGCTGTTGAACAGATAGCTGCCCCGGCGGTCTTGCTCGATCGGATAAGAGGCCTCAGGCCGCTGACTTTCCAGGACGCTGTATTCCCACCTGCAGGACTGGGCGCATTCGCCCCGGTTGGCGTCCCGTCCGGTCATGGTGGCCGAGAGCAGGCAGCGACCCGAATAGGCGATGCACATGGAGCCGTGCACGAACACTTCGAGTTCGACCCCGGCAGCAGAAGCACGGACCGCGCGGATTTCCTCAAGGGTCAATTCCCTGGCCAGGTTCAGCCGTTTGACACCGGCCGACTGCCAAAATTGGGCGGCCCCGGCGTTGCAGGTATTGGCCTGGGTCGACAGATGCAGTTCCCGGTCGGGGTCGAGATCCCGGACCAGCATCAGCAGTCCGGGATCGGCGACGATATAACCATCCAGCGGCGACGGCCGCAGTTCAGTCAACAGCTTTCGACAGTCATCCTCTTCGCCGGGGTGGAGAAAGGCGTTCAAAGTCAAATAGATGCGGGCTCCCGCTTGATGAGCGAGAGCACAGGCTCTGTCGATATCCTTCAGCTCCAGGACACCGGCCTGGGCTCGCAGGCTGAACCGATCGATACCCAGGTAGACAGCATCGGCACCGTAATTCAGCGCAGCGGCAAGTTTTTCGAGGTTGCCTGCCGGGGCAAGAAGTTCGGGAATTTTCATGGTTGTCTCCAGGAACATTCTGTTTGAACCATACCACAAAGGGGCACAGATCATGCATTTCAAAAAGCTGACGACCTGTGCCGCAACCGACTCCCCTGGCGTGACGAAGCCGCACATAGATGCCGGCTGGTGGCACTCAGGTCATTTCATGATGCTTGACAAGACCACGAAAGCCTTATACTTTTTAGGGGATTTTGGATTGGCTTCCCTTTCCCCGAAGATCTCGAAATGCCTATGTTTCGTATACTGATAGCTGTTCTTGTCGCCGCCATCGGCCTGGCCTCTCAATTCGGCTGCGCCCCGCAGACCCTGCCGACCTATGCGGAACCAGGCACAGGCAACCTGACCGCAGAACTCCGTCGCCTGCAGGGGACCCTGACCTCCCAGCAACGTTCGGTCCAGGAACTGACGGAACAAGTCGCCGACTTGGGAGAGCGCCTCGATCAGCAGCAGGCGGAGATGAGCCGGCTGCGCAGCCAGGTGGCCCGGCTCGCGCCCCCAACCGGCCGGCAGGAGCCGGCGAACCTCCTGACGCCGTACGGGTCCGTACGCGAACCGGCAGCGACCGGAGAAGCTTCCCTGCCGGCGGACCTGCAGGGCTCGCCGACCGATATTTACCTGCGAGCTTTCGGTGATTATGCCAGCGGCCGCTACAACGCGGCGATTGCCGGCTTCCAAACCTTTTTGCGGAATTTTCCCAACAACAGCTACGCCGGCAATGCCCAGTTCTGGATGGCGGATTCGCATTTCAAGCTGCAGCAGCTGCCGGCGGCGATCGAAGGCTTCGAAACTTTGCTGCGCCTTTACCCGCAGGCACCCAAGGCTCCGGATGCCCTGTTGAAAATCGCTAACGCCCATTTGCAGTTGGATAACCCGGACCAGGCCAGACAGGCACTGGCAGCCCTGCACCGGGACTATCCGTCCAGCGCTGCCGCGAAAAAAGCCGACGAGTTGGTTCTGCCATAACCGGTCGACCATCAAGGGGGAAACATGAGAACCAAATGTCTTTTGCTGACTGTCTGTCTGCTGCTGCTCGCGCCCGCCGCGACTCTGGCGGCCGACAAGCCGGTTATTTACACGGTCAAGGAAGGGGATACCCTCTGGGACATTTCCCGGCGCTTCATCAAGGACCCTTTCTACTGGCCTAACCTCTGGTCGCATAACCCTGACATCGCCAACCCTCACCTGATCTATCCCGGTCAGAAACTGCGCATCACCGACGGTCGTATTGAAGTGATTCCGACCCACCAAGAGCCGGCGGTCGAAGGGGTTCCCACGGTGACCGAACCGGTGCCGGTGGCCGAAAAAATCGACCTGGTCAGCACCTATGGCGGCGCCCGCGGCTTTATCGGATCGGCCGAGTTGAACACGGCCGGAACCCTGTTGGATACAATCGACAACCGGTACCTGATCGGAGCCGGCGAAAAGATCTTCCTGGATATGCATGATCTGGAAACGGTGCGCCCCGGCGATACCTACCAGCTGATGGCGATCGGCAAGAAAGTCATGCATCCCGTTAACCATGCCCTAGTCGGTTACCTGGTTAACGATCTTGGCGTCGCGGAAATCGTCGAAACCACGCCGTCGGTGGCGGTGGCCATGGTGGTCGATGCGAAAAAGGAGATTCTGCGCGGCTCTCTGGTTCGTCCATACATCGAACCTCCGGAGCAGGTCGTGCGCAAAACCAGCGACCAGAAACTGCTCGGCTATATCCTGACAGCTGCAGATGACAAGATCGCGCTCGGCCAGTATGACGTGATTCACATCGACCTCGGCGCTGCGGACGGCCTGGAGGTCGGCCATGCCCTGAAAATCTTCCGCCCGCGGGAACTTAGCAAAGCAGCAAGGGAAATGGCGGGCAGGGAAATCTCCCTCCCCGACATTGATCTCGGTAAGGCGGTCGTGGTGGATGTTCAGGAGGACACGGCGGCAGCCGTCATCGTCGAAATCGGCAACCTTCCCCTTTATCGCGGCGACCGGATTGCGACTTTGACGCCCTGAACCCGTTCAAGGGCTTCTGTTCCTGTTTTTTCGAAGAGGGCTGGCAGGTCCGGCCCTCTTTTTGTTATGTCAAAATAGACTGGAGGGGGCAATGAACGATGTCCTGCCCTGGCTGCGGCTGCATCTGACACCGGGCCTCGGTCGAGCCGCGCTCTACCATCTGATCAATCATTTCGGCGATCCGCAAACGGCCTTGGCGCAGATCGGCGACTGGCCGCCCTTTCCGGGGCTGCGTTCCGGTCTGGCAGCCAGGGTGCCGGCAGCCGACGACCGTCAACTGGCGGAAGCCTGCCGTCGTCTCAAGGCCTGCGGCGCCAGAATCATGACTTTTCTGGACGCCGATTTTCCACCGCTGCTGGGCAGAATTCCCGACCCTCCCGCCATCCTCTATGTCTTGGGAAGCCTGGAACCTGCGGGGCGCAGGCTGGCTGTGGTCGGCTCCCGGCGGCCGACCCATACCGGGCTGCGGTGGACCGAGGAATTGGCTTCCGAACTGTCCCGGCAGGGTGTCACCGTGGTCAGCGGACTGGCCCGCGGCATCGATGCCGCTGCTCATCGCGGCGGCCTGGCCGGGGCAGGCGGCACCATTGCCGTCCTCGGCTGCGGCATCGATTGCATCTACCCGCCGGAACATAAGGATCTGTTCCGGGAAATTGCCGAGTTGGGCACTGTTATTTCCGAGTACCCTCCGGGCACCGAACCCCTGCCCGGGCATTTCCCCGGACGCAATCGCATCATCAGCGGTCTCAGCCAAGGTGTCCTGGTTGTCGAGGCGGCCCGCGGCAGCGGCTCATTGATCACCGCTGACTTTGCTCTCGAGCAGGGACGGGAAGTTCTCGCCGTACCCGGCGGCATTGACCGTCCTACATCCCAGGGCACCAATCGCCTGATTAAAGAGGGAGCCCACCCGGTGACCGAAGCCGCCGATATCCTCGGCACCCTCTGGCCCGATGTTTCGGCCCCGACATCCTGGCCCTTCGACCAGGCCGAGCAACTGGCAGACCTGCCGGAACCGGCCCGGACCGTTTTCGAGATGCTAAACCGGGAGCCCCGCAATATCGATGAATTGGCGGGGGAATGTGGCTTGACACCCATGGAGGTTTCCGCTATTTTACTGCACCTAGAGCTGCAGGGGAGAGCTGAATCCCTGCCAGGAGCCCGCTACATCCGCAGCGACGGCGCCTGTTTTCAGCACAGCCCATGGGGGACGGATTGAGAGAACGGGTCCTGGCGATCGTCAGCCTGATCGCCCAGTATTTCCTCGAGGATCGCGATTTGACCTCGGAAGGCGATCTGGTCGACGAACTGATGTCCAGCGGTTTCGAGTCCGACGAGATCGATGCGGCCTTCAGCTGGATGGAGAATCAGGCGCTGCATTCACCGGCCCAGACCGAGCTTCTGCATCCCATGACCAGTTACCGGGTGTTCACTGACGAGGAAAAGCGGGTGCTGGATGTCGAAGCCCGCGGTTTCCTGGCCCGCTTGCGGGACATGGGGATCCTCAACAATGAAGTCCAGGAAGAGATCATCCTCAAGGCCTTGCAGTTGGCAGACGAAGACCTTTCCATCAAAGAGATCAAAACGATTACTGTCCTGACCCTCTTCGCCCGGGCCCAGAACGATTGGTGCCGGGAATTCGATTGCCTGCTTGACGACGATTGGTCGCGTCTTTTGAACTAGGAGCCTGTAACCGATAGAATGTCGCAAAATAGCGCAGGAATTTGGCGCGTCAACAAGGCGTGACGGACGATGCATAGTTTTAGCTACGTATCGTTCGTCACAACGCAGTTGGCGCGTCAAAGGACAAGCAAGATGCGACAGTTTATGGGTGACAGGGTCCTGGTCCCGGCAGCGCATCCTCTTCGAACAGCTCTCCGAAACCGGACCTCCTCCCGCTTTCGCAGACAACCATAATAAATATATCTATGTCAAATTCTCTCGTCATCGTCGAATCACCGGCGAAAGCCAAAACCATTGAAAAATTCCTCGGCAAAGACTATACCGTGCTGGCTTCCTACGGCCATGTCCGGGCTTTACCCAGCAAACAGGGTTCGGTCGACACGGAACATGATTTCGAACCCAAGTACGCAATTCTTCCCGAGAGCAAAAAGCATATCCAGTCCCTGAAGAAAGCGGCGGCCAAGGCGGACGAACTGATTCTGGCCACCGACCTCGACCGTGAGGGTGAGGCGATCGCCTGGCATCTGCTGCAGGCGCTCAAAATCGACGAGAACGGTCAGGGCCCTGACGTCAAGCGGGTGGTTTTCCATGAAATCACCAGAGACGCGATTCTCGATGCCATGCGCCATCCCCGCAGCATCTCCAAGGAACTGGTCGATGCCCAGCAGGCCCGCTCGATTCTGGATTACCTGGTCGGTTTCAACCTCTCCCCGTTTCTCTGGAAGAAAATCCGCTACGGGCTCTCCGCGGGCCGCGTGCAGTCAGTGGCTCTGCGCCTGATCTGCGAACGGCAGAAAGAGATCGACGCTTTCGAACCGCAGGAATACTGGACGATCGAAGCGCAACTTCAGACTCCGGCCCGGGAAATCTTTACCGCCAAGCTGCACAGCCGCGACGGCCGCAAACTCGACAAACTCGAGATCGCCGGCCAGACCGAAGCGGAACAGATCGCCGCCGACCTGCAGGACGCCACATACCGGGTGGCCTCGGTCGAGAAAAAACAGAAGAAACGCAACCCCAGCGCTCCCTTCACGACCAGCACCCTCCAGCAGGAAGCCAGCCGCAAACTCGGCTTCTCGGCCCGCAAAACCATGAATCTCGCTCAGAAACTGTACGAAGGCATCGATCTCGGCAGTGAAGGCAGCACCGGGCTGATTACTTACATGCGGACCGACTCGGTGACGCTGTCGAAGGTCGCAACGGATGAGGCGCGGGACGTCATCGGCGAACTTTACGGGCCTGAATATACCCTCGCCCAGCCGCGCGTTTTCAAAACCAAAAGCAAAAATGCCCAGGAGGCCCATGAAGCCATTCGGCCAACCTCGATCGCCCGTCGGCCGGAACAGGTTAAAAAGCATTTGAGCCCCGACCAGTTCAAGCTTTACCTGCTGATCTGGCAGCGGACCGTCGCCTCGCAAATGGCGACCGCGATCCTCGACGCGACCAGTGTCGACATCAGCGCCGGCGACCGCTACCTGTTCCGGGCCACGGGTCAGGTCGTGCGCTTCCCCGGCTTTATGAAGCTCTACATTGAAGGCCGCGACGGTAACGGCGGCGAAGACCGGGAGGGCATTCTGCCGGCCATGGTGGAGAAAGATCCGCTCACTCTTGAACAGCTGCTGCCCGAGCAGCATTTCACGCAGCCGCCCCCCCGTTTCACCGAAGCCAGCCTGGTTAAAACCCTGGAGGAAAACGGCATCGGCCGGCCGTCGACCTATGCCAGCATCATCCAGACCCTCTTGAATCGCAAATACGTGCGGCTCGAGAAAAAAGCCTTTGTCCCCGAAGATGTCGGTATGGTGGTCAGCGACCTGCTGGTGAAACATTTTTCCCGCTACGTGGATTACGATTTCACCGCCGAACTGGAAGAGGAGCTCGATGCCATTTCCCGTGGTGAAAAGCAATGGCGGCCCATGCTCCATGAATTCTGGGAACCTTTCCAGGCCCTGCTCAAGGAGAATGAAAGCAAGGTCGAAAGGCCGGTCGAGGAAACCGGCCGCGATTGTCCGGAATGCGGCAAGCCGCTGGTGATCAAACTCGGCCGCAGGGGCAAATTCATCGCCTGCAAGGGTTTCCCGGAATGCCGTCATACCGAGCCCCTGAAGGGCGACGGACAGACAGAGAGCGAACCGGTTTATTCCGATCAGACCTGCGACAAGTGCCAGGCGCCGATGTTGATCAAGGAAGGACGCTACGGGAAATTCCTGGCCTGCTCGGCCTATCCCGACTGCAAGAATATCCAGCCCCTGGAGAAGCCGAAAAGTATGGGCATCGACTGCCCGGAATGCGGCGAGGGCGAGCTGATGGAAAAGAAAAGCCGGCGCGGCAAGGTTTTCTATTCCTGCAACCGCTACCCGAAATGCAAATACGCCCTCTGGAACCCGCCGATCAAGGAAGAATGTCCCCAGTGCGGCTTCCCGATCCTCGAGGAAAAGACCACCAAGCGCCAGGGAACCATACGCCGCTGCCCGCAGGAAAACTGCGATTACAGCCGGCAGCTTGCTGAGGTCGACCAGGGTTGAGTTCAGATGCTGAAGCCGAAACCGGCACTCCATGATCAACCATCACTGCCATGAAAGTTCCGGCAGCAGCCGGCTCACCGTCGTCGGCGGCGGTCTGGCCGGTTGTGAAGCCGCCTGGCAGGCTGCCTGTCGCGGTGCCGAAGTCGACCTGTTCGAAATGCGCCCGCAGCGGATGACACCGGCACACTCCGGTGACCGGCTTGGCGAACTGGTCTGCTCCAACAGCCTGCGGGGAACCGGCCTGCAGAATGCCGTTGGCCTGCTCAAGGAGGAACTGCGGCGCTGTGACAGTCTGTTCATGGCAGCGGCCGACGCCCGCGCGGTGCCGGCGGGAGGGGCACTCGCCGTCGACCGCGAGGGATTCTCGGCCTACCTGACCGAGCGCATCACCGAGCACCCTGCCATCACGGTTCACCGCCGTGAAATCAAACAGATTCCCGCAGAAGATCCGGTGATTATTGCCACCGGACCCCTGACGTCCAATGCTCTAACCGAGGAGATAGCCGGTTTGACCGGCGCAGATCATCTCTATTTCTACGATGCCATCGCGCCGATCGTCGAGGCCGATAGTATCGACCGTGACTTGGTCTATGCCGCCTCCCGCTACGGCCGGGGAACTCCGGACTACCTGAACTGCCCCCTGGACCGTGAGCAGTACTTCGCTTTCGTCGAGGCATTGAAGGCCGCCGACAAGGTGATCCCCCACGATTTCGAAGAGGTCATCCATTTCGAAGGTTGCATGCCGATCGAGGCCCTGGCTGAACGCGGCGAGATGACCCTGGCGTTCGGGCCGATGAAGCCGGTGGGCCTGCCCGATCCCCGCACCGGCCGTGAGCCCTTCGCCGTTATCCAACTGCGCCAGGATGACCGCCACGCATCCCTCTACAACCTGGTCGGTTTTCAGACCAAGCTGACCTACCCGGAGCAAGAGCGCATCTTTCGCACCATTCCGGGCCTGGAACAGGCGCGCTTCGCCCGCCTGGGCAGCATGCACCGCAATACCTTCATCAATGCGCCGGCCTGCCTGAACGAGACCCTGCAGTTGCAGGACCGCCCCGAAATATTTTTTGCCGGGCAGATTACCGGCGTCGAGGGTTACGTGGAATCGGCCGCCTCTGGCTTTCTGGCCGGACTGTTCGCCGTGCAGCGAATTCAGGGTCTCCCCCTGTCGCCGCCGCCGGCAACCACGGCCTTCGGCGCTTTGCTGCAGCATCTGGCCACCGCCGCTCCGCGAGGCTTCCAGCCGATGAATGTCAACTACGGGCTGTTTCCGCCTTTGCAGCAGCGCGCACGCAAACGCCGGGAACGGCGGCTGGCTCTGGCCGAACGGGCACTGTCTGATCTGGAAAATTGGCGAACAGGAATGATGCCGGTGAAGGGGACAGACGGAAGGGCTTAGTCCCCCTGGCAAGTCGCGAGCGAAGAGCTTTTTCCCGACAGGGGTTCGTCAAGTGCCCTTTGCAGCAATCTCGATCTCTCGCTCCCGCAGGGCCTTCCCTGCGGCTTCGGCATAGGGGACAAGCTGCAGGGGCAAGAGGTCCCGAATCCGGTTCTCCTGGCAGACGACCTCCTGCTGCATCCCTTTTAAAAGCGCGAGCGCCACATCGCGGTTGATGGTCGAACAGCTGCCGATCATCCTCGCCGCCAGCCTGGGAAATGAACTCGGCGATGGAAAATAGAGATTGACCGTGCCGAGTTCTGCGGCCAGCTGATCGAGCATGGCCCGGTAGGTCAACACCTCCGGCCCACCGATGTCGAAGGATTCGCCGCAGGTTTTTTGCTCCTGGAGGCAGCCGGTCAGGTAATCGATGACATTGTCGGCGGCGATCGGCTGGCACCTGGTCTGCAGGGCATCGACTTCGGGCAGGACCAGCTGGGTCTGGACCAGGAACCGCAGGATTTCGAAAGAAGCGCTGCCGGCGCCGACAATGATCGCCGCCCGCAGAACGGTCGCGGCGAAAGGCCCTTCCATCAGGATTTCGGCCACTTCCCGTCGGCTTTGCAGATGCGCTGACTGGCGGGTTGCCTCCTCCCCCAGCCCTGAAAGGTAGATCACCCGCCTGAGACCGCACCTTTTGCCCGCCGCCACGAAATTTTCCGCCGCTTCACGGTCTCTTTCGGCAAACCGGCGCTCTCCGGCAGTCAGCGAATGAACCAGGTAGTAAGCGGTATCGATTTCGCTGAGGGCTGTCTCCAGAAAGGCCGGATCGGCGAGATCTCCGGCCAGGATTTTGCCTCCGGCGGGCAGGATTCCGGCACGCCGCGCGACGCAACGCAGTGGATACCCCGCTGCCGCCAGGGCGGTTACCAGCCGCCTGCCGACGAAGCCGGTGGCTCCGGCAACCAGGATCTTGGGCTTGTCCGCCATCTGCCCTCCTTGGCTGAAGGTCTGCGAAGGTTTGACGGTTGTCTCCGATGAGAGGATTTTAGCATACTGCCGACCGAATTCCGGCCTTTTTCGCCGGTTTCTGCAGAGGCAGGACCAGCTTCGCCCATTCCCCGCTCGGCCGGGGCTCAGCGGGCCAGCAGGATATCGACATTCAGTTCGTCCGCAACCGCGGACAGGTCTTTCTCCAATTGATCGAAAGGCCGTTCCTCGGGAACCTGGACATGGATCGTCATGGTGTAAATCGTGGCCCCGCTCTGCGAAGAAGCCCCTGAACTGGAGTCGAGCTGCACGATGTTCAGGCCGTGTTCGGCAAGGAACTGGCTGGTTTTGTAGACGATGCCGGCCTGGTCCAGCCCCTCGATGTGCAGGGTGCAGGTCTTGTAGCTGTCGCGCGGCTGCGGCTGCAGCGGCTGCAGGGGGCGGACGAAGGCCGAGATGCCTTTATCCAGTTCCAGGCGCCGGCAGTCCCGGTTCAGCTGGTCCTCGATATCCTGGTTCGGACTGGTGAACAGCAGGCTCAAGGTAAACTCGTCCGCAAGCATGGACATGGTCGTGTCCTCAAGATTGCAGTCGCTTTCATAGAGCAGCCGGGTGACGTCGGCGACGATGCCGACCCGGTCCTTGCCGAACGCCGTCATGATGAAGCGATTTGCCATGATCTTCTCCTCCCTTACATCGTGTTTGCCGTCAAAAGAACGGCCGCCCGGTCACGATGTCCGGGCGGCCGGAGTCTGTTTCACTGGCGCAGACACCGCATGGCGGCACCTGTCCCGCAGGAAAAAATCAGTTGGCGTGAATGGCAATCAGGCCCGCCCCGGCCAGAGCCCACCAAGCCCACCGATAACCGCCGAAATGCACATCCCAGAAGTCTCCGCAGCAGCTTTTCTGCCTGACTTCCTCTGCTCCTTTGCTGGTATGCCCATCGCCTGTGGCATGCGCAACCACCATAATGTCGTCCTCGCTGCTCATGTCATATTGGGCAGACAG
>DATFJP010000012.1:0-11210 GCA_035269105.1 Desulfuromonadales bacterium
ATGCCCAGGAAAATCGGCAGATTGAAGGTCTCGATGCCCGGCACCAGCGCCGTGCAGATCATGCCGATGGCCGCAAACACCAGGCCGCCGAGGACGGCCAGCAGCACCAGCAATAGAGCCCCGGGAAATTCGAACAGACCGAACAAGGAAATGACCAGGCTCATCAGGCTAGCGGCGATCACCGATTTGGTCGCCGCCCAGAGCATCTCAGCGAGGATGATTTCCTCGAGGTTGAGCGGCGTCGCCAGCAGGGCATCGAAAGTCTTCTGGTAGTACATGCGCACGAAACTGTTGTAGGTGTTTTCGAAAAATGCATTGTACATGATCGCCACCGAAACCAGTGCCGGCGCGATGAATTGGGGGTAGGAGAGCGGCCGGCCGGCATATTCGAAATCGCCGACCATCACGGCCAGGCCGACGCCGAAGGCCAGAATATAGAGCAAAGGCTCGAACAGCGGCGGCAGGAAGGATATCTTCCAATTCTGGCGATAGATCTCGGCATTTCGCTGCCAGACTCGCCAGGTCCGGTGACTGATCCGGGCGGGACTGGGCCACTTCATTCGCGCAGCTCCCGGCCGGTCAGTTTCAGGAACAGGTCCTCGAGGCCGGCGGGCCGCAGGGTGCAGCCCTCGACTCGCACTTCCCGGGTCAGGCGCAGAAACAACTCGTCACCGTCATCCAGGTAGACCAGCAGCCGCCGGCCGAGGTCCTCGACCCGGCCGTTTTCGGCGGCCAGGAAATTGCGCACCTCTGCATCCGGATCGCTGATTTCCAGGACCGACTGCCCGACCTGCTTCCGCACCAGATCCCGGGGCCGGCCCTCGACCAGGATCTGACCCCGATCGATGATCACCAGCCGGTCGCAGAGCCGCTCCGCTTCTTCCATGTAGTGCGTGGTCAGCAGGATGGTCAGCCCCTGGGCTTTCAACTCGCCGAGCTTGTCCCACAGCAGCTGCCGGCTCTGCGGATCGAGGCCGGTGGTCGGCTCGTCGAGAATCAGCAGGTCCGGCGCATTGACCAGGGCCCGCGCCAGCATCAGGCGACGCTTGAGGCCGCCGGAAAGGATCGTGATCTTGTCGTCGGCGCGGCTCTTCAGGGCAAAGAATTCGAGCAGCTGGTCGGCCCGCCGCCTGGCTTCCTGGCGGGGTACGGCAAAATAGCGGGCAAAGCCGATCAGGTTATTGCGCACCGACAAGTCAGGGTCAAGAGAATCCTCCTGCTGGCAGACGCCGATCCGCCGCTTGATTGCGCGGATTTCAGCATCCAGGTCGAGCCCGAACACCTGCAGTTTCCCCGCATCGCGGGGCATATAGCCGTACAACATGTGAATGGTGGAGGTCTTGCCGGCCCCGTTCGGGCCCAGCAAGCCGAAACATTCCCCCGGCTGCACGGCAAAAGAGATGCCGTCGACCGCGGTCAGGGCACCGTAGTTTTTGCGAAGGTTTTCCACCTGCAGAATCGCCATGTTTTTTTTCCGTCCCGGAAGCCAGTCGTCCATTCCCTCCTGATCTTACGCCGGTCTGAAACCTCTTGACAAGCACCCGGGCAAAAGACCGGGGATTCGCGAGTCCGGAGCTTCTCAATTATACTTGGGGAAAAGACAGGCCGATGTTTTTGCCAACCTGGGAGGACGACGATGCAAGATACATTTTTTTTCGACAGCAGTGCGGAACTCTACGAAAACGAGGATGGCGACCTGGCGGTCCGCTTTGCCAATAACGAGGTTTTCACGGGGGTCGGCGCCGAGGCCGGCAAGGGCTTCGTCAGCGAGGCGATCGCTTTCCTCGAGCGCGGCGAACATCCGCCAACCTGGCAGCAGCAGTCGGAACGCAAGCTGCGCCTCGACGGCCATGGCTGGCACCTGGTCAGCAGCATGGGCTATATCGACGAAGACAAAAGCCGGCCGGCCGTCGGTCTGGATGTCAAGCCGGAGCAGCTGGGAGAGAGGGCCCGCAGGTATCTTCACCCCGATATGCCTGAGCGGGTTCCCCTCCAGGCCTGAACGCTGCAGCCGGTGCCGGTGGTGCCTCAAGCAGGCTCCGATGGCTGTCTTCTGCTATTGCATCGGTGCATAAACAACCAATTGTAGGGGCAGGCCCCTGTGCCTGCCCTGGGCGGCCACGGGGGGCCGCCCCTACAACAAAAATTCGAATATTTAACCACCGGAACAATAAGATGGGATTCATCTGAAACAGCGGCTGCAAGGGGACGTCTCCTCATGGAACAGAATCGGCTGACTTTTTATACCGAGGAAGAAGAACTGGCCAACCGGCTGACCCACAGCGTGGCGGCCCTGTTGAGCTTGGTCGGCCTGGTGATTCTGGTCTCTGCCGCGGCGCGGACCGGAGACCCTTACCGCATCGTCAGCTCTGCGGTTTTCTGCAGCACGCTCTTTCTTTTTTACCTGATTTCAACAATCTACCATTCGCTACGCAGCCCTCGCGCCCGCTATGTCTTCCGCGTGCTGGACCATGTCGGCATCTATCTGGTCATCGCCGGCACCTATACGCCGATCACCCTGGTTTCCATGCGGGAAGGCAGCGGCTGGGCTCTGTTCGGCACCGTCTGGGCACTGGCCCTCCTCGGCGCCGTCTTCAAAGCTTTTATGACGCACCGGCTGGCCTTTCTGGCGCCGGTCTTCTACATCGCCCTCGGCTGGTTGATCGTGGTCGACCTCGAAGGGCTGCTGAACGCGGTCCCGCCGGGTGGCATCTTCTGGCTGCTGGCTGGCGGCCTCTCCTATACCTTCGGCATTCTGTTCTATGCCATTGACCGGATTCCCTACAACCACGCCATCTGGCACGGCTTCGTCATTGCCGGCAGCTTCAGTCACTATCTGGCGATTCTGCTGTATGTGGTCCCGGTCGATCTCGCCATGGCCACCTGACCCGGTCAGAAATGCGACCTGGCCCCGAACCGCTTTTCATCTGCCTAGGAGCCGGTCGGACTATCCATGAACTGGCTGCAAAGCCGATTCTTCGGCCCATATTGCAACTCCTTTTTGCCCCATAGCTACGGCTATGCGCCTGCAAAGGAGCTGAAATCTGTTCTCGAAGCCTCGAATTTTCGCTTCAGTCCGTATAGTCCGAAAGGCTCCGAGGGGTCCGGCCTGCGACCTGAGCCGGTCAGCCGGATTCGTTCAGCTGCCACGGCATTTCCGCTGCCAGCAAAGGACGCGGGGTCCGGCGCAGCGGCAGCTGCAATAACTGCGTACCCTCTGGCGGCACAAGCTCCTGGTAGAGTTCGGCGCTGCGCCGGCTGTAGGTTTTGGAAAGATGCATCGGCAGGAAAAAGCGCGGGCGCAATTCCCTGAGCAGCCAGTTGACGTCGTCGGTGCAGAGGTGATGTGAATTGCGGGCCCGCTGCCGGCCATCTTGCAGAAAAGTGCATTCGCATACCAGCAGGTCAACCCCTGCCATGAGATCGACGATCGTGGCCCGGTTGGCGTCGGTAAAGCCGACATCGCTGACATAGCCGATGGCGGCCGGCCGCTGCGGACGTTCAATCTGCCTGAGCAGGGCCGGTACATCCTGGATCCAGACCTCCCTATCGGTCCCATCCGGGCCGCGTCGGCAAACGGTCAGGCCGGCGTCCAGATCTTCATCGCGCAGGACCCGGCCCTTCAAGTCGCCGATCCAGGGACCGGGGACCAGATCGAGAGCGGCCAGCTTTTCTTTATCGATCAGGAAACCGGGCCGGTCGTTGATCCGAAACGCCAGGCTGGCGACCCGGTGCTGGCAAGTCGCCGCCAGGACCTCGAACTGAGGTGTTCGGCAAATCGGCCGCTGCCGGCCATGGGGCCTTGCACCCTGGGCCAGGCGCCGAAAACCCTCCGGACCGCAAAACCGGTCGCAGCAGATATGGTCCGGGAAAACTTCATGGACGCGGAAACTCGCCCAATAGTCTTCCGCCAGGTTCCAGTCGTAGCCGGCCAGTTTGCTCTCCAGCTTGTCAGCCAATCCCGGCGGCCCGAACAGATCGATGGTTCTTGGTGCGGCATGCACGCAGCGAATCACCGTATCGATTCCCATCCAGTGGTCCATATGGGCATGACTGATAAACAGGGCATCCAGCCGGCTGAAGATCCGGTTGGCGAGATGGTGGACCTGACCGCAGTCGAACATCAGGAAACGCCCGCTGGGAACGACCCGAACCAACAGCAAAGGGTCGTCGATCAGTCCCCCGGCAAAGGTCGGAGACAGATTATGGAACGACAGATCCACGCTCATAGCTTGCGCCTCCCATGGCCTGCAGGGAAATCATTCCAGGATGGCATGACCGTTCAGGAAAGAGCAGCCGGGCCGCAGCAAAACATGGACGCATGACTTGAACTCTCCGTGACGAACGTCTCATGCAATTTTGTGTGCCACTCCGCCCTGGCTTTTCCCGGCCAGTCCAAGAGATGCCGTCGATTTGCACAGAAGCCTCAAGGAGCCGGGGGAATCACGTAATACAGAACGGCAAAAAAATGCAGGGCACTGCCGACCAGCACAAACACGTGCCAGATGGCATGATGATAGCGCAGGCTGCGCCTCAGGTAAAACCCGACCCCTGAAGTATAGGCGATACCGCCGCCCAGCAACAAGAGCAGTCCGCCCGCATCAATGGCATTCAACAGCGGTTTGGCCGCCACCACCACCACCCAGCCCATGCCGATGTAAAGCAGGGCGGAAACAAGCGCCCACTGGCGCAGCAGAGTGGTTTGGAAAAGGATACCGAGCGCGGCCAGTCCCCAGACGACGCCGAACAACGCCCAGCCCCAGGCACCCCGCAGACTGACCAGGACGAAGGGCGTATAGGTGCCGGCGATCAGCAGAAAAATCGCCGAATGATCCAGAATCCGCAAAATGCGTTTGGTCTGCGGCTGCTGAATGCTGTGATAAAGGGTGGAGGCCGCATACAGCAGGACCAGGGAACTGCCGAAAATCGTGCAGCTGGCCAGATGCCAGGCGTTGCCGAACAAGCTGGCGCAGACGGCCAGAACGACCAGGCCGGCGATTGACAAAAGCAGTCCCACGCCATGTGTTATGCTGTTGGCGATTTCTTCACCGGGACTGTAACGGACCGTCTCCAGGGTGCTGGGCATAGGTTCCTCGCTAATCGTAAAAAGCTGGAAGGTGCAATTCAGGTTGGCCTTCCATTATGGGTGCTTTTGGGAGGTCGGCACGTAAAAGTTGTGTAATTTTCAGGGCAATGGCGGCCCGTAAATCGAGTTGCAGTCGGCACTCTTGCGCCTTTAACATTCAAGGTAAATAATCATTTGCAAAAAAAGTTTGCACCTAGTCAAGTCTGTGTTATGGTTAGGCAAATGCGAAATGGGGAAATGAACAACTTTTCAAGGAGTGCAACCATGAAAAAAATGCTGATTCTGCTCTCGACCGTTCTTCTGGCTCTTTCTTTGACCGCATGTGCCACGACCAGTGGCGGCGGCGGCAAAGTCAAGTGCCCTGCCTGCGGCTATGAGTTCAATCCCGATGCCGGCGCAGGCGAAGGCCAGTAAGCACGACCCGGTCCGGTAAGCAAGCTCGGACTGCAGGAAAAAGGAAGGGCCGGCGCTTGCCGCCGGCCCTTCTCATTCATGTTATTTGGCACCCTGCCGGGGTTAATCTCGTGCGGGGTTTTAGTGTGCCATCACAAATTTACCATCCTTGACCTCGACAATGACCATCGAATCCACCCCCAGACCGTTGTGATCCTCGGCGGTGATATTGTAGATCCCTGAAATCCCCACGTAGCCCCTCGTGTTTTCAATCGCCTGGCGCAAGGCTTCCGGTTCGGTTCCCACCTTCTTCATGGCCTCGGCGACGATCGTAATCGCATCCCAGGCATATCCGGAATGGGTGTTGATTGGAAACTGTTCGTCGTAGTTGTATTTTTCACTGTACAGACGGATGAAATCCTGGATTACCGCCTTCTGGGGGTCGGCATCCGGCAGTTCATCGGCGACCATCAGCTTGGTGGCCGGCATGCGGTCGCCTTCGGCGGCCTTGCCGGCCAGTTCGATGTACTTCGGGTCGGGCAGGCCATGACACTGGAACAACGGCAGGTCGATGCCGAGTTGGGCTTTATTCTTGGCGATGATCGATCCTGCCGGGCCAATGGTCCAGGCGATCAGGGCCTGCGGATCGGCATTCTTGGCATTGGTCAACTGGGCCGTCATATCGGTGTCGCGGGTGCCGAAGGATTCCTCGATGACAATGTCGATGCCATACTCCGGTGCCAGTTTCTGCATCCAGCGGGAACCGTCCTTGCCGAAGCCGTCAGCCGCCGCCAGCAGAGCCACCCTGGTCAGGCCCTTATCCTGGAGATACATGAACAGCCGCTCGACGGCGGTGCTGGACCGCTGCGGGGATTTGAACACCCAGTGGTAAGAGCCGAACTTACCGCCCATAATGACCGGGTCTCCGCCGACTGTCATGAAAATCGGCATGCCGGCCTGATCGACGACTTGCTTGACGGCCATGCCGGTATCGGTCAGGGTCGGCCCGATGATGGCGGTCACCCCGTCTTTATAGATGAACTTCTTGGCCAGGTTGACGGTCTTCGCCGGATTGGCCTCGGTATCGCCGATCACCAACTCCAATGGGCGGCCGTTGATGCCGCCTTCGGCGTTGATTTTATCGACGACCATTTCCGCGACCAGCTTGGTCGGAGTGCCGATAAAAGCGGCCCGCCCCGAGAGATCGAAAAAGGCCCCGATCTTGATGGGTTCGGCGGCAAATGCCGGCACTGCCATCAGGCTCAACAACAACATCACAACAAAATTCTTCATCGGTTCGCTCCCTTCATGGAAATTCGCCCGGAATTTAAAAAGCAGAAAAAACATCTTTGCAGATCGGTTTTGCGAACTCATTTTCAATGGAACCTGGTTCTTGGCCATTTTACGCTTAAGACCTGCCGTTGCAAAAGAATTAATCCCGAAGGCCACCGGTTTCAGCCTTCCACGATCTCACCTTCAAGACGGGAATCGAAAACCCGCTGGCTTTTGCGTTCGGAGCGAGGCAGGCTGCCGTAATCGACCAGCTCCAGTTCGGCGGAGACCAGCAGCTGCTTTTTGATCTGGTGGCCGGCTTCATGCATCAGTTCGGGCCCCCGGGAAGCCGGGACGCCTTCGGCCCGCTCCACCACCAGCCGCATATGGTCACGCCCGGTCGCTGCCTCGCGGGTCAGGCGGATCTGATATTCCGAACCCAGACCCGGCACCGCCGAAAGGATGGTGTCGATGCTGGACGGATAGATGTTGACGCCGCGGAACTTGATGGTGTCGTCGCTGCGCCCCCGGATACGGGAATGCCGCGGCAGGATAATGCCGCATTGGCAGGGGCCGGGCAGGATACGGGTGATGTCGCGGGTCCGGTAGCGTAGCAGCGGTGAGCCTTCCTTGCAGAGGGTAGTGATTACCATCTCCCCCCACTCCCCGTCCGGCAGCGGCTGGAGCGTCTCGGGGTCGATGATCTCCAGGCAGTAATAATCACCCCAGTAATGGATGCAGTCATGTTCGGGACACTCGATGCCGGTCCCGGGACCATAGAGTTCGGTCAGCCCGGTAATATCAAACAGTTCGGCCCCGCCGAACAATTCGGAAATCTTTTTGCGCATCGACACCGAGGAGCGCTCGGATCCGTATATCACCTTCCTGACGGCAATCTTGTCGGCGATGCCGCGATGGTGAATTTCCTCCGCCATCAACAGCGCCATGGAAGCCGTCGAGCAGAACACGGTCGACTGAAAATCTAGCAGACACTGGATCTGCAGATCGATATTGCCCGGTCCGACCGGGACCGCCATCGCCCCCAGCTTTTCACAGCCGTTCTGGAAACCGGCACCGGCCGTCCAGATGCCGTAGCCGACTGCGATCTGCACCCGGTCCAGGGGCGTGACTCCGGCCATCTGGTAGCAGCGGGCAAAAAAATGGGTCCAGTCGTCGATATCCTTTTGCGTATAACTCAAGACCTTGCGACGACCGGTGGTTCCGGATGAAGCATGAATCCGGGTCACCTGCTCAAAGGGCACCGCCCGCAGCGGGAAAGGGTAACCGTCGCGCAGGTCGTCGGTCGTCGTAAACGGCAGCTGCCGCAGGTCGGCCAGGGAACGGATCGAGTCCGGCGTCAATCCGGCCGCCTCCAGCTTTTGGCGGTAAAAGCTCGACCCTTCCCAGACATGCCGCAGGGTCCACTGCAGACCTTCGAGCTGGTGGGTTTTCAGTTCCTCTGCGTTTTGGAAGGCGGGCATGAAATTCTGTTCCTGCATGGCGGGTTTCTCCAGACGGATATTGGTCAGACCGGCGGCGCCAAGACGACTGGCTGCCGCACTGTTATGACTCGCCGACCCCAGAAATGCGGCCCGCAACCGGGGATCATTGAGCAACTCATTGCTTTTGCCCTGTTCGACAATGCGGCCGTTGGCCAGCAGATAGGCCCGGTCGGAAACCGACAGGGCGCGGGCGGCGTTCTGTTCAACCAGCAGAATGGTGGTGCCGGCTCGAGCCAGCTGCTGGATAATCGCGAAAATCTCGTCGGTGATCAGCGGCGCCAGGCCGAGGCTCGGTTCATCGAGCAGCAGCAGCCGCGGCCGGGCCATCAATGCCCGGCCCATGGCCAGCATCTGCTGCTCGCCGCCGGACAGGGTTCCCGCCAGCTGCTCTTTGCGCTCTTCCAGCTTCGGGAATCGCGCATAGATATCGGCCATCCGCTGACCCTGGTCCCTGCGGGACAGCCGCAGCGGGATGCTGCCGAGTATCAGATTTTCCGCCACGGAAAGGTGACTGAACACCTCCCGCCCCTCCGGTGACAGGGCCAGGCCCTGCCTGACCATGCGCGCCGGCGAATGGCCGGTCGTTGTCCGGTTGCCCAGCAGAATCCTGCCGCCGCTCGGCTTGACCAGACCCATGACGGATTTGAGCAGGGTGGTCTTGCCGGCACCGTTGGCTCCGACCAGGGCCACGGTCTCTCCGGCCGCCACTTTCAAACTGACATCGAACAGAGCCCGAGCCGCACCATAGTCGGCACTGAGTGATTCGATCGCGAGCATCAGGCGGTGGCCTCCATGCGTCCCAGGTAGGCTTCAAGAACCAGCGGGTTGCGCTGGACTTCGGCGGGAGTCCCGACGGCGATGCAGCGGCCGCTGTCCAGAACCACAACCTGATCGGCAATCGCCATGACCAGTTCCATGTCATGCTCGACCAGCAGCAAAGTTTGTCCGGCCAGCCGCAGGCGCTGCAGCTGTTCGCCGACCGCCGCTGTCTCTGCGGCGTTCAAACCGGCCACCGGCTCATCGAGCAGGATCAATGCGGGGCGGCTGACTGTGGCCCGTGCCAACTCCAGCCGCTTCTTGTCGCCGTAGGCGAGTACGCCGGCCGGCCAAGCGGCCTTGTCGGCAAGACTGTAGCGATCGAGCGCTTCCAGGGCGCGCAGTTTGAGCTGCCGTTCCCGGTGGCGAAGGGCGGGTAGCCGGAGCATCGCCATAACCATCGAGCGGCCGCCTTCGCAGGTCAAGCCGGTCAGGACATTGTCGAGAACCGACAAGCGCGGAAAAATTTTCAAATTCTGGAAGGTGCGGGCAATACCACGACAGGCAATCGTATGGGCGGGCAGGCCGACCAGGTTTTCGCCAAGAAAGAATGCCGCGCCACGGTCGGCAGGCAGGACCCCGGTCAGGCAGTTGATCAAAGTGCTCTTGCCGGCGCCGTTCGGCCCGATCAGGGCCGTGATCGCTCCGCGCGGCACACTGAAACTGACCGCATCCAGGGCCGGCAGCCCGCCGAAGTGCTTGCTGAGGTCCTCAAGCTGCAGCATCGTTGCGCCTCCGCAGGGCCAAACGGATCCGCACCGTTTCGACCAATCCCGTAATCAGTCCCTGCGGCAGGAACATCAGGACCAGAATCAGGATGCCGCCATGCACGAAATCCTTGTAGGTTTCGAACACATCCATCCACTCCGGCAGCAGGGTGATCAGGCCGGCTCCGACCAATGAGCCCCAGATTGAGCCCATGCCGCCGATCACAACCATGATGGCCAGGTCCGTGGAGGCAAAAATGTCGAAGGTGTCGGGGCTGATGAACTGGTAGCAGTGGGTATAGAGGCTGCCGGCCAGAGAGGCCAGCACCGCGGAGAGCACGAACACCTTGATCTTGGCCCGGCGGGTATTGACGCCAAGTGCGGCGGCCGCTGTCTCATCGCCGGCCAGCGCCGCCAGTCCCCGCCCTACCCCGCTGCGGACCAGGTTCAGGCAGAGCAGCAGGCAGGCCAGAGCGAAACCCCAGATCAAGTAATGCAGGCGAACTTCATTATCGAAGCTGAAACCGCCGATAGCCAGCGGTGCGATCCCGGCAAAACCGCTCGGTCCACCGGTGACTTCATCCCATTGCAGCAAAACGGTGTGAACGACGAAACTGAAACCCAGGGTCGCCATGGCGAGATAGTGGCCTGACAGACGCAGCACCGGCAGGCCGACCGCCAGAGCAACCAGACCGACCAGCATGGCCATCCCGGCCATGGTCGGCCAGGCCGGCAACCCGAAGGTCACCGTGCCGATTGCCGAACCATAGGCCCCGAGCGCGAAAAAGGCCGCATGGCCCAGGGAAATCTGGCCGGCGAAACCGATAAACAGATTGAGACCGAGAACGATGATGACATAGATAGCGATCAGATTGGACAGGCCGAGGGTATAGGGATTGTCCTGCACCAGAGGATAAAAAGCAATCCCCAGGGTCAGCGCGATTACGGCCAGTCCGGTGCGATGCAGTGAGATGAAATAAAGGATTTTCTGTTTCGCGGTCATTGCCTCAAACAATCAGGGCTTCCAGGCCAATTGCGGTCAGTTGCCTCTGCTCAGGATTTGAGGCCGAGGGCAAAGGCTGCGAGGTTCTGGTCCAAAAACTTCTCCGGCGCCAGCAGGCGAATCGCATCCCGGCAGGCCTCGAGATTGCAGAAAAGCACGTCATGCCGGACAGCCAGCCCGAGCAGCACCAGATTGGCGAGCACCGGATTGCCGAGTTCCCGCGCCAGCCCGACCGCGTCGATACACAAGCCCTTGCAGGCGCCGGCGGTGTTGATCAGCAACCCCCCACCAGGCTTGAGCAAGCCTTCATGAACGACCAGATTGGCATCCCAAAGCAAAAGGCCGACATCGGCCTGCCCCGAGCGGATCAGGGGACTGGCAAAATCGCCGACCTTGATGGTAGACAGCACCGTGCCGCCGCGCTGAGCCAT
>DATFJP010000013.1:0-13840 GCA_035269105.1 Desulfuromonadales bacterium
CAGAGCACCACCGGTTCCTCCGGCTGCAAACCGGTCGCAACGAGAGCGCGAGAGAGAGCATGAATCCGCTCCCGCAGTTCGCCCCGCGAAATCACCTGCAGGTCATCCTGGCGGAGAACGGAGACGGCCGATTGATCGGCCTGCCGGTCGAGCGCATCGATCAGCGCGGCCAGGGTCTCGAAATCATCGGCCCGTCCGGACGGGTTTTCGTTCTGGGCAAGCATGGTCTCTCCTCTTAGGCGGAAGGCGTCGGGCGGGCGGCGCATTTGTCTGGTCAGGCCTCAGGCCGCCGGCCACCGGGTCAATGGTCTGCAACTCCCTGTTCTCTATAACTCTAGCCGAGATGGCCGACCTGTCCAGTGACCCTTCCGGAGAGCGGCGAATGCACCTTGGCGTTGAAAATATCCGCGGCTCCGGTAGAGTTGGGGTACGGCAAACAGAAACCAGGACTGTCGAATGCCGTCGAAGTGGCCCTCGGCAGTCGCCAACTCGCAATCAGGAATCCCATGCAGCTCGGTGCAAACTATCTCGGCGGCAGCCAATGCGAATTCCTCGTCTGGGCGCCTTGGGCGGAACAGCTCACCCTGCAGCTGCTCGCGCCGCAGTCCCGGACTTTGCCCATGCAGAAAACCGGCAAAGGCCTTTGGCGGCTGCTGGTCGACCAGATACCACCGGGAGCCGATTACCGCTACCGGATCGAAGATGCCGTGGAGCGTCCGGATCCCGCTTCCGGCTGTCAGCCTGCCGGCGTGCACGGCCCCTCCCGGGTGGTCGACCACGCGGCGTTTGCCTGGACCGATCGAGATTGGCAGGGCCTGCCTGAGGAGGAACTGGTCATCTACGAACTGCATGTCGGGACCTTCACCCCCGAAGGAACCTTCGACGCCGTCGTTCCCAGGCTGGCGGAACTGCGGGAACTGGGGATCACCGCCATCGAACTGATGCCGGTCGCCCAGTTTCCCGGTAAGCGCAACTGGGGTTACGACGGGACCTGCCCCTTCGCCGTCCAGAACAGCTACGGCGGTCCGGACGGCCTGAAACGGCTGGTGGACGCCTGCCATGCCCATGGCCTGGCCGTGGTCCTCGACGTGGTCTACAACCATCTCGGTCCGGAAGGCAATTACCTGCGGGATTTCGGACCCTTTTTCACCGACCGTTACCGCACCCCCTGGGGCGAGGCCGTCAACTTCGACGGAGCGGGCAGCGACGGCGTCCGCCGCTATTTCATCGAGAACGCCCTGCACTGGCTGGACCGTTATCATATCGATGCCCTGCGCCTGGACGCAGTGCATGCCATCTACGATTTTTCCGCCAAACCGTTCCTGCAGGAACTGGCCGAGGTGGTCGCAGCCTTTGCCGAACGGACCGACCGCCGTTGCCTGCTGATTGCCGAAAGCGATCTCAACGACGTGCGCCTGATCCGACCGCCGCAACAGGGTGGCTTCGGCCTGGAGGCCCAATGGAACGATGATTTCCATCATGCTCTGCATACCCTGCTGACCGGGGAAACCCAGGCCTATTACGCGGATTTCGGGGCGGCGGACGATCTGGCCAAGGCCTTCCGCGAGGGGTTCGTCTACTCCTGGCGGTACTCAGCCTACCGGCAGCGCCGCCACGGCAGTTCCTCGGCGGACCGTCCCGGCCGCCAGCTGGTGGTTTTCAGCCAGAACCATGATCAGGTCGGCAACCGGCCTGTCGGCGAGCGCCTGATTGCCCTGGCCGGCTTCGAAGCGGCCAAGCTGGCCGCCGCGAGCGTGCTCTTCGCGCCCGCCGTGCCCCTGCTGTTCATGGGCGAGGAATACGGCGAAGAGGCCCCGTTTCTGTACTTTGTCGACTTCGAGGACACCCAGCTCCAGGAAGCGGTCCGCCGCGGCCGCCGCGAAGAATTCCGCGGCTTTGACTGGCCGGAAGCGCCGCCCGACCCCCAGGACCCGGAGACCTTCCGGCGCTCGCAGCTGGCATGGGCAAAGCGTCTTGAGGGCCGCCATGCCGCGCTGCGCGAATTCTACCGCCAGCTCTTCCGTCTGCGCCGCGAACTGCCGGCCCTCGCCAGCCTCGATAAACAGGCTTTGAAAACTTCGGTTCTGCCGGAACAGAAGCTGATTGTGCTCGAGCGGCATGTCGCCGACTGCCGGTTGGCCGCCCTGCTGAACTTTGGCCGGGATGAGGCAAAGGTGAGGCTTCCGGAGCAAAACGGCCGCTGGTGCAAATTGCTGGATTCGGCCGACAGCGAATGGCGCGGGCCTGGCTCCTCCCTGCCGGAAGCAGCCGCGGCGGGCCGCGAGGTCGCAATGGCGCCTCTCAGCGCAGCGCTTTACCGCTTTCAACCCTGACCCCCAAGGCCTTTCCCATGCGCATTCCCCAGGCGACTTACCGTATTCAGTTCACCCCCGATTTCGGGTTCCGCCAGGCCGAAGCCATTATCGGCTACCTGGCCGATCTGGGCATCTCCGATCTGTATGCATCGCCTGTTTTCAAGGCCAGACAGGGCAGCGAACATGGCTACGACCTGGTCGACCCGACCCGGCTCAACCCGGAGCTGGGCTCTTTTGCCGATTTCGAAAGCCTGTCCGCAAAAATCCGGGAAAGAAGCATGGGCTGGCTGCAGGACATCGTCCCCAACCACATGGCCTTCGACGCCCAGAACCCGTACCTGGCGGACATCTTCGAGAATGGTCCCAGCTCCCGCTATTACGAATTCTTTGACATCGACTGGGAGCACTACTACGAGGCCATCCAGGGCAAGGTCCTGGCCCCCTTTCTCGGGCGGTTTTACGGCCACGCCCTGGAGGCCGGCGAACTGCGTCTGGCATACGCGGAAGACGGTTTTGCCGTCAGCTACTACGACCTGAATTTCCCGCTCAAGATCGAGAGCTACCTGACCCTCCTGACCACCAGGGTCGCGGCCCTGCGGCGGGAGCTCGGCGAGGAACAGCCGGACTATATCCAGTTTCTCGGCATCCTCTACGTTTTGCAGACCCTGAACAGCGAGGCCGGCAGCGGTGAACGTCCCAGCCAGGTCAAGTTCATCAAGCAGAACCTCTGGACCCTCTATAAAAAGAACCCCGTCATCCGGCAAGCCATCGATGCCGCGGTCGAAGCGTGCAACGGGCGGCCCGGCGAACCGGAAAGCTTTAATTTCCTCGAGGTCCTGCTGGCCGAACAGTGGTTCCGGCTGGCCTTCTGGAAAGTGGCCAGTGAGGAAATCAACTATCGCCGGTTCTTCAGCATCAATGACCTGATTTCCGTCAAGGTGGAGGAGCAGGAGGTCTTTGCCCAGAGCCATGCGCTGATTTTCGACATGCTCGAGAAGGGTCATTTCACGGGTCTGCGGATCGACCATATAGACGGTCTCTACGATCCGGCTGTCTATTTGCAGCGATTGCGCCGCCAAGCGCCGCAAACCTACCTGGTCGCCGAAAAGATCCTCGGCGAGGAAGAACCCCTGCCCCCCTGGCCGATCCAGGGCACGACCGGATACGATTTCATGAATGCCGTCAACGGGGTTTTCTGCCAAACCACCGCAGAGAAGATCTTCACAGCGCGCTATCGCAATTTCACGGGGATGAAGGAAGACTGCGCCGAATTGGTCTACGCCAAGAAGAAACTGATCATCGAGCGCTACCTGTTCGGCGATGTCAACAACCTCGCTCATCTGCTGAAGAATATCGCCAGCCGGCACCGCTACGGCAGCGACATCACCATGGACAGCCTCAAACAGGCACTGATCGAGGTCCTGGCCCTGTTTCCGGTCTACCGCTCCTATATCGATGCCGCCGCCATTCGCGACGAAGATCGCCGTTATATCGAAACGGCGATCGACCAGGCACGGGAAAGAAATCCGGGGCATATCAACGAGCTGGATTTTATCGGCCGCATCCTGCTCGGCCAGCTCGAGGAATTTCTGCCGGAGGAATCCCGAGCCCAGTGGCTGCACTTCAGCATGCGCTTCCAGCAGGTCAGCGGGCCGCTGATGGCCAAGGGTTTCGAAGATACCTTTCTCTACGTCTACAACCGGCTGTTGTCCCTCAACGAGGTCGGTGGCCATCCCGAACATTTCGGCCTGCCGCTGGACCGGTTCCATGCCTTCAATCGGGACCGCCGCAAATTCTGGCCGCAGACCATGAACGCCACCGCCAGCCACGATACCAAGCGGGGGGAGGACGTTCGGGCGCGTTTGAACGTCCTCTCCGAAATTCCTCAGGAATGGGGCCAGCAGGTGCGCAGCTGGAGCCGGCTCAACCGCGGCCGGAAAATCACCCTCAAACGCCGCAAGGTGCCGGACAAGAATGATGAATATTTCCTTTACCAGACCCTGATCGGCGCACTGCCTTTTGCCAAGGAGGAGCACTCCGAGTTCGTCGACCGTCTCAAAAAGTACCTGATCAAAGCGGTGCGCGAAGCCAAAGTGCACACGGCCTGGCTCAAGCCGGACGATGGCTATGAAGAGGCCTTTCTGCAGTTTGCCGAAAAGCTGCTCTCCCCGGGGCGCGGCAACGCCTTTTTACCGGAATTTCTGCCTTTCCAGCGCCGGGTGGCCCATTTCGGCATGCTCAACTCCCTGGCTCAGACCCTGCTCAAGATCACGGCTCCGGGCATTCCCGACTTCTACCAGGGCACCGAGTTCTGGGATCTGAGCCTGGTCGACCCCGACAATCGCCGCCCGGTCGACTATGCGGCCCGGCAAACCACGCTGCAGCAGATTATCCAAAGGGAGGAGACTGACCTGGCCGCTCTGATCCGGGACCTGCTCGCCGATATGCCGGGCGGGCGAATAAAGCTGTTCCTGATTCATCGC
Source organism: Desulfuromonadales bacterium (assembly GCA_035269105.1). Lineage (GTDB taxonomy): Bacteria > Desulfobacterota > Desulfuromonadia > Desulfuromonadales > BM103 > JAQYVZ01. The sequence goes on from DATFJP010000013.1 coordinate 4,799, forward strand.
TCTCTGACAGCACGCAATCGGCACCCGGATCTCTTCGAGGCGGGAGATTATCTGCCGCTGCCGGTCAGCGGGCCGGCCGCCGAGCACGTCATCGCCTTTGCCCGGCGATCGGCAGAGCGGACCGCGGTGACGGTCGTGCCCAGGCTCCTGGCCGGGTGGCTGGATGAAGGGGCGCTGCCGCTGGGTCCCGAAGTCTGGGCGGACACCAAACTGGGCCTCCCGCCGTCGCCGGGTTCGGGCTGGCAGGATGCGATCACCGGCGACAGCCATCCTGATCAGAAAGTGATCGACCTGGGCCGCCTGCTGAAAACCTTTCCGGTCGCTCTGCTAGTCGACAGATCTTATTGTTCCGGTGGTTAAATATTCGAATTTTTGTTGTAGGGGCGGCCCCCCGTGGCCGCCCAGGGCAGGCACAGGGGCCTGCCCCTACAATTGGTTGTTTATGCACCGATGCAATAAAAAATGAGCCCGCGCAGAAAATGATGCGCGGGCTCAACAACGGGCAAGTGCCAAGGGAGCCTGGCCGAGGACAGATCGCCTGCCCTGCGGAGTCGCCCAGACGCCGAACGGGGGGAGAATTCTCCGGGCGGGGATCCCGGAGCGGGGACTTTCGCTCTTTCCTACTTTTGAATCAGGAAAGAGACCTTGGCATTCACCCGGTAAGCGCTGATGGCATTGTTTTCCACCTTGGCCTGGATGTCCTTGACATAAATGCTCTGAATCTTGTCCACCGTAGCGCTGGCTTCCTTGAGAGCATTTTCCAGGGCGTTTTCCACCGAATTCCCTTCGGCAAGAACTTCGATCACTTTGACCAGTGCCATGAATGAGATCCTTTCTCCTCGGGGTATCCTCCTGTTTTCCGGACCACAAAACCTGTCCGAGCTTCAAGCCTAGCAGACGGCAGCTGGCCGGCAATGGGCAGTCTGCTGCTTTAACATGGGCAAAAGACTACCTGCCAAAGACGCAAACGCGACCTGTTTCGCCGCTGCCCTCCGAACGGAACCGCCTGCTCTTGTTCTGCCCGGATTGCATGATATCCTTCCTTCTGAGACACGGATGCGGCAGCCCCGAGTGCCACCGCTCGTTTGTCCCTCACCCCGCCAAGGAGGCCGTCAACCATGCAAATCGCCACTCTGACCATGAACCCGGCAGTGGATGTCTACATCACTGTCGAGCGGGTCACGCCCGCCCATAAATTGCGCAGTAAAAGTGCCAGGCGCGACCCCGGGGGCGGCGGCATCAACGTGGCCCGTGCCATCCATATTCTGAAAGGCGAAGCCACCGCTTTTTTCCCCGCCGGCGGCCCGACCGGCCAGCTGCTGCAAAACCTGCTCGACGAGCAGAAGGTTCCCTGCCGAATCCATGAAATCGAGGGCATGACCCGGGAAAGCTTCACCGCCCAGGACCTGGAGACCGAAGAAGAATACCGGTTCGTTCTGCCCGGTCCCGAATTGACAGAGCAGGATTGGCAGGCCTGCCTGACCATGCTGCAGGATTTAGAGCCGACGCCCGGCTACCTGGTGGCCAGCGGCAGTCTGCCGCCCGGTGCGCCTGACGATTTTTACGCCCGGGTTGCCCGCTGGGCCCGCGAATCCGGGGTGCGGATGATTCTCGATACATCCGGGCCGGCCCTGGAAGCGGCCCTCGAAGAAGGCGTCTACCTGATCAAGCCGAACCGCCGGGAGTTGCAGAGCCTGACGGGCCGGGAGCTGAAGGACGCGGCCGACCAGGAAGAGGCCAGCCGGGACCTGCTGGCCGATGGCAAGAGCGCGGTCGTCGCCCTGACCCTGGGTGAGGAAGGGGCCCTGCTGACTTCCGAGGAGGGTTCGCGACGGATCGAGGTGCCGGAACAGCAGGTGAGAAGCTCGGTGGGCGCCGGCGACAGCTTCGTGGCCGGCATGGTATCGGGACTGGTACGGAAGCTGTCGCTGCAGGAAGCCTTCTGCTACGGCACGGCCGCCGGCAACGCCGCCCTCCTGACTCCCGGTACCGAATTGTGCCGGCGCGAGGACGTGGAGAGACTTTATCAGAAGATCTGCGGCGCCCTTTAACAAGCCCGCTGTTTGGCAAGGCCGCTGTTGGGGACTGCAGGTGGCAGCTGGAATCTTTCAATCCCTTGCTGCGGGCAGCTCCGGCAGGATGCCGTGCCTTTCCAGGTTCAGACCCACCGCGGCAAAAAGATCGGCCTGTCCGGTTTCAGCATCCGCAGTTGCATTGATGCGGCGGATCCGGGCGGCAATCAGTTCCTCCTGAAAATCCAGGACGCGAAAAGTGTCCGAAAGTCCCGCCTTCAATCTCTGCATTTCCTGGTCCAGGGTTGTTTCCGCAAGGGCCACAAAACGATCGGCAACCGCAACCCTCTCCAGGCTCCGGGTGACAATCGTCAGGGCATTGTCGACTTCGGTGGCAATCCGGTTTTCCAGACGATGCAGCCGGTCGATGGCCTGTCGCTTGCGCAGCCTGGCCTGCCGGGCTCGGGCCTCGGCCGCCCGGTTGCCGAGCGGCTGCGAAAAGGTCAGGCCCACGGCCCATTGATAACCATCCGCTTCAGCCATCCCGCTCAGAGAGTCCTCGTAGCCACCCCGGAATGGATTGGGGCCGGCAGCGGCACCGGCAAACGAAGGGCTTTGCGCCGAACCGGACAAACCGTTGGCGCCGAGCGTCGCGGCCAGATCCAGGCGGGGCAGCTGCTGGTTGTCGGCAAAAGCAACCCGGATGTCGCGCACGGCGAGTTCCACCCGCTGTTCTTCCAGATCGGGCCGGTTGTCGAGCGCCAGGGCCAGGGCTTCGCCGCGTTCGAGCGGTTCGATTGCCTCCGGAGACTCCTTCACGACCAGAGCAAGCGCCGAAGTGCCGAGTTGTTCCATTTCCAGCAGATCACGCAGATTATTGGCCGCCACTTCAACCTGTTGACGGGCCAGCAGCACCTCTTCCTCGCGGGCCGCCACCGCGGTTTCCGCTTCCTGTACCTCCGAGACCGGGATCAGTCCGGCTTCGAATTTCCGGCGATTGCCCGCCAGCAGTTCCTCGGCGAGAGTGCGGGCCAGGCGGCGCATCTCCAGGGTCCCGTAGCTGCGGGAAAGCTCGATAAAAACCTGCTCGATCCGGCTCCCCAGGATGCGCGCCTGATCAAGAAAAGCCAGACCCGCCTGCCGCTGCCGCTGTCGGGCGATCCGCAGATCGGCGGTATTGGCTGCCCTGCCGGCGTCGCGCAAAAGGGGCTGCACCAGGTCGAGGGTCAGATAGCTGCGATACTGTGGATCAAGGCCGGTCACCGAACTGTTGGTAGTGCGCCGCCAGGTCTCCAGACTCAGACTGCCTTCCAAACCGGTCCGGAACCCTTTGCTGAGCGCCGCCCAGCCGGTATATTCCCGCAGACGGTCATAGCGGTCGCGGGTGAAAACCGAAGCGGTCGGTGTCCGTTCGGCACTGGTTTCCGCTTCCACTTCGAGGCGCGCATCGAAGACGGCTTCGGCGATGGTCGTCCGCTCGGCGCTGAGCGGCGTTTCCGCTGCCGTGACTCGCAGCTCGAGATTCTCGGCAAGGCCGCGGGCCAGAGCCGCCCGCAGGGTCAGGCCGGCAAGCCCGTCGGCTCTCTCGCCGGCTGCGCCCGAAGCGGCCGACAGGATCATCAGCAAAACAAGACTCAGGCAGCGCATATATTTTATCCCCGATAGAAAGTCGTTTCGCCAGACAGAGGCAAGCATAACATAGACCTGTCCACCCTGCAGAATACCGATTCGGCCAGGGGCTGCGAACAAGAGCAGAGACTTCCGGATTCTGCCGGGTTGCAACCCGGCCGCCATGGGCTAAGGTTTAGGTTATGAAAGATTGCCGAATTCATCAGTATGCGGAGTTTTCATGATGCTCTATTCTCGCCGGGTGTGGCTGTTTGCGGCCGTGGTTCTGCTGCTGGCTGGCTGCAGTGAATCAAAGCAGCCCGAAGACCGCGGGCCCAGCGCCAAATCCGTGGCCATCGCCGAGGTCCGACCGATGCGCCTGCAGGAGACGGTACCGGGCATCGGCACCATCGAAGCCCTGGAAAACGTCCGGCTGGCTGCGGAAATTGCGGGCCGGGTGGCCGGCATCCACTTCACCGAAGGCGACCGGGTGGAGGCCGGCCAGCTGTTGTTCACCCTGGACGATGCCGAACTGCAGCAAGCGCTCGCCGCGCGCCGGGCCGCCCTGGAGGAAGCGCGTGCCAAGCTCGCCCAGGCCCGCCGGGAACTTGCCCGGCGCCGCGAACTTCTGCCGGACAACCTGGTTTCCCGCGAAAACGTCGACCGAGCCGAAACCGCGGTCAAAACCGCCGCCGCCAGCATCGACCGCCTGCAGGCGGAAATCGGCCGGCAGAAGGCCATGCTGGAGGACACCCGCATCGAGGCCCCGGTCGCGGGCCGGGTCGGCGACCGGCGGGTCGACGTCGGCGACTTCGTCGACGCCGGGCAGCTTCTGACGACGCTGGTCAATACCGAACGGCTCAAGCTGGTGTTTACCATCCCGGAAAGGGTGGGCGGACGGGCCGCCGTCGGCCAGCAGGTCGAGGTTCATGTCGATGCCCATCCCGATCGGACTTTCTCTGGCGAGGTCTACTTCATCAGTCCCAGTGTCAGCCCCGATACCCGCAGTCTGCTGATCCAGGCCTATGTCGACGATGATCTGGACCTGCTGCGTCCCGGCAATTTTGCCGCCGTCGACCTGGTGACCGGGGTGCGCGAGGAGGCCCTGGTCATTCCGGAAGAAGCGCTGGTGCCGACCCGCAGCGGCTACCGGGTGTTCGTCGTGGAAGATGGCAAAGCACACCTGCGCGAGGTCCAGATCGGACTGCGCCAACCGGGTCTTGCGGAAATCACCGCCGGTCTGGAGGCCGGGGACCGGATCGTTCGCCGCGGTCAGATCGCCCTGGCTGACGGCGATCCGGTCAAACCCGTCGACAACGCCGCCGGAACGGAGTCCGGTTCATGATCTGGAATTTCTGCATCCGCCGCCCGGTGCTGACGGTGGTGATCTTTCTCGCCATCGCCATCTTCGGCGGCTTTGGCTACCAGCAGCTGCCGGTCCGGGAATTTCCGGACATCGATTTCCCGATCGTCAATGTCAGCGTGGTGCTGCCCGGTGCCGACCCGGAAGTCATCGAGACCGAAGTTCTCGAACCCCTCGAGGAACAGTTGAATACCATTGAGGGGGTCAAGACCATCACCTCCACCGCCCGTGAGGAGGTGGGTTCGGTCACCGTCGAGTTCGAACTCTACCGCGATATCGACGTCGCGGCGCAGGATGTCCGCGACCGCGTTTCCCGGGCGCGTCCGGAGATGGCCGACGACGTCGAGGAGCCGATCGTCCGCAAGATCGATCCGGACGCCCAGGCCGTGCTCTGGTTCGCCTTGCAGGGAGATGAACGCTGGGACACGGTGCGGCTCACCCGCTTCGCCGAAGACCAGGTCAAGGAGCCGCTGGAAGGTCTGCAGGGCGTCGGCCAGGTCCAGATCGGCGGCGAACGGCGCTACGCCGTGCGCATTCGGCTCAACCCGGAGAAGCTGGCAGCGCATGGCGTCACGGTCCCGCAGGTGGTGGAGACCATTCGCCAGGAGAACGTCGATATCCCCGCCGGGCGCATCACCAGCGAACAGCGGGAATTCCTGATCAAGACCGAGGGCCAGTTCGCCGCGGCGGCACCCTTCAACGACCTGATCGTCGCCTGGCGCGACGGTGTGCCGGTCCGTCTGGGCGATGTCGGCCAGGCGGTGGACGGGGTGGAAAACGAGCGGACCGCGGCGCGCTTCATGGGCGAGCCGTCAGTGGGCATCGGCGTGGTCAAGCAATCGGACGCCAACATGGTGGCCCTGGTCGATCGCGTCCGCGCCCGGATGGCCGAACTGGCCGATAATTTCCCGCCCGGCATCCGCTACACGGTCGCCTCCGATCAGTCCAATTACGTCGAATCGAATATCAACGACCTGCTGCGCACCATTTTCATCGCCACCGGGCTGGTGGTCCTGGTGGTGATGCTGGTGCTCGGCAGCGGCCGCGGCACCTTTATCACCTCCATCGCCATTCCGACCTCGCTGCTGACCGGCATGGCGCTGATTTATTTCCTGGGCTTTTCTCTCAACATCCTGTCGATGCTCGGTTTCATCCTCGCCATCGGCATGCTGGTCGACGATGCCATCGTCGTTCTGGAGAGCAGCTACCGGCATATGGAGCAGGGTGCCGAACCCAAGCCGGCGGCCCGCACCGGCACCACCGAAATCGCCTTCGCCGCCATCGCCAACACCCTCTCCCTGGCTGCGGTTTTCATCCCGGTGGCCTTTATGCCGGGTCTGATCGGCCGGTTTTTCTACGAATTCGGTCTGACCGTCGCGGTTACCGTGTTTGCTTCGACGTTCACCGCCCTGACCTTGACGCCGATGCTCTGCTCCCGCTACCTGCGGGTGCCGCCGCCGGAGGAGCGTCCCTGGCTGCTGCGGATGACCGACCGAGGTTTCGAGGACCTGGAAAAGCTCTATCGCCCCCTGCTGAGAACCGCTCTGCGCTTCCGCTGGACCACGGTCTTGCTCGGCCTGGCCGCTTTTATCGTGGGCCTTTACGTGTTCACCCTGCTGGAAACCGAATTTGCGCCGAGCGTCGACCGCGGCGAATTCGTGATCAGTTTCGAGACCGTCGAGGGAGCTTCGCTGACCGCCACCGACCAGGCGGCCCGCCAGATCGAGGAGATCCTGCTGGACACCCCGGAAATCCGCAATTTCTTCCTGGCCATCGGTCTTTCCCAGACCGGGCCGGGCAAAGTCAACCAGGGCATCGTCTTCGTCCGCTTGACGCCCCGCGGAGAGCGTCCCGCCACCCAGCAGGATGTCATGGACCGGGTGCGCGGCCGCATCGGCGACCTGGCCGGCGTCCGCGGTTACGTCCTCGAAGGCGGCGGCCCGCTCGGCGCCGAGGCGCCGCTGCAGATCGTGCTGAAAAATCCCGACCTCGACCGGCTCGCCGCCGAGCAGGACAAGGTCATGGCCTGGATGCGGGAGCAGCCACAGTTCGTCGGCGTACGCTCCGACACCCGGCTCGACAAGCCGGAGGTCCAGTTGGCGATCAACCGGGACAAGGCGGCTTCGCTCAATGTTTCGGTCGCGGAAATTTCCACCACCCTGCGCTACATTTTCGGCGAACCGCAGATCTCCAGCATCGACCGCGAAAGCGAACGCTACGAGGTGATCAGCGAGATCGCCAGCGAAGAGACGGTGCCGGATGCCATCCGCCGTCTCTACGTGCGCAGCCGCAGCGGCGAGCTGGTCTCACTGGACAACCTGGTGACCATTCGGGAACAGGTCGGACCGAGCGAGATCCACCACTACAACCGGGGCCGTGCTGTCACCATCAGCGCGCAGACGCCGCCGGACGTGCCGCTCGGCACGGCCCTCAACCGCCTGCAGGGCCACCTCGACCAGGCCCTGCCCGCCGACTTCGCCGTCGAGGTGGCCGGTCAGGCCCAGGATTTCCGCGAGTCCTTCTTCTACCTGACGATCACCCTGGCGTTTTCCATCATCTTCATCTACCTGGTGCTGGCCGGGCAGTTCGAGTCCTTCCTGCATCCTTTCACCATCCTGCTGACCATGCCGCTGGCCGGCCTCGGCGCCTTCGGTGCTCTCTACCTGTTGGGCATGACTTTCAATATCTTTTCCTTTATCGGCCTCATCTTCCTGACCGGCCTGGTGACCAAGACCGGCATCCTGCTGGTCGATTACAGCAACGTGTTGGCCGCCCGCGGCCTGAAGCTTGAGGAGGCGGTCCGCCAGGCCGCCGAGACCCGGTTCCGGCCGGTGCTGATGACCGCCGCCTCGACCATTCTCGGCATGCTGCCGATCGCTCTGGGCTACGGGGCCGGCGGCACCGCTCGCGCCCCGCTCGGCGTTGCCGTCTCCATGGGCAACCTGGTTTCGACCGCACTGACCCTGCTGGTAGTTCCGGTGGCCTACCTGCTGCTCAACGACCTGCAGGCTTTTATCCTGCGGCATCGCCGGGCGGCAATGGTCGTAGGCCTGCTGGGTCTGACGGGAATCGGCGCCGCCGTCTGGTGGTTCGTTCTGAAGGGAGGATAGTCCATGAAACTGGTCCAGATCAGTTTTCACTTCGAATACGCTGACCGGATCGAGGCCCTGCTGGAACAGCACGGCGTGCCGCATTTCATCCGCCACCCCCGGGTGCAGGGGCTGGACGTCGACGGCCGCCAGTACGGCAGCAAGGTGTTTCCGGGCCACATGATGGTCATCCAGGCCCGGCTCGACGATGACAGGATTGAGCCGCTGCTCGAAACTCTGGAAGAATTCCGGACCGACAAGACCTCTCACGCCCACCTGGAAGCCCTGGTGCTGCCGGTTGAGCAGTGGATCGGCCCGGAGGGCGACCCCGATGAGGGTCCCGAACCGACCGAAAAAGAAGATTGAAAAGAACGGAGAGATGTTCCCCACACAAGCTGCTTTTCTAAAAAAACCAGGAGGATTTATGGCCTATTATTTCAGCACCACTCTCGATCAGTCTTTTGATGCCGCGATCGAAAACGTGACCGCCGAGCTCAAGGAGGAAGGCTTCGGCATCCTTACCGAGATCGACGTCAAGCAGGCCCTCAAGGAGAAAATTGACGTCGATTTCCGCAACTACCGGATTCTCGGCGCCTGCAACCCGCCCTTCGCCTACCAGGCCCTGCAGGCCGAGGACAAGATCGGCACCATGCTGCCCTGCAATGTGATCGTTCAGGATACCGAGGACGGTCGCGTCGAGGTAGCGGCCATCGACCCGTTGGCCTCGATGCAGGCGATCGACAATCCGCAGCTGCAGGAGATCGCCGAGGAGATCAGGGGGCGTTTGCGGAGGGTGGTGGAGAGGTTGTGAGCGGTTTGATTTTAGGAACCGTACAGTTCACTTGTTCTTATTTGGCGATATTTTAGAAAAAAATCTATAAAACCGGCGGGTTTCGTCCCGCCAGCAAATCAAAGTCGGCGGGTCGCGTCCCGCCAGACGCCATACTCTTTTGCTGGCCCAAAAGAGTAT
>DATFJP010000014.1:0-22042 GCA_035269105.1 Desulfuromonadales bacterium
TGCCGACGTCAGGTCGATATCAAAGCAATCGGACAGGACCATGGCGGCAGGCATGGCCAGCAAAGCGAGCAGGAGAACCATCGATATTCGACTGAAAAAACGCTTCATATCAGACCCCCGTGATTTCGGAAAGGGTGTCGAGCTCCTTGAGGAGTTCGAGATTTTCAAGCAGGTCGACCTCGGGCGGCGTCTCAGGTTGAGCGGTCGCTTGCGGCTTTTGTTGAGCGTTTGCCTGCGGCATTTCCTGTTGAACGGTCGCCTGCTGATTGGCGGAGCTGTTGTGGCTGGCCTGGCGCTGCGGTGCCCAGTTGGTAACAACCAAAACTGCAATGGCTGCGGTCATGACCGTTGTCATCGCCGGCAGGAACGAACGCCGCCGCGGCAGACAATCCTTGACCCGGGCCGCCATGCGAGTCGCATGATGAGGGTCCAGGTCTGGATCGAGCCTGGGCAGACCATGCAGGACACGTTCCAGACTGAGCTGCCGCGCCCGGCAGGCTGCGCATTCGGCCAGGTGTCGGCGGGCGTCATCCGGATCCAGCCCGATGGAAGTTTCATCGTAATGGAGCAGCGTCAGGTCCTGGTCGTTCAGACAGGTTCGCTTAATCATGGTCAATCCTCTTGAAATTCGGTCAGTTCGCTGCGCAGGACTGTGACCGCTCGGTGGAGATGGGTCTTGACGGTGCCCTCTTCAATGTCGAGCAACTCGGCGATATCACGCAGCGACATTCCCTCGTAATGGCGCAGGGTAAAGATGGCGCGCTGACGGGGAGAGAGCCTGCCCAGTGCCTGCCGCAGTCTGCGCACCGCCTGTTTGCCGTTCAGATCGCGTTCGGGGTTGTCCCGCGGATCGCTGGCCAGGTCGACGGGATCGAAATCATCCTCGTCCCGACGGCTGAAAAAAAGCCGCCGCTTGAGCCGTTCCCGGCGCATGAAATCGATCGCCAGCCGAGTCACGGTGCGGTACAGCCAGGTGGAGACCCGGCTGTCACCGCGGAATTCGGGCAAAGCGCGGTGCAGCCGCAAAAAGGCTTCCTGGGCGATATCTTCGGCTTCCTGCCGATGACCGAGCAGGCGCCAGGCCAGTCCGGTCACCCGGTCGGCGTGCTGCTTGACCAGAATCTCGAAGCCGGCTTCGTCCCCGGAGCGAATCTGCTCGAGAAGGATCCGTTCCTGAACCTTATCCATATCGCGAGCGTAGCGCCCGGCAAAATTCCTGTCAATGACTGCCGCTTCAGCTGATGACACGCATATCTCCTTCAGACGATATTTTCATCCGTGGTGATTAGACGTTCAGGGAGAGGGAAGGTTTACCTGGAAAGCCAGATTTAACGCAGAGGCGCAGAGACGCAGAGTGAAAAGCGTTCAAAAGCTCTTTTTCACGCGGTGTTCGCAGTGTTCGCAGTTCTAAAGGCAAAACCTTTAGGGTTAAAAACCAAAGCATTTGCTTTTACCGCGTACTCCGCGGACATGAGTGAGCGCAGCGAGCGGGCGCGAGGAATATTTTTGAAAATCGTATCTCACGCGGTGTTCGCAATGTTCGCAGTTAAAGGCAAAATCATTTTGGGGTTAAAATCAAAAGACTTTGTTGTAACTGCGCACTCTGCGGACTTGAGTGAGTGAAACGAACGGGCGTGAGGAAAGCCTTTGAAAGTCATATCTCACGCGGTGTTCGCGGAGTATGCAGTGTTTAAGGCAAGGCCATTTTTAGGGTTAAAATGCCAGAGATTTTGTTTTAACTGCGCTCTCTGCGAACCTTGCGTGAAAAAATTTTCCCTGCCATAAGAAAGGGGACGGCAAATACCGTCCCCTTGGCCAATTCATAATTTCCTCAAAATAATTAAAGCAGTTCTTCGACCGTTTGCGCGATATTTTCAGGGGTGAAGCCGAAATACTCCATCAGCACCCCGCCGGGAGCGCTGGAGCCGAAGCCGCGCATGCCGATCGTCCGGCCCGCTGTGCCGACATAGCGTTCCCAGCCGAAGGTCGAGCCGGCTTCCACGGCGACCCGCGCGGTACAAGAGGGTGGCAGCACCTGATCGCGGTAGGTCTGGTCCTGCTTTTCGAACAGCTCCCAGCTGGGCAGGGAAACGACCCGGACGGCGATCCCTTTTCCCTGCAACGCCTGTTGCGCCTCCAGCGCCGGGCCAACTTCCGAGCCGCTGGCGATGATGATCGCCTGTAATTCGCCGGTTTCGGGGGCAAGAATATACCCTCCTTTGTGCAGGCCTTCGGCCCCGGCATAATCTTCCCGATCCAGGGTCGGAACCCCCTGTCGCGTGAGAGCCAATACCGTGGGACCATACTGATTGTTGATCGCAGCTTTCCAGGCCTCGAGAGTTTCATTGGCATCGCCGGGGCGGATGACGGTCAGGTTCGGAACGGCGCGCAGGTTGGCGAGCTGTTCGATCGGCTGGTGGGTCGGGCCGTCTTCGCCGAGCCCGATGGAGTCATGGGTCAGGACATAGATGGTCCGCAGGCCCATCATGGCCGCCAGCCGCATCGGCGGCCGCATGTAATCGGCGAAGATCAGGAAGGTGCCGCCGAAAGGGATCAGGCCGGGGGTATGGGCCAGGCCGTTGAGGATGGCGCCCATGGCGTGCTCCCGCACGCCGAAATGAATATTGCGGCCGGTCCTGCCCAGGGCGAAGGAAGCCTCGTCTTTGAGAGTGGTGTTATTGGACGGACCCAGGTCGGCGGACCCGCCAAGCAGAAAGGGCAGCTTGTCGGCCAGAGCGTTCAGGACTTTGCCGCTGGCCTGCCGGGTGGCGAGCTTGTCGCCGGCGGCAAAAGGCTCCAGTTCGTCCCAGCCGGCAGGCAGGTCGCCCTCGGCAACCAGCTGCCATTCAGCAAGAGCCTGATTGGTTTTTACCTGCTTTTGAAAAGCTGCCGACCAGGACTTTTCTAGCTCGTTGCCCCGGGAAACAGTCGCCGCCATATGATCGGCAACTTCATCCGGAATCAAGAAACTGGCTTCCGGGTCACGGCCGAAGGCCTGGCGGGTGAGGCGCAGCTCCTCGGCGCCGAGGGGGGCGCCATGAGCCCCGGCGGTATCCTGCTTGTTGGGGGCGCCGAAGCCGATATGCGAGCGGGCGATGATCAGCGACGGCCGGTCGACCTGCTTTGCTCTTTCCAGGGCGGCATCGATTTCCAGCAGGTTCTCGCCCTCCACGCGCTGCACATGCCAACCGTAGCTCAAAAACCGTGTGGCCACATCCTCGCTGAAAGCCAGCTGAGTATCGCCTTCGATGGTGATCTTGTTGTCGAGGTAGAGGTAAACGAGGTTGCCGAGTTGCAGATGGCCAGCCAGGGAGGCGGCTTCCGCAGCGACCCCTTCCATCAGGTCGCCGTCCGAGCAGAGGCAGTAGATATTGTAATCGAACAGTTCGCGGTCGACCTGGTCCTGCAGGAAGCGGGCGCCCATGGCCATGCCGATGCCAACCGACATGCCCTGGCCAAGGGGCCCCGTCGTGGTTTCGATACCCGCCGCATGGCCGAATTCAGGATGCCCGGCGGTCGGGCTGCCCAGCTGACGGAAATTCTTCAGATCGTCCAGGGACAGGCCGTAGCCGCAGAGATGCAGCATGCTGTAGAGCAGCGCCGAAGCATGACCGCAGGATAGAACGAAGCGGTCGCGGCCCGCCCAGTTCGGATTGGCCGGGTTATGGCGCATATGCCGACGAAACAGCAGGTAGGCAATCGGCGCCGCTTCCATCGGCGTGCCGGGATGGCCCGAATTGGCCTGCTCGACCATGTCTGCGGCCAGTAAACGGATGGTGTCGACAGACGCACGGGCCTGGTCCAGGTTCAGGGTTTCTGACATGACTGCTCTCCTTGGGGGTGGATTGAATTGCGCCTTACTATACTGACCGGAAGAAAGGGAGACAAGGGTTAATTTCGTCGAAAATCGTTGTGGATCATGGTCTTAACCGGAAGCCGCCGAGGCCTTGTGGACAAGCCCTGAAAAGGCCGAAAGACTCTTAGTCTTGTGTCCATCCGGAAACTCCGAACGGGCACAATGATGTTTTCGTTCGGAAACTAGTCTTCGACTTCCGGCCCGGCATAAGCGCAGGGGACATCCCGGGAGGGGGCGAGATCGCCAGGAAAGGCGCAATGGCGGGTCAGGGCCGCCAGCTTTGCAGAGCGGGAGCCATGCCAGTCCTGCAAGAGCCGCTCGGCCATGGTTTGGCCGGATTCGATGATCTGCTCGAGACCATTTAGGAAGACCGCTTCGTTGCGGTCGCGCGCCCAGCGGCAGCTCTCCCTGGCGAGGCCGGCACGGCTCAATTCGAGACAGATCCTGGCGGTCTCCTGCAGGGTTCGGCCCTGCCAGACGGCTTGCAGCCCCTTGTCCCAGGCGGCTTCACAGCCGGCACGCAGTTCCGCGCCCGAATTCGGACGGCACAAATCCCAGGCGGCAGCCAGGGCCGCCTGGTCGTAGAACAAGCCCTTGAGCAGCCCGGCAACCATCAGCGACATGCTGGCCGGCAGGCTGTCGGCGGAGCGCATTTCGATCTGCGGTCGCAGCCGCACCTCAGTGAACAGGGTGGAAAGGTGCAGGTTCCAGTCGCCCTGGGTGGCCCGATGCGCGCCGAAGCCCTGGTCGAGATAATTCCGGAAGGTGAACCGGCGTTCCGTTAAATCGAGGTAGCGGCCTTCCCTGACGATGAAATACATGGGAACGTCGAGGGCGTATTCAACGTAGTCGCCGAAACCGGCATCGGCTGAAAACAGAAAGTCCAAAAAGCCGGTGCGGTCCGGATCGGTATGTGCCCAGATGTGACCGCGCGTTGAAAGGAAGCCGGTTTTGCGGCCCTCCAGCACAGGTGAATTGGCGAACAGAGCGTAGAGCAGCGGCGAGAGGGCCTGGGCCAGCCGCAGTTTGTCCATGCAGTCGGCTTCGTCGCTGTAGTCCAGATTGACCTGAAGGCCGGCGCTCTGTTTCATCATGCGTTGGCCCTGGGTCCCGCAGCGGTTCATGTAAGGGCCCATGATGGCATAGCGATGCTTCGGCACCCAGTCGATCTCGGTAAGCGGGGTGAAGGGTTGGGTGCCGAGGCCGAGAAAGAGCAAGCCGAGTTTTCCGGCTTCCCGGGTAATATCCGTCACGTAATCGAAAAATTCATCATAATTGCACGCCAAATCGGTACAGAGACGACCGGAGAGTTCGATCTGGCCGCCAGGCTCCAGGGTCACCGAAGAATGTTGGCCCAGCAGGCCGATGACATGATCATTTTCATAGACCGGCGTCCACTGTCCGGTTGCCGCCAGAGCAGAAAGCAGCGCCTCGATGCGCGGAAAGTCGGCGGCTTCGCCGGTTTTCCCATCCACAACCAGGGTTTCCATTTCGGCGCCGACGGCCCATTTCTCGGCCGGACGAAGACCGCTCCGGAAAAAGGCCAGTAGCTGGTCCGCTGAGGTGATCCGGCTGTTCGGGTCGATTTTAACGGCAGGGGTCGGCATGGAGGCTGTTATCGCTTCTCAAAAGGGAGGTCGGTGATCAGAAATGCATGCAGGCTATTTTAAACGCAGAGACGCAGAGACGCAAAGCAGGAAAACAAACATAAAAAAACAAAATCTGCATGGGACAACAAAATGCTTTTAAACTCAGATTGGTTTTTAACCGGGTTTCTCAGCGTCTCTGCGCCTCTGCGTTAGATTACAAATACTGTTTTCAGGAATTAAGATATTCCATGATGTTCTCCGCGATCGTCTCGAAAATCCGGGTGAACGTGGCTTCGTCCCGTTCCAGCAGTGTGATGCGAAAGCCCCGCTGCGGGGTGAAAAAGGAAGAAAGCGGCACCACGCAGATACCGGTTGCCGCCAGCAGGTAATAGACGAAACGCTTGTCGAGAGCAATGTCAGGCTGTCTGACGAGAGCCTCGACCAGACTGCGGACCTCCTTGATCTCGATCGGCAGGGTCTGGTCGTTGCGAAGCGCGCCTTCCTTGAAGGCGACGCTCATGTAGAATGCACCATTGGTCCGGTTGACTTTAACCCCCGGTACCTGCTTGAGAATATCGTAGGCGATGTTGGAGAAATGCTCGTAGCGGTCGATGCGCTCCTTTAGCCAAATCGGGTATTCCGGGTGGCTCAAAATCGGCGGGATCGCCTTCTGCGGCAGGGTGGTGGAACAGACTTCGACCATCTTCGAATCGAGGATGCTCTGGATATAGCGCTTGAACATCGGGTCCTTGTCGGCATTGTAGACTTCGATCCAGCCGCAGCGGGAACCCGGCCAGGGCAGTTCCTTGCTGATGCCTTTCATGGAGATCGCCGGGATGTCGTCGACCAGGTCGGAAATCGGCTTGGTCGACTCCCCGTTATAGACCAGGTTCTGGTAGATTTCGTCAGCGATGATGAACAGGTCATATTCCTTGGCCAGCGCCACGATCTCCCGCAGGATGCGTTCCGGCCAGACCGCGCCGGTCGGATTGTCGGGGTTGATGATCAGGATACCGGAAATCGCCGGGTTGTACTTGATCGACAACCGCATGTCATCCATGTCGGGATACCAGTTGTTGTCCGGGTCCAGCCGGTAGCAGACCGGTCTCTGGCCGGCGTGGGCCGCCTCCCCGGACGAGTGCGTGGAATAGGTGGGCGAGGGGCCGATGACACGGGCCTCCCGCTTCAGCAGACCGTAAACTTTCTGGATGGCATCGCCCAGGCCGTTGAAGAAAATCACGTCGTTGGCGGTGATCTGGGTCTTGCCGCGCCGATTGGTCTGTTCCGCCAGGAATTCACGAGTCTCCAGAACACCCTTGGTTGCACAATAGCCATAGGAGCAGTCGGTCATAGCGAGGTCGGCGACGATCTTTTTCATCCAGTCAGGGATGCGCTCGCCCTTGGCGATCGGATCACCGATGTTTTCCATGTTAATCTGGATGCCGAGAGCTTTGAGCTTGTCGGCGATTTCAACAATAGCCCGGATTTCATAGGTCAGCTCGCCGGCGCCGATGTGGACGATGTTGTTGCGCATAATGGTCTCCTTAAGACGATCTATCCCTGCAGCTGTAAATTCATATAGAGGGCTCACGCCCGTTCGTTTCACTCACTCATGTCCGCGGAGTGCGCGGTTTAAAAACCTATGCGTTTGATTTTAACCCTAAAATTGATTTTGCTTTTAACTGCGAACGCCGCGAACACCGCGTGAGGATGCTTTTTTAACGCAGAGGCGCAGAGGCGCAGAGGCGCAAAGAAAAACCGTCTTTTTTTCAAATCCAAAACTGCGCACACCACGTGAAAAAGGTCTTTAAAAGCTTTTCAATCTGCGTCTTGGCGACTCTGCGTTAAAGCGAAACAAAAAAGGCCATGAGCATCCGCCCATGGCCTTGGTTGTCGATTCGCGAGAGTTTCAGTCGCTGACCAGGCAATGGACGAGGAAGACCCTGGCTGCCGCCGCTGCCGCGGCCGCGCCGGCTGCCGCTGCTGCTGCCGCGGAAACGTGCGTCGTCTTGCCGAAAATGGTCATGCTGCCTCTCGAAAAATTATTTGCCTGCTTAGCACAGACACGGTCGGCAAGTCAATCATTTGTTTGCAAAGCCGGCGCCGCGGCGAAGAAGTCCCGGATCGCGCCCGGCAGTTCGCAGCCGGGCAGACGGACGACCGGCACCTCCGGCAGAGAACGCAGAAACAGCCGTCCATAGCCGCGCCGGATCACCCGGTTGTCCAGGATCAGGACCACGCCGCGGTCGGTGCGGTTGCGGATCAAGCGGCCGAAGCCCTGGCGAAAGCGAATTACGGCCAGCGGCACGGTGTATTCCATGAAGGGATCGCCGCCTTGCTGCTGAATCGCCTCGGCGCGGGCTTCCAGAACCGGTTCCGTGGGGACCCGGAAAGGCAGGCGGGCAATGATGACCTGCTCGAGCGACCGGCCGGGCACGTCGACCCCTTCCCAGAAGGAATCCGTGGCAAACAGGATGCTGGTCGGATCGCTGCTGAACTGTTCCAGGAGACGGTGGCGGGTCGTCTCGCCCTGGCGAAGCACGCGAAAGCCGCGCGCGGTGAGGGCGGGCTCGAGTTCGGCATGGATGCGACGCAGCAGGCTGTAGGCCGTGAACAGCACGAAACTGCGTCCATCCGCCGCCAGCAGAGCGCGTTCGGTGAGGGGGCCGATCGCTTCGGCAAAACCGGGGCGCCCCGGTTCGGGGATATCGGTCGGAATCGCCAGCAGCGCCTGGCGATCGAAATCGAAGGGCGATTCCAGAAGCAGCTCGTGGAGCCTGCGCTCGGTCATCTCGGTCAGACCCGTGCGTCGGCGCAAAAAATCGAAGCGTCCGGCCACCGTCAAGGTGGCGCTCGTCATGACGACGCTCTGCATCCGGTCGACCAGGGTTTCCCTGAGCAAAGCGGAAACGTCAAGCGGTGCCGTGTAGAAGCGGGTAATAATTCCCTCCCCGCCGCCGATCCGGCCGTGACTTATCTCGAACCAGTTGCAGCGATCGGGGTCCTTAGCGGTACAGGCGAAAAGTGTTTCCGACAGGAGGGCGAGACGCGAAAAGATACCGCCCAGATCGGTGACTGTCGAACCGATTTTTTGTTCGATCTCGTCCGGCAGTTTCTTCAGCTCCTTGAGCAATGATTCGAGATCGGCAGCAAATTCGGCTGTAGTGCGGGCCAGGGCGCGCAGATTCTTGGCTGTCTCCTGCCAGGCCGGACTGGCGGAGACGGTTTCGATCAGGCGCTGCCGAATCTCTTCACGTGCCGAGATCTTTCTGCCGAGGGACTCCGCCAGGTTCGTGCCGGCCTGTTCGAGGTCGGCGACCGCCCGTTCGAGCAGGGTCATGCTGGCGGTGGCCAGGGCTTCGGCTTGCTGATTGAGCGAACGGTAAACCAGGTCGCTGGAGTCGGGCAGCTCTCTTCCGAGCTGGTTGATCAGGCGGGCCAGGAGGCCGCGCTCGGGGCGGCGGGGCGGGCGCAGACGGTTGAGAACCCGGGCGAAGACGAAGCGTGTCACCTGGGCGCTGAAGTAGCGAGTCGCAATCTCTTCGAGATGATGAGCCTCATCGATAATCAGCCGGCTGAACGGCGGCAGAACCGCAACCGTGGAATAGTTGTCGGTGGTTTTACGCAGATTCAGATCGGCCAGCAGCAGGGCATGGTTCACTACCAGGAGGTCGGCGTGGGCGGCCCGGCGGCGGGCTTGATGGAAAAAGCAGGACTGGAAGAAGTCGCAGCGGGCTCGCGAGCATTGATCGGCTTCGGCGCAGACTTCGCTCCAGAGAGCATCGCGCGGTACGAACGATAAATCCTCCCGCGAGCCTTCCCCCGTTTGCTCGGCCCAGGAGTGGATGCTGGCCAGTTCACCGGTTTGCTCCTGGTCGAACAGGCCGGGTTCAGCGAGGGCGGCGCCAAGGCGGCGGCGACACAGATAGTTGCTGCGCCCCTTGACCAGCTCCGCGGTGAACTCAAGTCCGGAGGCACGCTGCAAAAAGGGGATGTCTTTGCGAATCAGCTGGTCCTGGAGGTTGATGGTGTTGGTGGAGATCACCACCCGTTCCTTGGCGGCCAGAGCCCGGAGCACGGCAGGTACCAGGTAGGCGAGGCTTTTGCCGGTACCCGTGCCCGCTTCGATCAGGGCGACTGCATCCTGGTTAAAGCATTCGGCCACCGCCAGGGCCATGCGCAACTGCTCGGGGCGTTCCTCATAACCGGCCAGGGCCTGGTCAATCGGACCGTCCGGAGTGAAATAGGCAGCGATCTCGGCGGGGGCCAGGTGAATGCGTGAAGGCGGTGCGAAGGCTTCAACCACCCGGTAGAGCCTTTTGACCTGATTGTCGACGATGTAAAACCCGACTCCCAAGGCGCCGAGCTGTCCGGCGATCAGCAGATCCTGGCCCGAAGGTTCAATGCCGCCCCCGGGATGATTGTGAATGACCACGTCGCCATGCCGGCAGACCTGCAGAATCGCCGGTGCGGCATGCCGGTTGCCACGCGCGAGGACTTCCACCTCGCGGACGCATTGCCGGTCATCGGTCCGGCCGAGGCAGAAGACCTCGTTGCCGCCGGCATCCAGGATGGCATCACGCAGGACGGCCTGCACGGCTGGAGACAGGTATTCGTTCATGCAGCAGGTTGGTTTCTTCTCAAGAAATTCGGGCAGGAAAACATCTCTCTCCGGTGGTCTATCGCCAGGACGTTGATGGTCCGCTTCATGAATCACTGCCCGATTGCGGGGAATTTATCAGCGCAAGTTTACGATTATTCGATCCGGTCCAGCTCATCGGCCATCCCCAGGGCGAAGTTTTTCGCCCGGCCCGAGGGGGCGATCATGCCGTAAGCCATGGCTTCGCGCAGTTCTTCTGGCGTGGCGCCGGCCTGCTTCGCGACCGCGAAGTGTTTGCGCAGTCAGTCAGGGCAGTGAACGGCGACGGCACAGGCGACGCGGATCAGTTCACGGGTTTTGGTGTCCAGAACTTCCTCATAGGTAAAATCGAGAAATTTACTTTGCTTTTTCATTTAGCCCTCCCGTATCTGAATTCCGGTAATCGGTCGGCTGCCCGGCAGAATACTCCGACCGGAGCGTATTTTCCTTTATATCATTTCATTGTCGCTCTTGACAGCGGCATAATCATGATAACATTTCATGAGGACGGGCCGCCTCTCCTGGCGCGATTGCGCCGACTCTCGCCGATGGTGGCTTGCGACTGCTGACGGGTGTCGCTATGAGCGAAGAATCCATACAGACCAGCCGGAATTCGCATGCGCCGGTCCGGGCTCCCGACCTGGTTCTGGTTCGGCACCCCGAGGGAGGCTGGGGTGTCGAGCAGATGTCCCGATCCCTGGTCTTGTGGGCCGGCCTGGAAGCCCCCGTCGAGCCGGGAAGCTTTCTGCATGAACTGCTCCCGGCAACGAGCCCTGGCCTGGATTATCTTGCCGAAGAAGCCCTGGCTGCCGAAACTCCCCTGCGGGATATCACCGTGCATATCCTGGCGCCGCGCAACTGTTACCTGCTGGCCGAAGTTCATGTTGGCGGCATGCTCGAAGAAGGCCGCTGGCGGCAGGTCCAGTTTTTCTTCCGCCCCCTGCCGGTCGGTCGGGGGCGGATCCACCCGCCTTCGGGGCAGTACGGTCTGGTCGGAGCCAGCCCGGGGATGCAGGAAGTTTACCGCAAGATCGGCCTTTACGCCGATTCCGACGCCGCAGTCGTCATTACCGGCGAGACCGGCACCGGCAAGGAGTTGGTCGCCAGGGCTCTCCATGAGCACAGCCGCCGGCGAGAGCGTTCGTTCGTGGCCGTCAACTGCTCGGCCATATCCTCCGAGCTGCTCGAGTCCGAATTGTTCGGCCATGAGCGGGGAGCCTTCACCGGCGCGGTTCGCAGCCATCGCGGCCGGTTCGAACGTGCCCATCAGGGGACGATTTTTCTCGACGAAGTCGGCGATATGCCCATGCATGCCCAGGCCAAATTGTTGCGGGTGCTGGAAGAAGGGCATCTCGAACGGGTCGGCGGCGAGCAAAGCCAGAAAGTCGATGTCCGGGTCATCGGCGCCACCAATGTGCCCCTGGAAAAACTGGTCAGCGAAGGCCGTTTTCGCGCTGACCTTTATCACCGGCTGGCTGTTCTGCGTATCCATTTGCCGCCTCTGCGGCGTCGTTTGCAGGACCTGCCTCTGCTGGTCGATTATTTCCTGACCCTTTTCCGCCGCAAATACCGAAAATCCATCCACAGGTTGACCACCGAGGCCATGTCGCTGCTGCAGGCCTATCTCTGGCCCGGCAATGTGCGGGAACTGCGCAATGTCCTGGAAAGGGTTTTCGTCGAGACCCATGCCGAGGTGATCGGGGCGCGGGCCTTCCACGAATGGGTCAGGGAGCGGCAGGATTTCGCGCCCGGCGACTGGGGGCCGGAATCGGAAGTGGATCGCAAACGGCTTTACTCCCCCTACCCGCCCTTTGACCCCGGGCGGCAGCTGCCCGAAGCCCGTCGGCTGGCTTTGGAGGAGCCTTCCTCGGCCGCAGCTGTATTGACGCCACGGCGGACCACCAAACCGGCCGGTCTGGATGAAGAAGAGATCCGCGCCGCCTGTCTCGCTGCCGGCGGCAACCTGACCGGAGCCGCCCGCCTGCTTGGCGTGCATCGCGCCACCCTCTACCGCTACCTGAAAAAGCTCGGTTTGAGTCGGCAGGACCTGGGCTGCTGAAGCCCGCGAAAATTTGCCCTTTCTTTTCCAGATTCCTCCGCCAACTTTTCGCATAACTTGCGACACTGGATACGTCGCAAGTTATGTTGCGACGACCTTTTGCGACGTCGCAAAACTAATGGGTTCAAGGAAAATTTGCTGTAAGTATTTGAAAACAAAGCAAAGAAAAGAATTTTGAAGGTTGGCACGGGACTTGTTTACTAAATGGGTGAATTGTGAAAAAAGCGGGTCCCGGCGGGCCCAATACCAAACCAAAAGGAGGAAGCATCATGCGTACCTGGGATCTTTTCAGAGAAATGGAGCAGTTCCAACGAGACATGGACGATATTTTCCGCGGCACCGGCCTGAATAGGCTGTTTGCGCCCACCGCCCACGGTTCGGGCAGCTTCCCCCGCATCAACCTGAGGGAAGACGAAGACCACCTCTTTGTCGAAGCCCTGCTGCCAGGGGTCGATCCCCGACAGGTGGAGATCAACATGCTCGGCAACACCCTGACTCTGAGTGGCGAGCGGGAGATTGACGACCCCGGCGAAAACGGCCGGATCTGGCATCGGCGCGAGCGGTTCCGCGGCAAGTTCATGCGGACTTTCGAACTGCCGGCGGAAATCGACGCGGACAAGGTCAAGGCCGAAGCCAAGCACGGCCTGCTGCGGGTTACCCTGCCCAAGGCGGAAACCGAGAAGCCGCGGTCGATCCAGGTCGATGTTCGCTGATCCCGAATCGAACCGATCGAACGAAACAAACAAGCATAAATACGCAAGGAGGAAAACAGTCATGAGTGAAAAGAACCTGACCCAACAGGACAAACAGATGGCCGGCAGCCGGGAAACCACCCGGACCGATGAACGCTATGTCGCCCCGCCGGTCGACATTTTCGAGACTGACGACGGCCTGACCCTGCTTGCCGATGTGCCCGGTCTCGACGAGGATACTCTGCAGATTAACGTGGACAAAGGCGTTTTGACCCTGGAAGGGAAAGCGCCAATGGAAAGCGCAGACCGGCTTTATCGCGAGTTCAGCATGGCCGGTTACTGGCGGCAGTTTCAGATCCCGGACAGCTTCGACACGGGACAGGCCAAGGCCGAGATGAAAAACGGCGTGCTCACCCTGCACCTGCCGAAGGCCGAGGCGGCCAAACCGAAGCGCATCGAGATCAGTGTCGATTAAGGCGGGCCGCCAGTCGCCGGACGTGCAGCGCCGCTGCGCACAGGCAGTCAGGGCCGGGTGTTTATCCCGGCCCTTCGTTTGCCGGCCATCCCGGTGAATGGCCAATCGTCTGTTACACTGACAAGGAATTCAACACAGAGAGAAAGGATGCAACCGACATGGATCTGAACCGCATGACCCAGAAGACCCAGGAGGCCCTGCAGGCGGCCCAGTCAATCGCCGCTCGTCACAAACACGTGGAAGTCGACGGCGAACACCTGCTTGCGGCTTTGCTGGAGCAGCAAGAGGGCCTGGTGCCGAGGCTGCTGACGCGCCTTGACCTCTCGCCGGCCAGTCTGGCGGAAGCGGTCAAAGTCGAGTTGCAGAAGGTTGCCGCGGTTTCCGGCCCCGGCGCCGAGGCCGGAAAGATCTACATTTCGCAACGACTTCAACAGCTGCTGGTCAATGCCGAGGACCAGGCGCGCCACCTCAAGGACGAATATATCAGTGTCGAGCACCTGCTGCTGGCGTTCGTCGAGGAAGGGGCCAAAACTCCGGCCGGCCGGCTGCTCAAGCAATTCAATGTCACGCGCGACCGGCTGCTCAAGGTTCTGACCGAAGTTCGGGGCCATCAGCGGGTGACCAGCGCCGACCCGGAGGCTACCTACGAAGTTCTGGAGAAATATGGCCAGGACTTGGTCAAACAGGTGCAGAAAGGCAAACTGGACCCGGTCATCGGACGCGATGGTGAGATTCGCCGGGTGATCCGCATCCTTTCCCGGAAAACCAAAAACAACCCGGTGCTGATCGGCGAACCTGGCGTCGGCAAGACGGCCATCGTCGAGGGCCTGGCCCAGCGCATCGTCCGTGGTGACGTTCCTGAGGGGTTGAAGGACAAATCGATTTTCGCGCTGGATATGGGCGCGCTGCTCGCCGGCGCCAAATACCGGGGGGAATTCGAGGAACGGCTCAAGGCCGTACTGACCGAGGTGCGGGAAAGCGAGGGGCGGATCCTGCTTTTTATCGACGAACTGCACACGATCGTCGGCACCGGCAAGGCGGAAGGCGCCATCGACGCCGGCAACATGCTCAAGCCAATGCTGGCCCGCGGCGAACTGCACTGTATCGGCGCGACCACTCTGGACGAATATCGCCAGCACGTGGAGAAAGATGCGGCTCTGGAACGGCGGTTCCAGCCGGTGCTGGTGGAACAGCCGACGGTCGAGGACACAATCAGCATCCTGCGCGGACTCAAAGACCGCTACGAAGTTCATCATGGTGTACGAATCCAGGACAATGCCCTGGTGGCCGCGGCCGTCCTCAGCCATCGTTATATCTCGGACCGCTTTCTGCCGGACAAGGCGATCGACCTGGTCGATGAAGCCTGTGCCATGATCCGCACCGAAATCGATTCACTGCCGGCCGAACTTGACGAAGTGACCCGCCGCGTCATGCAGCTTGAGATCGAGGAAGCCGCTCTCCGCAAGGAGAAGGATAAGGCCAGCAAGGCACGGTTGGAAAGTCTGCACCGGGAACTGGCCGATCTGAAGCACCAGGCTGCCAGCCTCAAGGCCCAGTGGGACGAGGAAAAAGAAGAGATCGGCAAGGTCCAGGCGCTGCGCGAAGAAATGGAAAATATCCGCAAGCAGATCGAGGTTGCCGAACGCGATTATGATCTGAACAAGGCTGCGGAACTGAAGCACGGCCGACTGCCGGAGATCGAGCGCCAGCTGGCGGCAGCCGAACAGGAGTCGGCGGGTGAGGATGCTGACCAGCGCCTGCTGCGCGAAGAGGTGACCGAGGACGAGATCGCCGGGATCGTTTCCCGGTGGACCGGTATCCCGGTGACCCGCCTGGTGGAAAGCGAGCGGGAAAAGCTGCTCAAGCTGGATGAACTGCTGCATGAGCGGGTGGTCGGCCAGGATGAGGCGGTCAGGCTGGTCGCCGACGCCGTGCTGCGTGCACGGGCCGGCATCAAGGACCCGAAGCGGCCGATCGGCTCCTTTATCTTCCTCGGACCGACCGGCGTTGGCAAGACGGAACTCGCCAGAACGCTGGCTGAGGCCCTGTTTGACAGCGAAGACAACATGGTCCGCATCGACATGTCGGAATATATGGAGAGGCATGCGGTCAGTCGCCTGATCGGCGCTCCGCCCGGCTATGTCGGCTTCGAGGAGGGCGGCCAATTGTCAGAAGCCGTACGTCGCAAACCCTACAGCGTGGTGCTCTTCGACGAGATTGAAAAGGCGCACCAGGATGTCTTCAATGTGCTGCTGCAGGTCCTGGATGACGGCCGGATTACCGACAGTCATGGCCGCACGGTCGATTTCAAGAATACGGTCATCATTATGACCTCCAACATCGGGTCGAGCCATTTGCTGGAAGGAGTGAATGCCGCCGGAGAAATCAGCGCGGCCGCGCGGCAGCAGGTTATGTCCGATCTGAGGGTGTCGTTTCGGCCGGAATTTCTGAACCGGGTCGACGACATCGTCCTCTTCAAGGCGCTGACCCGGTCCGAAATCCTCCAGATCGTCGATCTGCAGGCGGCCGACCTGCGGCGCCGGCTGGCCGATCGGGAGTTGACCCTCGAACTGACCGATGCCGCCCGCCGGTTTGTGGCCGAGGCGGCCTACGATCCGGTCTTCGGGGCCAGACCTCTCAAGCGTTATCTGCAGCATGAGCTGGAAACCCGGATCGCCAGGGCCCTGATCGCTTCCGATGTGCAGCCCGGCAAGAAGGTCTTGGTCGACGCTGACGAAAGCAGCCTGAAAATTAATTTTCTGAAGTCCTCGGGGGCGGAGGACATCCCGGATAAGGGGTCAAGAGTTCAGGGTGGCTGAATCTGGGCAATCTACTGAAATTCTTTGCATATGCGGCCGTTCCTGTTATCATGGCCGCGTTTTTCCCGGGGGGAATGGTGCGACATCAGCCGGGGAGAGGACTATGCAAAAACGCAAGCGGTTCGGGGAAATCCTGGTCGATGCCAAGGTCTTGTCACCAAATGACCTGGCCGCCGCTTTGGAAAAGCAGCGCGGGACCGGCAAGGAACTCGGCCAGGTGCTCGAGGAAATGGGGGTGGTGACTGAGCAAAACATTGCCGCTACCCTGGCCCGGCAGTTCGGCTACAAGACGGTTTCGAACATTGCCCGTGCCAGTTTCAGCGGAGAATTGCTTGGTCTGGTCGATGTGGACACCGCCACCCGGCGGCGCATTTTTCCCCTCAAGCGCGAAAGCAACATTCTGTATCTGGCAATGGTCAATCCGCTGGACATGGAGATCATCGACAACCTCAGCTTTTCCAAGAACCTGCGGGTTGTTCCCTGCGTCACCACGCCAACGGAGATCCAGGCCGCCATTAACCGCCACTACCACAAACTTGCGGAAACCTCCTCCGATCAAGATGAATGGTGGAAGGTGCTGGTGGTCGATGACCAGGACCTGGTCCGGTCGGCGGCCCTGGCTGCCCTCCGCAAGGAAGGTTATACTCTGTTCGATGCTGCCAATGGCGCGGATGGTTTGAAGATGGCCATGCAGCACAAGCCTCACGTCGTCATTGCCGATACCGTGATGCCGCGTATGGACGGCTACGAGATGTTTCGGGCCATCAAGAGCAATGCCCAGATCAGGCATGTCCCGGTGATTGCGCTTTCCTCCAAATCGACGGCCGAGGAAGAGGCTCAGCTGCTCGACATGGGGTACTTCGATTTTATCGCCAAACCGATCAATCCGGTTCGACTGCTGGCCAGAATCAGGCATGCTCTGCGCCTGACCTACGGTGAAAAGCCCCCCTCTGACTGAAGGTTATCCTGCTCGGCAATATTCAAGGCAACAAGGTCGATTTTTTCTTGCGTTTTTTTATAAGCGCTCTATAATCGACAAAAAAGGTCATAAATCAGAACGAAAGGATAATGCCATGCGCATCGATATATTGTGCAAACCGGAAAGCGCAAATCGGGGTGAACGTGTTCTGGATCGCGTTCGGCAGGCGCTTGAGGAAATGGACGTCCGGGCCGAGGTTCACCTTTTCCATGATGCCAAAAAAATGATTGACAACCGGGTTTATGTCGGCCCGGCGCTGGTTATCGACGACGTCGTCAGAATTGCCGGTCGGATACCCGAAGTTCGTGAACTGAAGGCATTTATCGCGGAAAGACCGCGTTACCTGCAACGGTTCAAGAACGTTGCCTGAACCGGCAGAAGATCACCTTCCCCGTCTCTCCTGCTACCGGTCCAGCGTACTCCTTTGCAGGAGCCCCTCGGCGACTGCAAAGGAGACCAGTTCTTCGGCAGTCGCCCGAGGGAGCCTTCCCGCCAAGATCTTTTCCGGACTGATGCTGCCATCGCAGCGCCGGAGCAAATCGTAAAAATCCTCGCTTAATGATTCGCAGTAAACATCGTTGCCTCGGCGCAGGAACAAGCCTGCCGAGCCGACCGGACGAAACATGCGGGCAAACTCCTCCAGGTCGAAATCCTCCGTATCCATCAGGTCGACAATTTCATAAGTAAAATTGGCCAGCTTCACCTGCGGGGCCAGCTGCCAGCAGAACTTCCAGAGTCGGTCGCCTTCCGGAAGCGGCCCCTCCAGCGGCAGAGTCTGCTCACCCAACAAGGTTTCGGCGTAAAGATAATGATAGTTTAGCAGGTCGTCGAGGGCAAAAGAGAGGTGGGTTTTGCTGCATTGCCGCAAACGTTCATGGAGATAATCCTGCTGCGCCCGGCAAGCTTCTGCGGCCGTTGCGTTTTGGCAACCGGCCAGGTTTCGCTCTGTCAGCCAGCGGCTGAAATCTTCCAGCAGCTGACTGGGCGTTTCCCCGAAGAGTTTCAGTACAGCCGGGAAGAAAGCCACAGCGCGACCGGTGTTGTAGAAGAGATCGACAGCCGCCGCGAGCCGGCGGCTCTTTTCGAGGTCGACCATGCTCCAACTGGCGGACTCGATAATTTCGTAAGGAGGTCCTTCTTCCGTTTTGAGCTGATAGCGGTCTTTGCGGTGTGACAGGCGGGTTCCCGGCAGCACCGCCAGCGGGAAGATATGGACATGGTTCGGGGAAAACCCGAGTGCTGCATCGAGGCTACTGCAGAACCGGCTATAATCGTCTTCGGGCAGGCCGTAGATTAAATCGAAGCCGTAGATCACGCCTTCCATGTCGAGCAGATGCACCTGACGGGACAGGTGGTCAAGGTCAAGCGGCCGATGCACGATTTTGAGCGCTGCAGGATTGGTCGTTTGCAGCCCGATCTGCACGGAGCAGGACAGGCGGCCGAGCAGATGGATCATAGCGCGGTCGAGAAATTCCGCCTTGGCTTCGAGATGATAATGCAGATGCGGAGCTTTGGTCAGCAGCAGTTCCAGAAGTCTCCGGCCGCGTTCGGGAGGGAAGTTAAACGTAGAATCGAGAACCCATACCTGGCTGACGCCGGATGCGGCGAACAGTTCGAGTTCAGCCTCCAGGCGCGGCCAATCCAGCAGGCGGACTTTCTCGTGTCCCAGGGCGTCGAAACAATAATCGCAAGCAAAGGCGCAGCCTCTGGCCGTTTCCCAGAGGACCCCTTGGCCGGGTTGGGGGACCAGTACACCCTCCAGCCAGGGGGATGGGAAGATGTCCCCCGGTTTTGAAGCCAGGGGCGGCGGACCCTCGATCAGATCGCCATCCCGGAAGACCACCAACCCCGGGATCTGGTCCGGAGTTATGCCTCTTGCCAGGGCCTGGATCAGGGGCGGCAACCCGAGTTCTCCTTCACCGCGCATGACCACCATTCCCGGCACCTCCCGGGCCAGCCCGGCCGGGTCCCCGGATGCTTCCGGTCCACCGGCCACCAGGTGCAGTAGCGGATTTTCTCTACCGAGCTGCCGGGCGAGAGCAACGACCCGCAGCCGGTTCCAGACATAAGTCGGAAAGGCGACGATATCCGGTTTGCTCTGCAGGATTCTGGCGGCCATAGCGGCCAGGGGCTCTTCCGGAAACAGGTCGATCAGGGTGGCATTTGCCTGGTCGCCCTCCGGGAGCGCGGCAACCATGCACCCCGCTGCCAGCGCAACAGCCTGGGCTGAGTCACGGACGTGGAGGGTGGCGAAAACGATCTGCATAAGACTCTCCCCGGGTGTTGCGGAAATGGCAATTGTTCCGGATCATCATTCCGGCGGCGGACTATTGAGCCGGTTCTGCCGGCTCGCGATGCCATGGCGGGCGAAAATTTCTGCGTATTGCGCAAAGTCTCCGGCCAGGTCGGCCAGAGTCATGTGATAGCCGTGGAGCATGACCTGGGACCGGGCTCGGAATGACATGGGCCCCTGCAGAAACAGCAGAGCTTCGTCGGGACCAGGTTCCAGCAGCACGAAATCGACATCCGGATGGACCTGTCGATAATACTCCAGGGACATGATCAGTTTTTCGCGGTTCTGGATGCGCTGCGATTGCTCCCAGGAAAGCATGATGCCGAGGTCCTGGACCTGGGAGCACTTCCCCGAGGAGAGGGCTGGCAGGCAGGCCTTTTGCGGGTCGTTGTGAAACGGCACCCGCGGGTTGACCAGCACCACGAGTTTGGCTCCTTGCTCCACGGCCACGTCCAGATGGGCGATTTGCCCGGTTGACCCGTCCAGGTAGGCATGACCACCAATTTTGTAGGGTTCGAAAAAAAACGGGATGGCGCAGGAGGCTGTTATGGCCTGGCAGATGTGCAGATCGCGATGCTGCGGCGTACCGAACAGCACCCGTTCGCCATCGTCGAGATCGTAGGCGGGAATGTACAGTTCGCAGTCGAGTTCCGCAAAATCGTCGCAAATGCCTTCTTGCCGAAAGGCGTTGCACAGATAGTCCTGCATAGGTTCCAGTGAGAACAGCCCGGCGGGAAACTGTTCCTGGATCAGGTAAGGCAGGTCGTGCCAACCGAACCGCCAGCGGCTGCGCCGATAATTCTGGATGATTCTGAAGAAACCCAGGGGCAGGCCCATGGTGGAGCGGGCCATGCCGAGCCAGTCCGGACGATAGATATCGCTGCGCTGCCAGTTCAGGACGCTGCTTTCGTTGCGGGCGATGGTTCTGAACAGTCCGGCGGGTTGAATGCGGCCGGCCACCAGGGCGGCGATCACCGATCCGGCGCTGACACCGATGTAGATATCGAAGCGACGTGAAGAAAAGCCGGGCGCAAACAGCTTGTCCAGAGCCGTCAGGCAGCCGATCTCGTAAGCGGCGCCCATGATGCCGCCGCCAGCGAGAATCAAAGCGGTTTTGCTACGCTGTTTCGGCATGTCGCTTCTCGCTGAACCAGGCTCGTTCGGTCCCGGGTCCGGTCAGGATTTGGAGCGAACCTTGATTTTCGGTTTGCCGTTTTCAGTCACGACCTGGAAATCGACTGGTTTGCTGCCGAATTTCTCACGGATCTTTTCATTCTGTCTGGTCATGAACCGGTCGACCTGCTCCCGCGGTGGCTCTTTCAGGCCGCATTCGCGATGCGCCTCAACCAGCTTGCCATAGAGGTCGTCCCACGGCTTTTGGAAGCCAGCCGATTTTTGCGATTCAGCAGCGCGGGTTCGCTGGAGCCTGCTCCTGTGCCGCTCGTATTTGCCTTCGTCGATGAGGCGGAGA
The DNA here is from genome assembly GCA_035269105.1 of Desulfuromonadales bacterium. GTDB lineage: Bacteria > Desulfobacterota > Desulfuromonadia > Desulfuromonadales > BM103 > JAQYVZ01. Next base: position 20,873 of record DATFJP010000014.1, read on the forward strand.
ATGCGGTCCCAGCGGCCGGCGTAACTGTGAAAGCGGCTGGAGATGCTCTGCAGCCTGAAGCGCAGGTCGACCTGGGGGATATAGCGATTGATCAGCCGGCGAAGGCTGCGGCTCAAATTTTTCCGGGCGTGCAGCGGCTCCCGTTTTTCGATGCCCATGAAATATTGCTCGTAGGCGATTTCGAGGTCCTTGATCTCCTGTTCGAGCTGATCCATTTCGGTTGTGAGCTGTGAACGATTGGTCATGGCTGGATAACAATGGATTTGAAAGTTGGTATCTATTGCTCACCACTATACTGAAGCGTTGGAATGAAGGCAAAAAGAAAGCGGTTGCTGCTGGTTTGGCGATTTGGACTTTGCTTGACCTTTCAGCGTCTTTTCGAAATAATAAATGGCTGGAACGTCGCCGTTTGGCGAGATCTGCAACTTTGGGGCTGTCAGCCGGCCGCAACCGGAGAGATGCTGTGCGTTTGGAACGGGGCAACGCGACCTGTCGCAAGTAGCGTACAGCGAAACCCCGGCTGTTGGCTCGAACATTCCGACGCAGAAGGGGGGATACATGGCAAACCATTCGATGGCCGCCGTCATCCTGGCCGCAGGGCAGGGTACGCGCATGAAATCGGCAAAACCCAAAATCCTGCACCCGATCGCCGGTGAGCCGATGCTTGGCCATGTGATCCGGGCCGCTGCCGCGGCAGGTGCCGCGCCGAGGGTTGCCGTGATTGGGTACGGCGCCGACCAGGTCCGCTCCGCCTTTGCCGATGCCGACGTGGTGTTCGCCTTGCAGGCCGAACAACTCGGCACCGGTCATGCCCTCCTTTGCTCCGAACCAGCTTTGGAATCCTTTCGCGGCGATCTGCTGCTGCTGTGCGGCGATGTCCCGCTTCTGCGCAGCGAGACCCTGCAGCGTCTGGTCGAGCATCATCGGTCCTGCCGGGCCGCAGTCACCATTTTGACGGCCCGGCTGGATGCCCCAACGGGTTATGGTCGGATTATCCGGGGACCGATCGGGGTGGAGGGAATCGTTGAAGAGAAGGACGCTAGTGATGCTCAAAAAGACATCACCGAGATTAATACCGGGATTTACCTGTTCAGGGCGCCCGAGGTGTTCGAGCGGCTGCGGCGACTCGACAACAGCAACGCCCAGGGTGAATACTACCTGACCGATATC
>DATFJP010000015.1:0-4151 GCA_035269105.1 Desulfuromonadales bacterium
TGCGCGGCGGACTTTACGCAAGGTGGCGGGACCGACGAGTTCGGTGTCCTGTTTGCTTCTGGTCGGAAAGATACTGCCCACGGCAATATAATCGGCGCCGGCCATTTCCGCCTTGAGTGCCTGGTCGACGGTTCGGGTGGAGATGCCGATCAGCCTTTGCGGGCCAAGGATGCGGCGGGCTTCCTTGATCGACAGATCGCCCTGTCCCAGGTGCACGCCGTCGGCCAGGCCGGCTTCGGCGATTTCCGGCGAATCGTTGACCAGAAAAATCGCATCCTTTTCCTTGCAGAGCTGGACCAGCCGGCGCGCCAGCGCAATCTGGCCGTCCCGTGGGCGCTGCTTGTCCCGGTACTGCACGATTTTCGCTCCGCCCAGCAGGGCGGCGCGGGTGATTTCGAGAATCTGTTGTTCGGTGCCCTGCGGCGTGACCAGATACAAGCCCTCGAACATGGTTTCCTCCAATTGCATGACCGGCGAGGCGCGACGCAAAAAAAATCGCCGGGCTGGGGGCCACGGCGATCCTTGGTTATGAGATCCGTCGTTGCTGACCAGTCCACTTTCCTTCGCCGGCATGACCCGGATCAGGTTCAAAGGGTCGTTCCGTACGCCACGGAACTCTCAGCAGGTTTGACCTGCTCCCCCAGCGGAATGCTGTACCATCACACTAAAATGTTTAGGCGATAGCTGTCAACCCTTTCGGCGGTGACTGGATGGCGAGCGACTGCGCGGGGCCGCGACGGTGAACGTTCGGCGCTTGCCATGCATAAGCTCTTTACAGTGATTTATTTGCCGTGGTTAAATACCTCTCCCGAGGAGGCAATCGCCATGACCCCCCTGCGTCCGACCTGGTGTGAAATCGATCTCGAAGCCCTGCGCCACAACCTCGCAGAGGTGCGGCGGGTCGCTGTCGAGAAAAGCGTGCTTGCCGTCGTCAAGGCCGATGCCTACGGCCATGGCGTCAAGGGCGTGGCTCCGGCTCTGGCCGATGCCGGCGTGGACCTGTTCGGCGTTGCTTTGGTGGAAGAGGGGATTGAACTGCGTCAGTTGGGGATCCGGCAGCCCATTGTGGTCATGGGGGGCTCACCGCCCGGCGCCGAAGAAACAGCCCTTGATCATGACCTGCAGCTGATTGTCAGCGACCTTGCCGCAGCGGTGCGCCTGTCTGAGGCGGCCCGCCGTCTGCACAGAAGAGCGGCTTATCATCTCAAGGTCGACACCGGAATGGGTCGGCTCGGCGTGCCTCTCGATCAGTTCGAAGCGGTCCTGGCCGGCCTCCGCAACCTCGACGCCCTTGAGATGGTCGGGCTGATGAGTCACCTGGCGGTGGCCGACGAACCGGAACGGCAGTTCACGGCCGTGCAGAAACAGCGCTTCGCGGCTGTCTCCGAATGCGTACAAGCCTGGGGGTTTTCCCCGCGTTATCGGCATCTGACCAATAGCGCCGGCATCTTCAGTCTGGATCTGTCCGCAGATACCCTGGTCAGGCCGGGGATCGTCCTCTACGGTGGCCTGACCGGCCCTTTTTTCGATCACGTCCTCAGCCAGCAGCCGGTCATGCATCTGGTCAGCAGAATTGCCCTGCTCAAAGACCTCAGGGTGGGTGAGGGCGTCTCATACGGGCACCGCTTCATTGCCGAACGTCCGACGCGGATTGCGGCCATCCCGATCGGTTATGCCGACGGCTACAACCGGCTGCTCTCCAACCGGGGCGAGGTCCTGATCCGCGGGCGCCGCGCCGCTGTGGCCGGAACCGTCTGCATGGACTGGACCCTGGTGGACGTGACCGGTCTGCCGGAGGCCGCGGTGGGCGATCGGGTGGTTTTGCTCGGCTGCGATGGCAGGGATTGCATCTCTGCTGCGGAGTGGGCGGGCAAAATCGGCACCATCACCTACGAAGTGTTCTGCGGCATCAGCAAACGGGTCCCCAGAATATTCCAGGGCTGACATCTTATCGGAGTCCGGCGGCGGTTGCAGCAGACCGCGCCGGGAAGGTCTGTTTCTACCGTGATGGCTTCTCCAGCAAAAATGTCCCTGGCCCTGGATTTGGGGACGACCTCCCTGGCTGGGCGCCTGCTGGACGCGTCCGGCAATATCCGGGCCGCAGGGCAATGTGTCAATCCCCAAAACTGCCTCGGCAAGGACATTCTGTCCCGCCTGCAGCAGTGCCATGAGGGTCATTCTGATCGTTTACAGCAGTTGCTGATCGACGGTCTGCAGGAATTGGTGGGAAAACTGCTGCTGCAGGCCGGCTGCCCGGCCGCTCAGATCGAGGCTGCGGTCGCCGCCGGCAACCCCGGCATGACTTACCTTCTGTGCGGGCTGCCCGCCGCGGAGATTCTGTATCCCCCGCATCTGCCGAGGATGCGGGGGGCGACCACACTGGCCTCGCAGGCGTTGGCGATCGGTCTTCCGACAGAACTGCAGTTGTTTCCATTGGTGACCGGGTTCATCGGCGGCGACCTGGTTGCCTTTCTGTTCGGTCTCGGCAGCCCGCAGCCGGGGACGGTCTGTATCGATATCGGCACCAACGGCGAACTCGGCGTTTGGACCGGCGACCGCTGGTGGGTGACTTCTGCGGCGGCCGGACCGGCCTTCGAAGCGGCGAATGTCAGCTGCGGCATGCCGGCGGAGCGCGGCGCCGTCGTTGATGTCCGGCTGACTGCGGACCGGTTGCAGTTGGAGGTGCTCGGCGGACCTCCGCCGAGAGGGCTTTGCGGCAGCGGCCTGGCGGCCCTGATTGGTGCAGGTGTCGCCGGAGGACTGATTGACCGGCATGGTCGGATTCGGGCGGCCGAGGAACTGGCAACGCCTCTTTCCCGGTACCTGGACGAAGACGGCATCCTGTTTTATCGGGACGCCCAAGCCCGGCTCCGGCTCAGTCAGGCCGATGTGCGCGGCTTCCAGCTGGCCAAAGGCGCTTTGCGGGCAGGGCTTGAGGTTCTGCTCGAGCGATCCGGCCTGGAACAGGACCAGGTTCGGCAGGTCATCATCACCGGTGCCTTCGGCCAGGCTTTGCCGGCAAGAGCGCTTAAAAGGGTTGCCCTTCTGCCCGAGGACATGGTAGATAAAACGTTTTTCGTCTCGAATGGCGTGCTGGACGGGTTGACCGCTTACCTGACAACCGTCGACGGTTCGCAAAGGCTGCAGAAGTTGACGGCTGCGCTTTCGCCTTTCCCGCTTTCCGGCACACCGGTCTTCGAGCAGAAATTCCTGTCATCCCTGGATTTTCAGCCTTAAATCCGGGCCGTTTGCTGCCAACGGCGGAGGTTGTCTTTCCGGACTGCAAAGAAGGGGTATTTTATGGCTACCATCAAGCGTGCTTTGCTCAGTGTTTCCGACAAGACCGGGGTGGTCGACTTTGCCCGGGGGTTGCATCGCTTTGGCATCGAAATCCTGTCAACGGGCGGGACGGCCAAATTGCTGCGGGAGTCGCAGGTTCCGGTGAAGGACGTCTCGGACCATACCGGTTTCCCGGAAATGCTGGATGGCCGCGTCAAAACCCTGCACCCTAAAATTCACGGCGGCCTGCTGGGGCTGCGCGATAATCCTGCGCACCTTGCCAAAATGGCGGAACATGAGATCGCGCCGATCGACATGGTGGTCGTCAATCTCTATCCTTTTGAAACCACCGTGGCCCAGCCGGACTGCACCCTCGAGGAGGCCATCGAAAACATCGACATCGGCGGTCCGACCATGCTGCGCAGTGCCGCCAAGAATAACCGGGACGTCACAGTGCTCGTCGACTGGGGTGACTACGCGGCGGTTCTCGAGGAAATGACGGCCGGTGAGGGAACAGTCTCTGCCGCCACCAATTTCCGGCTGGCCGTCAAGGCTTACCAGCACACGGCTGCTTACGATGCCGCCATTTCCAACTGGCTCGGCTGCCGGGTCGAGGCAGACCATGCTGATTTTCCTTCGGCGCTGACCCTGCAGTTCAAAAAAATGCAGGGCATGCGGTACGGGGAAAACCCTCATCAGAAAGCAGCCTTTTACATCGAGAAGAATGTTCAGGAAGCCTCGGTCGCCACGACTCGTCAGCTGCAGGGCAAGGCGCTCTCCTACAATAATATCGGGGATACCGATGCTGCTCTGGAATGCATCAAGCAGTTCGACGAAGGCCCCGCCTGCGTGATCGTCAAGCATGCCAACCC
>DATFJP010000016.1:0-17926 GCA_035269105.1 Desulfuromonadales bacterium
GTGCCACCGGCCTGGTCAACGCCGTTTTGCGCCGGCTGGTTCGCGAAATCGGCCAGGTTCCCTGGCCGGACCCCGTCGCAAAGCCGCTTGACCACCTGACCTGGACGGAATCCCTGCCGGCATGGCTGGCCCGCCGCTGGCTTTCCGAACTCGGTGATGAAGCAGCGGCCCTGGCGCAGGCCCTGCGACAGCCGGCGCCCTTCACGCTGCGCGTCAACACCCTCAAGACCACACGCGCCGACTTTCTCGAACAGCTGGCCGCGGCCGGCCACCAGGCGAGGGCGACCAGTTATGCACCGGAAGGCATCCGGCTGCTCCGTCGCGGTCCCGGCGAGCTGCCGGGCAATCAGGAAGGTCTCTATCAGGTCCAGGACGAAGCCAGCATGCTGATCGCCCACCTGCTGGCGCCGGCGCCGGGAGAGAAACTGCTCGACGTCTGCGCCGCACCGGGTGGCAAGACCACCCACCTGGCAGCGCTCAGCGACAACCGGGCCGAAATCCAGGCACTCGACCTGCACGCCAACCGGTTGAACTTCATTCGGGAAGGCGCCGCACGGCTCGGCTGCCGGGGCATCACCCCCCGAGCCTGGGACGCCACCCGCCCCGCTTCCTTTTTGGCCGTCGGAAGCTTTGACGGCGTCCTGGTGGATGCGCCCTGCAGTGGTCTCGGCGTGCTGCGCCGCAATCCCGAAGCCCGCTGGCGGCTGCAGGAAGAGGACATTTCCCAGCTCGCCGGCCGCCAGGCCGCCCTCCTCGACCAGTCCGCCCGGCTGGTCCGCCCAGGCGGGCGTCTGGTCTATTCGGTCTGCACCGTGACCCCGGAAGAGACTGATCAGGTCATCGCCTCATTTCTGAACCGCCATACCACTTTTCAACCCTCCTCAATTCTGCCCCTGCTGCCGGCGGCCTGCCGCGAGCTGGTCGATGCCAGCGAGCGGCTGCGCACCTGGCCGCATCGGCACGATATCGACGGCTTCTTCGCCGTGCGTCTGCAGCGGCAGGCTTGATACCGGGAACTGCCGGACCTGAAGACACGCGAAGGAAAACCTCGCCGGCAAAGGGTGACAAGAAAGGTCATATATGCTAGTATGACAATATAGATCAACGGGAAGGTCGAAGGATTTTTCGGCCGCAGCACAGGAAAGGAGGACACCATGTCAGGCAGATATCATGACAGGTTCTCAAGAGCCATCTCCGAACTTGACACGCGCAACGCCTATGTCTGCGAGAGTTGCAGCACGTCGGCGAAATCGTTGCAAAAACGCAGCGATTCCCGCCACGAGGGCGATGATCATAAAAAAGAGCATGCCTCCTGAGCAGCGGATTTTTCCACACGGAGCAGAATCGCATTTCAGCAGCGGGGGTGAAAAAGCTCCCGCTTTTTTTTGCCGATCTTCCGGGGACTGATCGAAGATGGAATCGCGGATCGGAAAATGCTATCCTGAGCCGCAGAGCCCTCGCACAGGAGTCGAAACCCATGATCAAGATCGCCCCTTCCATCCTGTCCGCCGATTTCGGCCGCCTGGCCGATGAGGTTGCCGCCGTTGATCGCGCCGGCGCCGACTATATCCATGTCGACGTCATGGACGGCCATTTCGTGCCGAACATCACTATCGGCCCGCTGGTGGTCGCTGCCCTGCGCAGCATCACCGACAAGCCCCTCGACGTGCATCTCATGATCGAAAAACCCGATCTCTACATCACCGAATTCGCCAAGGCGGGCGCGGACATCATCACCGTCCACCAGGAAGCGGTCCCGCATCTGCATCGGACCATCCAGCTGATTCACAGTCTCGGCAAGAAAGCCGGCGTCTCACTCAACCCCGCCACCCCCGTGGACACCCTCGACGTGATTATCGACGACCTCGACCTGGTGCTGGTCATGTCGGTGAATCCGGGTTTCGGCGGCCAGGGTTTCATCCCCGGCGCACTCGACAAGATCCATGCTCTGCGCACGGTCATCGACCGGCGCGGCCTGGAAACGGAACTCGAGGTGGACGGCGGCATCAAGATCAAGAACATTTCCCAGGTGGCCGCCGCCGGGGCCGACGTCTGCGTCGCCGGCAGTGCCGTTTTCAGCACCGGCGACTACCGGGCGACCATCGCCGCCTTGCGCGAGGCCGCGGTTTCCGTCACTGTCTGATGCTGGACTACGCACAGCTCGCCGAGCAGCTCAAACATTTTCCGCGCGAGACCATATCGCCGCAGGGCCTCCGGCAAGCGGCGGTCCTGCTGCCCCTGTTCCGGCGCGATGACGCGGACGCCCTGCTGTTCACCGTGCGCACCGATCACCTGGCACACCATTCGGGAGAGATTTCCTTCCCGGGTGGCGCCAGTGAGACAGCGGACCGCAATCTGGCCGAGACCGCCCGGCGCGAAACCGAAGAGGAGCTTGGCATCCCCGGCCACGTCATCCGGATTCTCGGCCGCCTGGACGATTGCTACTCGATCCACGGCTACCATGTGGTCCCCTATGTGGGACTGATTCCCCAACCGCAGCAGCTCGAACCCGACAGATCGGAAATCGCCGCCGTTTTCGAGGCGCCACTCGAGCACTTCCGCGATCCGGCCGTCCACCATACCGAAGACTGGTCTCATCGGGGGCGGGTGCATGAAGTGGATTTTTACCAGTACGGGGAACATGTGATCTGGGGCATGACTGCCGGCATCCTGCGTCAGCTATTGACCGTTACCGCCCGGCTTGCCGCAGGCCGTCGGGTCGCCGGCTGATGGTCCGGAGAGACGATAGCAAACCACCGGTCAAGGCATTATGAACGAAACCCGCCAACGGCAACTGCTCGATCGATTGAGGCACGGCCCGGTGATTATCGGCGACGGCGCCATGGGGTCCCAGCTGTACCAGCGGGGTGCTCCGCTGGATGCGGTGTTCGAGTACCTGAATCTGCTGCAGCCGGAGATGGTCGGCCGGGTTCACCAGGATTACGCTGCCGCCGGAGCGGAACTGCTGGAGACCAATACCTTCGGCGCCAACCCGCTGAGGCTGGGGACCTTCGGCCTCGCCGGCAAGAGCCGGGAGATCAATCTGGCCGGGGCCCGCCTGGCCAGAGCCGCGGCCGGACCCTGCTGGGTGGCCGGTTCGGTCGGCCCTTTGCTGCGCGTCCGGGGCGAAGACAGCGAACCGTCGGCCACCGACCGGCGGGCGGCTTTTCACGAGCAGATGACGGCGCTCGCCGAAGGCGGAGTCGACTGTTTCCTGCTGGAAACCTTTGCCCGGACCGGGGAACTCCTGCTGGCGCTCGAGGTGGCCGCAGAGATCGGCCTGCCGGCCATCGCCCAACTGGCATTCGCCGAAGGCGGCTATACCGGTGACGGCCTGTCCGCCGGCGAGGCCAGCCGCCAGCTCCAGGCGCGGCGGCCGGCCGCGGTCGGCGCCAACTGCGGTGCCGGCCCGCGCGAACTGCTCAAGGTTCTGCAGGATATGGCGGCCGCCACCGACCTGCCGCTGTCCGCCTTCCCGAATTCCGGTTTCCCCGAATACATCGACGGCCGCCATATCTACCTCGCCACCCCGGACTACTTTGCCGCGCTGGGCGGGGAAATGGCCGATGCCGGGGCGACTTTGCTCGGCGGCTGCTGCGGGACCACGCCGCAGCATATCCAGGCCCTCGCCGCGACCGTCGGCGGCCGCCCGGCCGAGCGCCGGCCGGCGCCCTCGGCGCGCCGGCCGGCCGCGAGCAGGCCGCCCGGAGACTCGCCGCAAAAGCCGCGCCTCCAGCCGGCAGGCTTCCTGGCCGACTGGGGTCGGCGGCCGGTGGTCACCGTGGAGCTGCCGCCACCCCGGGGCCTGGATGTTGCCACGGTAATGAACCGGGCCGAAACGCTCGCGGCACAAGGCGTCGATGCGATCAATCTGGCCGAAAACCCCCTGGGCCGGATCCGCATGGGCAACCTGGCACTGGCCGCGCGCATCCAGGACCGGATCGGCATCGAGGTGATTGCCCACGTGACCGGCCGGGACCGCAACCTGCTCAGCCTGCACTCGGAGTTGATGGGCGCCCATCTGCTCGGTTTGAAGACCCTGCTGGCAGTGACCGGCGACCCCGTGGCCGTCACCGGAGCCACCGGGGCGACCAATGTCTTCGATGTCAATGCCGTCGGACTGCTTAAGCTGGTCAAGGCCATGAATGGGGGCACCAACCTGTACGGCGCCGACCTCGGTGGCCGCACCGCCTTCCTGGCCGGCGCCGCCTTCAACCCGAACGTCGACGATCTGGGGGGGCAGTTGCAGAAGCTGACGAAAAAGATCGCCGCCGGAGCCTGCTTCATCCAGACCCAGCCGGTCTACGACTCTGCCACCCTGGAAGAGCTGGCCGCCGGCCTGGAGCCTTACGACCTGCCCTGCCTGATCGGCATCATGCCCCTGGTCAGCGAGCGCAACGCCTTGTTCCTGCATAACGAAGTCCCCGGCATCCGGCTGCCTGACGCCGTTCTCGCCCGCATGCGGGGCATCTCCGGTGCGGATGGCGCCGCCATCGGCGGCGCCATCGCCGAAGAACTGCTGGACCAGGCCCTGGGGCTCGGCTTCAAGGGCTTCTACCTGATGCCGCCCTTCGGCCGGATCGAGCTGGTCGACAGACTGCTGGCGAAAATCCGGCAGGCCGCAGCAACTTTCGCCTGGAAGGAAGAAGGATGACAGTGATCGCCAGAGCCTGCCTGATAATCCTTGTGTGCGGGTTCGGCCTGACCGCCTGCGGCCTGGACAAGCTCGTCCATCCACCGGCGGCCCAGGGCCGGGAAGCGCTGGACGCGTTCGTACTGGCGATGCAGCTGGAAGAATTTTCCGCGGCTGCCGTGCATCTGGTCCCGGACAACCGGCAGGCTTTTCTGGAGCAGTTCGCCACCCTGGACAAGGACCTGCACATCATCGAGGCCCGCATCGCCGAGATGGTCATCGGCGCCGAGGGTCGCCGGGCCGAGGTTGCCCTGGAGATGGATTATTATCTGCTGCCTTCGGTCACCGTCAAAACGTTCCGCTTCGACCATACCTGGATCTATTACGAGGCAAGCGGGCAGATGCCGGCCCGTTACCAGATCGTCACGCCCTTCTCCCGCTTTCCCTGAAACCCCGATGCGGCCCGGAAGACATGACCTGGCGAGCATCCGCATGCCGGCCGGAAGGCGGTCCAAAGAGCAAATTTAGCTTGATTTAGCTGTTCTGCCTATGTTATTTAGCTGCATACTGTATACACCATATACAAACATAAACTGCCAGGCAAAAGCCGCAGGGCGAAGGTCGGCAACGCGCCCTTCTCCTGCGGTCTTGTGCGTGGAAAACCCGACATAGGGGAGGTTCAACTTGGCTGAAGTAATGTTTTCCAGCTGGGGCGGCAAGCTTGTCGACAACCGCAAGAAGGGCGAAGCCGAGGATATGCCGATCAAGCTGCCGAGCAGCTACCTTGACGAAGGCCGTGTCGGCGCCTTCATGGGCTGGGACGGCATCATCATGCTGGACAAAAACGTCGATATCGTCGCCATGGCCGCCGAGTACATCAAGCGGGTCCAGGACAAATACTGCTGCGCCCGCTGCACACCGGGCAAGCGCGGCACCCGGGTCATGACCGACACCCTGGCCAAAATCGTCGCCGGACAGGGCGAAGAAGCCGACCTCGAGACCCTGACCGGATTGGCCGACCTGCTCGACAACTGCAAGTGCACGCTCTGCATGACGGCGGCCAAGCCGATTGTCGATTCGGTCAAGCACTTCCGCGACGACTACCTGGCCTACATCCGCAGCGAGCGCCAGCCGAAACCCGCCAAACTGTACCACGACAAGCTGACCGCGCCCTGCACGGATCGCTGTCCGGCGCATATCGACATCCCCGCCTACGTGGAATCGATCAAGGACTACCGTTACGACCAGTCGCTGGCCAATGTCCGCGACCGCATGCCGATTCCCGCGGTCTGCGGCCGGGTCTGCCCGCACCCCTGCGAGTCGGCCTGCCGGCGCGCCCTGGTCGACGAGCCGATCAGCATCATGGTGCTCAAGCGGGTGGCCGCCGATCATGAATGGATGCACCATCAGCAGCCGCCCATGCGGCCGAAGCCGGCCACCGGCAAGGAAGTGATCTGCGTCGGCGCCGGGCCCGCCGGCCTGACAACCGCCTATTACCTGGCCCTGGAAGGCCACAAGGTCAAGATCATCGATATGCTCGAGGAGCCGGGCGGCACCGTGGCGGTCGGCATCCCGGACTACCGCATGCCGCGCCATCTGCTGCGCCGCGATGCGCAGGTCATCGCCGACCTGGGCATCGAGATCGAATACGGGGTCAAGCTCGGCCGGGACGTTTCCCTGCGCGAACTGAAGGAAAAATACGACGCGGTCTTCCTCGGCACCGGCGCCTTCAAGTCGAAGCCGATGGGGGTCGAGGGTGAAGACAAGGGCTACGACGGCTTCTCGGCCGGCGGCATCCACTACCTGCGGGCCGTGGCGCTGAATGAAGGTATCAAGACGCCCAAGCGGATCATCGTCGTCGGCGGCGGCAACACCGCCATCGACTGCGTCCGCGTCGCCCTGCGCGAGGGCGCCGAAGACTCGATCCTGGTCTATCGCCGGACCCGCAAGGAGATGCCTGCGGAATACTACGAAGTGGACGACGCCGAGGAAGAAGGCGTGCAGTTCGAGTTCCTGCGCAACCCGACCAAGCTGATCACGGAAAACAACAAGGTGGTCGGCGTCGAGGTCATCAAGATGGAGCTCGGCGAGCCCGACGACTCCGGCCGCCGCCGGCCCCAGGAGGTCCCGGGCAGCGAATACATCATCCCCTGCGACATGGTCATTCCGGCCATCGGCCAGGACCCCGACCTCTCCTATCTCGAGGACGGCGACTACGGCATCGAGCAGACCCGCTGGAACAGCATCGTCACCCGCGGCGGCACCATGATGACCGACAACGAAGGCGTGTTCGCCGGCGGCGACTGCGAATACGGGGCGATGACCGTTGTCCTGGCGGTCGGCCACGGCAAGCGCGCCGCCAAGGTCATGCATCGCTACCTGACCGAAGGCAAGGTCTACCTTGACGAATTCGACGCCATGGAGGACCTGGTCAACAACCTCGGCACCTTCGATAAGGAAGAAAACGTCGGCATCGTCGGCGGCCTGCCCCGCGAACACCAGCCGAAAATCCACGGGGCCGAGCGCGCCAGGCACTATGAGGAGATCGAAAAGGCCATGCCCGAGACTCAGGCCGTGCGCGAAGCGGAGCGCTGCCTGCGCTGTTACCGGGTTGCCATGATCGCCGTCACCGACTGAGAAGCATTTACGACAAGCTGACAAAGGGCAGATTTCGATGATCAATTTTAAGATCGATGGTAAGGACGTCCAGATTGCACCAGGCGCAACCATTCTTGATGGCGCGGAGTCCGTCGGCATCAAGATCCCGACCCTGTGCTATCTGAAAAAAGTCTCACCGACCGGGGCCTGCCGCGTGTGCGCGGTCGAGGTCGAGGGTGCCGACAAAACCATGACCGCCTGCAACACCAGAGCGCTGGAAGGCATGGTGGTCACCACCCAGTCCGATCGGCTGGACAAGATCCGGCGGGAGATCGTCGAACTGCTGCTGGTCAACCACCCGCTCGACTGCCCGGTGTGCGACGCCGGCGGGGAATGCGACCTGCAGGATGTCTGCTACGCACAGGACGTGACCAGCCAGCCCTTCGCCGCCGAAGATGTCAATGCCGCCACCATCGACCGGTGGCCGCTGATCCAGCAGGTGCCCAACCGCTGCATCATGTGCGAGAAGTGCGTCAAGGTCTGCCACGAACTGATCGGCGCCGATTCCCTGTTCATCAACGAGACCGGAGACCGGGCCTTCATCGACAAGCACCTGGAGCGTTGCGTCTTCTGCGGCAACTGCGTGCAGGTCTGCCCGACCGGCACCATGATCTCCAAGCCCTTCAAATTCAAGGCCCGTCCCTGGGAACTGCGCAAGACCCATTCGGTCTGCACCCTCTGTCCTGCGCACTGCCAGGCCCACCTGGAGAGCAAGCAGGGCAAGCTCATGCGGTTGACCTCCGAGGACGGCGTCACCGTCAACGACGGCACCCTCTGCATCGGCGGCTTTTTCGCCCACGACTATCTGAGCAGCGTCCAGCGACTCACCATGCCGCGCATCAAACAGAATGACAAGCAGCAGGACGCCGACTGGGAAGAGGCGCTCCAGCGGGTCGCCGATGAACTGACCCGCCTGCGCGACGAATCGGAAGGTCAGGCGGTCGCCGGTTTGACCTCGCCCCGGCTGACCAATGAAGAAAATTACCTTTTCCAGAAACTGTTCCGGGTCGGTCTGCGCAGCAACAATATCGACTCCGAGGCACGATTCGGTGCCCTGCGGGCCGCCCTGCTGATGAAAAAGCACCTGCTGTTGACCGGCGCCAGCAATCACCTCGACCGGATCGGCCAGGCCGACGCCGTGCTGGTAATCGGCGCCGACCCGACTTTCGAGGTGCCCGCGGTCGATTGGCAGATCCAGTATGCGCACCGCAAGAACGACGCCAAGCTGGTCCTGGCCAACATGCGGCGCATCCATCTGGCCGAGCAGTCGGAGGCCTTCCTGCAGTACCGTCCCGGCAGCGAGGCCTATCTGGCCGCTGCCCTGACCCGGCTGATTCTCGACCAGGGCAAGGCCGACAAGGGCTACCTGCAGCAGTTCGTCGACAACGGCGACGAACTGGACAGCTACCTGAAGCAGATCGACGTCGATGCCGCCTGTAATGCCTGCGGCATCCCGCGAGAACTGCTCGAGGAAGCGGCCGACCACCTCGGCCAGGCCGATTCCCTGGCCATTGTCTTCGGCCGCGACCTGACCGCCGGTGCCAATGCCGAGGCGGGCATCGCCGCCCTGCTCAATCTGGCCATGGTCAGCGGCGCCCTCGACGGCGACCGGGGCGGCCTGTTTCCGATCGACGAGAAAGGCAACATGCAGGGCTTGCTCGATGCCGGGGCCTGTCCGGAGAGTCTGCCGGGTTTCCAGGATTATGCCGCCGCCAGGGAGAAGTTCGCCAAGGCCTGGCATGCGGACCTGCCTGACAACGGCCGGGATGCCCACGCCATTCTGGCCGGGATCGAGGATGGCAGCATTCGCGCCCTTTATCTGGCCGGCACCAACCCGCTGGTCGACTTCCCGGAAAGCGGCCGCTGGCGTCAGGCCCTGGCCAAGCTCGACTTCCTGGTCGTCCAGGATATCCTGGCCAGTGACCTGACCGCATTGGCCGACGTCGTTCTGCCCGCCGCGGCCGCTGCCGAAAAGCGCGGCAGCATGACCTCCATCGATCAACGGGTCAACGCCCTGCGTATCGCCGTGGACCCGCCCGGCCAAGCCCGCCCCGACCTGGCGATCCTGGCCGAACTGTTCGGCCGCCTGACCGGCAAGCCCGCCCCCAGCGATGCGGCTATCCGCCAGGAGATGTTCGAACTGGCCGATATCTACTCCGATGTCTGCCAGATCCTGGAACAGCGCCCCTTCTGCTGGAAGGAAGCCTACTCACCGGAAAATCGGAGCCTTTCCGCGCCCCTGCCTGAGCTGCCGGAACTGCCCGGCGACGATCTGCGCCTGCTGATCGGCAAGGCCCGCTTCCAGTTCGGCTCGACCACCACCTTTTCGGCGGCGACCCGGGAACTGGAACCGACAGGAATCATCGAAATCAGCGCCGAGGATGCCGCCAAAATCGGCGTGACCGATGGTGGCCGCCTGACCCTGAAGAGCGCCGCCGGCTCGGTCACCGGCCCGGTAAAAATTTCCGAAGCGCTGCCGGCCGGCCTGCTGTTCGCGGCCTACAACTTCGCCGACCTCAATATCCAGCAGTTGACGACAGGCGACAACACGGTCGTGGTGAGTGCGGCCAAAGCATAAGATAAAGATTTTTTGCAAAGAATAAAAACGCCCCGCAGGCCTGCGGGGCGTTTTCGTTTGGACATTGCCAGACATATTTCTCTGCGCAATTGTCAGTCGCTGCCGGATTGCCAGATTTCCAGAGCCCGCCGATAATCCTCTGCCGTATCCAGGTCCATCAAGATCCCCGGGTCATTCACTTCGATCAACCGCAGACGCTCCGCATGGACGGCGAGCAGGTCGCGCAGGGTCGGCTGACTGCCGAGTTCCCGCAGGACGGCGGATGGCAGCAGCACCGGGTGGCCTTTTTTACCCTGGTGGCAGGGCTGCAGAAGAGTTTCAGGGCTGGCCATGTGCTCCTCGGCCAGCCGTCTGAAAGTCGCCGGGCGGATCAGCGGCTGATCGCCGAGACAGATCAGAACGCCATGATCGGCAAAGGGCAGGGCCTTCAGGGCCGTCCGCAGGGAATCCGCCATCTCGCTTGCCGGAGCCGTATTCCAGACGATCGTGACCGGCCAATCGGCGAGGCTGTCGGCCACCGGCTGACCCTCGGGACCGAGCACCACCAGAACCCTGGCCGGTGCGGCGGCCTGCAGGGCGGTAAGGACCTGTTGCAGGACGGTCCGGTCACCCAGCGGCAGGAGCGACTTGCTGCGGCCCATGCGCCGCGAGCGGCCGGCGGCCAGAACGATCGCTGTCAGCTTATCGGTCATGGCCACGATAGTCCCCGACCAGTTGCGCCAGAATGCTGAGGGCGATTTCGGCCGGCGTCTCGGCGGCGATATCAAGGCCGACCGGAGAAGCGACGGCGGCGATGGCGGCGTCCGGGATGCCATGGTCGGCCAGGTAGTTTTCCAGGCTCTTGCGCTTGCGCAGGCTGCCGATCATGCCGACGAAGCGGGGCCGGCTTTCCAGGGCCGCCCGCACTGCAATGAAATCCTGCTGATGACTCGGACAGGCGACCACCACGTACCCGGGTCGGTCGCCCAGCTGCGCCGAGAGATCCCCATGCAGCGAGGCAGAAGCGTCTTCCCCGGCCGGCGGATCGAGCAGGGTCACCGCAAATCCGGTCCGGCTGCCGAGATCCCGCAGGGCCTGGCCGATATGGCCTTTACCGACCACCAGCAGCCGCGGAATGGCTGCCAGGGGCTCCAGAAACAACCGCAGGCTGCCACCGCAGGTCATGCCATGGGGTTCGGTGAGTTCGCATTCCAGGGTCCGTGCTTTGCCCGTGGTAAAAACCTCTTCGGCCGCCTCCAGCGCGCGGAGTTCGACCGCTCCGCCGCCGACCGTACCGATGGTGGAACGATCGTCGCGCACCAGCATCTTGGCACCGGCCTTGCGGGGGGTGGACCCCTGACTGTCCACGACGGTGACCAGGACCCCGGATTGGCCGGCTTTCTTCAGGCGCAGGAGTTCTTCATAAAGTTTGATGTCTTCCATTTCTTATCGGGTATTCTCCGGTCACAATGACTTCGTGAAAACGGCAAAGGGGATGCCGCAGCAACAGGGTTCAGCCCTCCGTCAAAAAATGTTCTTCATAGTCATCTTCCAACTGCTGCAGGTGCTTGGTCTGGTCGTCGCCGAGACTCTTGAAGAGCTCCGCCATCGGCGCACCGCTGCAGTGTTCGCTCATGTTGCGGTAGAACTCAAGGGCATCTTCCGCCATTTGCACGGCATAGGCGAGCGCCTTGCGATTGTCGGCTTCGGGACCGATGCGGTGCAGATCGCAGCAGCGGATTTTCAGGTTCATGGTCGGCACCGGCCCGTCCACCGGTACTTCGTCAAATCCGCCCCGCAGGGCCGCCTTTTCCAGCTTATGCTTGTGTTCCAGCTTGACCAGGGCGGCGTCCCTCAAAATGGCAAGGGCGGCTTGATCCTTGACGGTTCGCAGCGCCTCCAGGTAGTTGCGGTAAATGCGGTTCTCCATCTCCAGAGCTGCATCGCAGGCGGCGTCAAAAGTCAGGCAGACATCGGCTTGATTGGTCATAACAGGCCTCCTAAGCTTTCACCGGGTTCATGCAAAACAAGCCCGCATAGGGCAGGGCCTGTTTCTCGTTCCTCTTTATATTGTACACATAAATTTCACAATTTGGACGGCCGTACCGGGAAGCGTCGGTTTTTGCCGGCAGGAAAGCTCCTTTTTCCCGGTTCGGCCGGACCCGCTCCGCCGGCCCAGCCGCCTCTTCACGAAAACGTTATCATCAGAGATCTTTCTTTCTGAGAGATGTTTCGATCAAAACGTCAGCTTCGAGGGTGCGATGCACCGGGCATTTATCGGCGATTTCCAGCAGTCGCCGCCGCTGGCCGTCGTCCAGTTCGCCGAGCAGTTCGATTTCGCGTTCGAACCGGTCGATCTTGTGGCCAGGGTCTTCACAGTGGGCGCAGTCCTCGGCATGAATTTTGGCGTGACGCAGCCGCACCACTGCGGCTGCCAGTGGCCATTGCTTGCGGCCGGCGTACATCTGCAGCGTCATGCCGGTGCAGGCACCCAGCGCGGCGAGCAGGAAGTCGTAGGGCGACGGGCCCCGGTCGGTGCCGCCGTAGGACTCCGGTTCATCCGCCACCAGGGCATGGCCGTTGACGAACATATCGGTGCGGAAGCCGCCGGCCGGCGTGCGCACGGTCACCCGATTGTCGATCACCTCCGGAAACTCGTGCTGATCAGGTCCGACCTTGAGGTAACGGCGGGCCCAGGCGGCGATCATGTCGGCGGCGTACTCGGAATCCTCCCTGCGGCTGAGCAGATGGTCGGCCGGGTCCAGGGAGAGAAAGCTCTTCGGGTGTTTGGCGGCCTGGTAGATGTCCGCGGCATTATCGATGCCGACCACCTTGTCCCGGGGCGAATGCAGGACCAGCAGGGCGGCATCCAGGCGACGCAGGGTTGCGGCGGGGTCCTGTCGCCGCAGGTTCTCGAGAAAGCTTTTGCGAATCGTAAACTGCCGGCCGGCGATGGCAACTTCGGCTTCCCCCGAGGCTTCAATCTGTTCGCGGGCCTCTTCGAAATGCTGCAGGGCATGAGCGGGCTGAAAAGGAGCGCCGAGCGTGGCGACGGCAGAGACGGTATCGATCCGCTCGGCCGCCTGCAGCACTGCGGCACCGCCCAGCGAATGGCCGATCAGGATTTCCGGGGCCCGATGGCAGTGCTGCAGATAATCGGCGGCGGCGACAATATCGGCGATGTTGTCAGCGAAGGTGGTCGCGGCAAACTCACCGCCGCTCTCGCCGAGACCGGTAAAATCGAAGCGCAGCACTGCGATGCGGCGGCGGCTGAGCGCCCTGCAGATATGGACCGCCGCCTTGACGTTTTTGGTGCAGGTGAAGCAGTGCGCGAAGACCGCGAAGGCCAGCGGCTTTTCATCCTCCGGCCATTCCAGAACCGCGGCGAGTTCATCGCCGGCATGGTTTGCAAAAATGATTTTCTCCGACTTCATTTAAAAAATCCTTTCTGCTTCATAAAAAATCCCCGTCATAAAAATATTTCCGTTCGCAGACAGGGAATGGCCGAGATGAAAACCTTGACATTGCTTGCTGATCAGCCGCGCCGCCAGGCATGGAACTTTGCCACCCAGGCCAGCAGCTTTTCCGGTTTGTGCGCGTTTTTCCATTGCCCTGCCGTCATTTTGTTGGCTTCGGCCAGGGTCGGGTAGACATGGATCGTGGCGAGGATTTTGTTCATGCCGATGCCGTGTTTCATCGCCAGCACGTACTCGGCGAGCAGATCGCCGGCATGCGGACCGACGATGGTCGCGCCGAGGATCCGGTCTTTGCCGGGAGGGGTCAGGACCTTGATCCAGCCGTGATCTTCTTCTTCGGCAATGGCCCGGTCGAGTTCGGCCATTTCGAAACGGGTGACCTCATACTCGATCTCCTGCTCTTCGGCCTCGGCCTCGTTCAAACCGACCCGGGCGACCTCGGGGTCGGTAAACGTACACCAGGGGATGACACGGTTATCGACGCGAAACTTCTTGAAATCGCCGAACAGGGCGTTGACCGTCGCATACCAGGCCTGGTGGCCGGCGGTATGCGTGAACTGGTAGGGGCCGGCAACGTCTCCGGCGCAGAAGATATTCGGAAAGTTGGTGCGCAGAAACGGATCGGTCTCAATGGTGCCGCGCTCCTCCAGTCGCACGCCCAGATCCTCCAGGCCGAAGCCCTTGACGTTCGGTCGGCGGCCGACCGCGACCAGGAGACGATCGAAAGGAATCTCGACCGTTTCGCCCTCCTTTTCACAGACCAGCAGCGGCCCGCCCTTTTCGGTGCGGACCGCCCGGGCGGCATGCCCGGTCAACACCCTGATGCCCTCCGCTTCGAAACGGTCGCGGATATACTCTGCCACCTCCCGGTCCTCCCGGCCCATCAACTGCGCCGACATCTCGACCTGGGTCACTTCGGCGCCCAAGCGGGCAAAAGCCTGGGTCATTTCGCAGCCAATCGGACCGCCGCCGAGGACCACCAGCCGCTGCGGCAACTCACGCAGCTGCCAGAGATTGTCCGAAGTCAGGTAATCGACCCGGTCGAGTCCATCGATCGGCGGGACCAGGGGCGCGGCGCCGGTGGCTACGATGATGCTGCGCGTGGTCAGCTTGCGGCCGCCTACTTCCACCTGGTAGGGCGAGACGATCCGGGCCTCCCCCTGGAGGCATTCGACGCCCAGCTCGGTATAGCGCTCGACGGAATCATGGGGTTCGACCTTGCCGATCACCCGCTGTACGCGCTCCATGACGGCGCGGAAATCCGGCTTCAGCTCTGCCTTTTCGAGACCGAACTGTTCCGCGCGCCGGCTGTAGGCCAGGATCTTCGCCGAACGGATCAGCGCCTTGCTGGGCACGCAGCCGGTATTCAGGCAGTCGCCGCCCATCTTGTCCTTTTCGATCAGGGCGACCTTCGCCTTGACGGCTGCCGCGATGTAGGAGGCGACCAGGCCGGCCGAACCGGCACCGAGGACGACCAGATTGTAATCGTAACGCTCCGGTTTCGGATATTCCTTCAGTGATCGCCGCTTTTTCAAATAATCGACCGTCCAGCGTGCCAGCAGCGGAAAAACCCCGAGCAAGGCGAATGACAGGATAATTTCGAGCGAGAGGATGCCCGACAGCCTCTCGATCTGACCGAGCTGGGTGCCGGCGTTGACGTAGACGGCGGTGCCCGGCAACATGCCGACCTGGCTGACCCAGTAGAAGGTCAGGGTGCGCATCGGGGTCAGACCCAACACCAGATTGATCACGAAAAAGGGGAAAATCGGCACCAGGCGCAGGGTGAACAGATAGAAGGCGCCATCCCGCTCGATGCCGGCATTCAGAGTCTTCAGCCGTTTTCGAAACCGGGTCTGCACCCAGTCGCGCAGCAGGTAGCGGCTGACCAGGAAGGCCAGGGTGGCGCCGATGCTGCTGGCGAAGGAGACCACCACCAAAGCGGGCAGGAAACCGAACAGGGCGCCACCGGCCAGGGTCATGACCGCGGCCCCCGGCAGGGAAAGTGCAGTGACCACGACGTAGAGCAGGAAATAAAGTGACAGCGTCAGAACCCGGTGCGCTGCGTAATAGGCGGCGAACTCGGCCTGACGCGCCTTGAGTTCGGCCAGGGTCAGGTACTGATGCAGGTCGAATATGAAAAATGCCGCAACCAGGACGGCCAGAACCAGAAGGACGATGATTTTCTTGCCGTAGCGTTCCATGGCATGCATTCCTGTCCATAGCAGTGAAAGACCTGTGGTCTTCGTTTTCCTTCTTCAGAAAAGATTGCTTTAAATCATAACCTGTTCAGTGCCAATCATGAAGCCGATTCCAGCTCTTTTTTGGTGCTTGCGGCCGGGGCGACTGCACCGGACAGAAAAAATGCCCCATGTCCTCGCGGGAAAACATGGGGCGAAATTCCCTACCTTGGAAGGTAGAGGGAAATGATGTGTCTTTGTAACATGGGAGTACTCACAAAAATCTCACAACGCGGGTCGCCACTTGCAAAATCAGTGCAGCCACTCGTAAACCTCTCCGGCCAGGTCGCCGCAGCCGCCGCAGCAGCTGCCGCTGCCGCAGCCGGTATCCTGGTGCAGCCGCACCCGGCCTTTGCGGACCCAGTGCCCCAGCATGCCGCGCACGGCATCGGGGGCCAGATCGAAATGGGTGGCGATATCGCTCAGAGGGGCGATTCTGCGTTCTATCAGGTAACGTTTGATCTCACTCGGCGTCATAATCTGTCTCTCCTCTTCCACCGGCCCATAAGGCCCCGTTTTCTGGCATCGCTCAATTACCCGCCGGAACGACTCTGCCCCGAACCCGGCTCTCCCGGCCCATGGCCCGCATGACCAGCACCACCAGGATGGCGATCAGGGCCGAACCGGCCAGCCAGGCCGTGGAAAACCCCGGATGCCGCGCAAAGGTCGCCAGCTGGTAGAATCCGGTGGCCGCCAGGTAGGCGAGACCGGTGGTCCAGCCCGCGATAAACAGGGTCCAGCGGCGGTTGGTTTCCCGGTAGACCGCGGCCATGGCGGCCACGCAGGGAAAGTACATCAGGATGAACAGCATGTAGGCAATGGCGCCGATCTGGCCGTCGAACAGCTTGCCCATGGCACCGAAAGTGCCGGTACTGACCGCCTGGGCCGCCGCGGCCGTTTCAGCGGAGCTGGTGTCGCCGATATTGAGGCCAAGCGGGTCGGTCAGAGTTTCGGCGATGCCGACCAGATTCTCCGGAATGGTCTGCACAGCCTCGACCAGGGCGGCGCTGAGCGAAAATGCCGCCGTCTCCTCGCCTGCAGCCAGCTTCGCACCGCTTTCATTTTGCAGATAGATGGCATCCAGCGTGCCGACCACCGCCTCTTTGGCGAAAATTCCGGTGAAGATGCCGACGGTCGCCGGCCAGTTGTCCTGCTCGATGCCCATGGGCGCGAACACCGGCGTGATCGTGCGACTGACCGAGGCCAGCAGCGAATCCTTGCTGTCTTCATGACCGATGCTGCCATCCAGCGCCATGGTGTTGAGCAGGGCCAGCAGCGCCACCATCGGAATCAGAATGCGGCTGGCCTTGAGCAGGAACGATTTGAGCCGGTCCCAGGTGCGCAGCAGCACGGACTTGATCGTCGGCACATGATAGGGCGGAAGTTCCATGACGAAGGGGGTGATATTGCCCTTGAGCAGCGTGTGCTTGAGGATCAGCCCGGTCAGAACAGCAAAACCGATGCCGGCCAGGTAGAGCAGAAAAACCACGTTCTGGCCGCCCACCGGGAAGAAAGCCGCCGCGAACAGCGCATAAACCGGCAGCCGGGCGCCGCAGCTCATAAACGGGTTCATCATGATGGTCAGGGTCCGGTCGCGCTGGTTGTCGAGAGTGCGGGTCGCCATGATGGCAGGCACATTGCACCCGAAACCGACCAACAGCGGAACGAAGGACTTGCCCGGCAGACCGAGCATGCGCATGAAGCGGTCCATGACGAAGGCGGCCCGCGCCATGTAGCCCGATCCTTCCAGTACGGCCAGGGCCAGGAACATAAAGCCGATCGGCGGAATGAAGGTGGCGACGGTCTGAAGGCCGCCGCCGACGCCGGTAGCGAGCACGCCGACCAGCCAGGCCGGCGTATTGAAGCCGTTCAGCAGCACGGCCATGCCGTCGACAAAGATGGCTCCGGCGGCGATATCGAAGAAATCTATGAACGCGCCGCCGACATTGATGGTAAACATGAAGGTCAGGTACATCATCAGCAGGAAGATCGGCAGGCCGAGCACCCGGTTGAGGACCACGTTGTCGATTTTGTCGGTCAGGGTCTGTCTTACCTTGGTGGCATGCACGACCACACCCTCGAGCAGCCAGTGGATGAAGCCGTAGCGGGCGTCGGCGATGGCAATGTCCGCGTCCTCCCGCAGTTGCGCGGCAATTTTAAGCTGCAGCTGCGCCAGCCGGCCGGCCTGTTCCTGGGGTAGCAAATCCACATATTCAGGATCGTCCTCGAGCAGCTTCATGGCCAGCCAGGCGGGCTGCAGCCCCTGCCCCGCGGCGACCGCCTGCGTCTGCTCGGCGAGGGCCGCAACCGCCTCCTGGATTTCGACCGGGTACACCACATCAGCGCGCGATACCGGGCTCTGCTC
>DATFJP010000017.1:0-6609 GCA_035269105.1 Desulfuromonadales bacterium
AAACGACTTTTTTTTAACGCGGAGGCGCAAAGACGCGGGGAAAATCAATTCTATTGCATCGGTGCATAAACAACCAATTGTAGGGGCAGGCCCCTGTGCCTGCCCTGGGCGGCCACGGGGGGCCGCCCCTACAACAAAAATTCGAATATTTAACCACCGGAACAATATCAGGCCGTGCAGCATCCGGCGAATTTTCTCGACTTGGCTGGTGACACTATGGTCTTTCGGCAGATAAGCCAGTTTTTCGGCAATCACTATCTGGGTCTCCATTTCGGCCAGAGAGCCAACCGATATGGACAAAAATCTGAGGAACTCTTTTTGCGAGCCGCGCGCCGCCCCCTCTGCAATATTCGAGGGCACAGACACCGCCGCCCGCCGCAACTGACTGGTCAAGCCAAATATTTCGTGGTCTGGAAATGATGCCGTCAATGCATAAATTTCCTTGACCAGATCAATACTCTTCTGCCAAACCTCCAGATCCCTGTGACTCCTCATACCCCTCTCCCATATGTCACAACAAATAACAGATCACCGATCACCGATCACGCATCACGGATCACGGATCACCGCCCATCATACATCCGCGCGTAGTAATCCCGGTAGCGACCATCGACAATTTCGGCCATCCAGGTCCGGTTGTTAAGGTACCATTCGATCGTTCTGCGCAGGCCCTCTTCGAAAGTGACGGTCGGCTGCCAACCGAGTTCTCTTCTGATCTTGCCGGCATCGATGGCATAACGACGATCATGACCGGCCCGGTCCTTGACGAAGCGGATCAGCGCGCGGCGCTCTTTCCCCGAGGGCAACCGCCCCACCTGATCGTCAAGCAGGTCGCAGACCGCCTGCACCACCTGGATATTCTGCCTCTCACTGTTGCCGCCGATATTATAGGTCTCACCGACTCGTCCTTTCTGCAGGACGCGGAGGATGGCCCGGCAATGGTCGTCGACGAACAGCCAGTCCCTGACGTTTTTGCCGTCGCCGTAAACCGGCAGATCCCTGCCTTCCAGAGCATTGTTGATGATCAGGGGAATCAGTTTTTCGGGAAACTGCCAGGGGCCATAGTTGTTGGAGCAATTGGTGATCAGAACCGGCAACTGGTAGGTATGGAAATAGGCGCTGACCAGGTGGTCCGAGGACGCCTTGCTCGCCGAATAGGGGGAGCGGGGATCATAGGCCGTTTCCTCACTGAAATAGCCGGTCTCGCCCAGCGAACCGTAAACCTCGTCCGTTGAGACATGCAGGAAGCGGCGGGCTGTTTCCGGGTCCTTGGCCTCCGGGATTTGCCAGGCCTTCCTGGCGGCATCGAGCAGAACGAAAGTGCCGACGATATTGGTCTGAATGAAACTGGCCGGCCCTTCGATGCTGCGATCGACATGGGATTCCGCGGCAAAGTGCACGACGGTATCGATCTGCTCTTCGCTGAAGATCTGGTCGATGAGTTCAGCATCGCCGATGTCCCCGCGCAGGAAACGGTAATTGCCGTTCTCAGTCAGATCCGCGAGGTTGGCCAGGTTGCCGGCATAGGTCAAGGCATCCAGGTTGACCACCCGGGCTCCGGGGAGTTCCCGAAGGACCATACGTACGAAATTGGAACCGATGAAGCCGCAGCCGCCGGTCACCAGAATTGTTTTCACAATGACATCTCCGTTAGTGCTCTAAAGGGTGAGGGGTGAGGCCGTAAAGGGTGAGGGGTGAGGAGTAAACCTTCAGGCCGAAACCGAATCTTCGATTTCTCCCCTCACTCCTCACTCCTCACTCCTCACTCCTCACTCCTCACTCCTCACGAACCCAGGATAATGCCTCACGAGCCGACAAGAATCAAGTTTGCTGCGGCGATTAAGTCAGCGCAGATTTCCGCCCTGCCCTCATCCAGCTTTAGACGTTCCTGGCTGCCGTATCCGGTCAGCACCAGAATCGGCCGGCAGCCGGCGCCCTCACCCGCCTGCACATCCGCCAGCTTGTCGCCGACCATCCAGGAGGACGAGAGGTCAATGTCGAAATCGGCCGCCGCCTGCAGCAGCATGCCGGGCTTGCCTTTCCGGCAGTCGCATTCGATCCGGTCATTGCCCTGTCCGTGTTGAGGATGATGCGGGCAGATGTAAAAGGCATCGATCGCGGTCGCGTACCGGGCCAGTTCTCCCTGGATATGCCGGTGCAGACGGTCGACATCCGCTTCATCGAAATAGCCGCGGGCGACACCCGACTGGTTGGTGACGACGATGACCAGGAAGCCGGCGTCCTTCAGGCTTTTGATGGCCTGCGGCGCACCGGCCAGAAACGCGAAATCCTCGACCCGGTAAAGGTAGTCTTTTTCGACATTGATCGTGCCGTCGCGGTCGAGGAATACCGCCTGGCGGGCGGTATTCCTCGACGTGAGGCGTGAGGAGTGAGGAGTGAGGAGCGTCAAAATCCCGCCTTTTTCTGCATGGAACTGATCAGGCCACCGAGCAAACCGAAAATTCGGTCAATCCTGGCCAGTAGCGGCAGATTATCTTATAGGAGCTTGTCAGACTATCCATGAACTGGCTGCAAATCCGATCCTTTGGCCCATATTTCAGCTCCTTTTTGCCCCATAGCTACGGCTATGCGCCGGCAAACGAGCTAAAATCTGGCCTCAAAGCCTCGAATTTTCGCTTCAGTCCGGATAGTCCGACAAGCTCCTCTAGATAAGCAAGGTCCCCGGCCAGGATAACCTGGGTTTCCAGTTCGCTCAGTGACCCACGCGCAATTGACAAAAACTGCAAAAACTCTTTTGTGGTGGTCCGCGCAGCTCCTTCAGAAATGTTACTCGGCACGGAGACAGCAGCACGGCGCATCTGGTTCGTCAAAGCATAAAGTTCTTCACGCGGAAAATGTCCCGTCGCCGCATAGACATCCTTAACCAGCCGCCTGGATTCCTGCCAAACACGCAATTCATGATGCTTCCTCTTCATGCACTCCTCCCCTCCTTATGTTCGTGAGGAGTGAGGAGTGAGGGGTGAGGAGCAAATCGACTATACCCATGTCAAGGAATCTGCTGCTAAATGTTTTTTTGCCGATCACACCTCACGCCTCACTCCTCACGCCGTCCCTCCCCCTCGCCGAATTGTCGAAGGATTTTCTCGACAATTCCCGTGGTCGACCGGCCGTCGACAAACCGGATCAGCTCGACCCGCCCGCCCCAACTTTCGACCAGTTCCTTGCCGACCACCTGGTCGGGAGTGTAATCGCCCCCTTTGACCAGGATGTCCGGCTGCAGGGCGGCAATCAGTTCCAGCGGCGTCTCTTCTTCGAAAATCGTGACGTAATCGATACAGCTCAGGGCCGCCAGGATATGGGATCTCTCCTCCTGGTTGATCAGCGGCCGGTTGGCGCCCTTGAGCTGCCGGATGGAATCGTCCGAATTCAGGCCGAGCACCAGGAAGTCACCGAGCTGCCTGGCGGCTTGCAGGTATTTGACATGACCAACGTGCAGGAGGTCAAAGCAACCGTTGGTAAAGACAATCCGCCTGCCGCTTTCCCGCAGCTGCCGGATGATGCCCTGCAGGGCAGCCCGGCTCTGGATCTTCTGCTCGGCATCGGCGTGCTGTCGGCTGAATTCGGCCATAATTTCCGGTCCGGAGACCGTGGAGGTGCCAACCTTGGCGACGGCAATCCCCGCTGCGAGGTTGGCCAGTTCGGCCGCTTCCTCCATGCTGAAGCCGGCGGCCACCGCCAGGCCGAGGATGACCAGGACGGTGTCCCCGGCCCCGGTCACATCGAAGACTTCCCGGGCCCGGGTTGGCAGATGGATTGCCGCGCCCGTTCGGGGGAACAGGCTCATGCCCTGCTCGCTGCGCGTAATGACCAGCACGTCCAGGTCCAGCTGCTGCCGGAGCTGAGTACCGGCCCTCAGCAGGCTCGCTTGATCGAGGATCTCGATCCGGGAGGCGAGGCTGGCCTCTTTGCGGTTGGGGGTCAGCATGGTCGCGCCCCGATAGCGCGTATAGTCCTCTCCCTTGGGATCCACCAGGGCCGGGACCTGCGCCTGCCGGCACAACGCTATGCTGGCCTGCAGAAAACTCTCGGTCAGCACGCCTTTGCGGTAATCGGAAAACAGGACCACGTCGGTTTGCGGCAGCAGCTCCGCGACCCTGCCGAGGAGGAATTGTTCGTCAGCGGCGGTAATCGCCGTCCGGCTCTCGCGGTCAATGCGCAGCATTTGCTGGTTCGATGCCAGCACCCGGGTCTTGCGGGAGGTGGTCCTGCCCGGGACTTCGCGAACCCCCCCGGTGGCGAGCCCCTGCCCCTGGATGATTTCGGTGAGAACCTGCCCGTCGGCGTCATCGCCCACCACACTGACCACTTCAACTCTCGCGCCAAGAGTCAGCAGGTTGTTTATGACGTTGCCGGCGCCGCCAAGACGCAGGTCTTCCCGCTTGACGTCGACCACCTGCACCGGGGCCTCCGGGGAGATCCGGTCGCTGTCCCCCCAGAGGTATTCGTCGAGCATCAGGTCGCCGACCACCAGGACCCGGATCGTCGGCAGTTGCTGGAAAAATTTTTGAATGCTGATTTTGTCCATGGTCATACCGTCTTCAAGAGTCAATGCTGATGGCGTCGCCATCCCATCATCTGCTTCCTTGCGAAAGTATCAATGCTGCAAGCCTTCGAGGATGCCCATGGCCAGCAGGGGGATATTGATCTCATGGTGGCCGGTGATCGCAAAGCCGGCCCCCGAGCCGGAGGTCGGCCGTTTGACAACGTTCTGCAGTGGCCGGTAGTGCTGGTTCATATCGAAGTTGGCGGTCGTGAAATCAGCAACATGGTGGCCGAGATTCTGCGCAATCGAGAGCGCCTTGAGAAACACCTCGGGCATGATCACCGCCGAACCGACGTTCAGCCACACCCCGCCGCTGAGATCGGCCACCACCGCGGTCAAAAGGCGGAAGTCCCGGGCCGACATCTCCCCGGTCGCGGCGCCGTCGAACTCGGGATGCTGGTGGATGATGTCGGTGCCAATCGCCACATGCACCGTCACCGGAAGATCATGCGCGATGCAGGCGGCCAGCAAGCTGTATTCCTCGAACGGGTGCTGATGGTCGACAATGTGGCGGCCGACCGCCTCCCCGAAACCGATATCTTGCTGCAGGGCGGCCTGCAGGGCGCGATTAATGCCGCCACCGGTTTCTTCGGCGAAACCGAAGTCTCCAGAGTGCAGAACCGCGCCGACATCCTCGGAGGTTGCCCCGACCAGGGAGACTTCGAAATCGTGGATCACCGCCGAGCCGTTCATCGCCACCGCCGTGATCATATCCGCCTCGATCAGGGTTTTGAGCACCGGCTGCAGCCCGCATTTGATCACGTGGCCGCCGATGGCAAGCACCACGGGGCGCCCTTTCTCGCGGGCGGCAAGCACCGCGCTCACCACGCCGCGCAGGCTGTCGGCGCCCAGCAGCCGCGGCAGGCCGTCAAGGAAGGCCTCGAAGGACATCCCGGCCCGCAGCCGCCCGGCGAAATGCTGATCCACATTGACCTTGTTGTCACGGCTGGCAATGGAATAGGTGGACACTTTTTCCGTGCCGATCGGTTGATACCTGCTCATTGTTCATCCTCGGCGGAACCGTACAGCTCTCTCTCCACGAGATCGCAGACAAGGTGAATAATCAACTGATGGGCCTCCTGGATACGGGGAGTTTCCGATGAGGGGACCGTAAGGCTGAGATCCACCGTGCCGGCAATTGCCCCCCCACCCTTGCCCAACAGGCCGACGGTCAAACAACCCCGGCCCCGGGCAGCGGCCAAGGCCCTGCTCACGTTCCGGGAATGGCCGCTGGTGGAAATGCCGAGCACCATATCCCCCGGCCTGGCAAGCGCCTCGACCTGGCGGCTGAAGACCGCGTCAAAGCCGTAGTCATTGCCGACCGCGGTCAGGATTGAAGTATCGGTGGACAGGGCGATGGCCGGCAGGGCCGGGCGTTCCAGCAAAAACCGGCCGACCAGTTCCGCCGCCAGATGCTGGGCGTCGGCGGCGGAACCGCCGTTGCCCATCACCAGCAGTTTGCCGCCGGCGCGCAGCACGCCGGCGAGGCTGCTCGCCCATTCGACGATGTTCCCTGCCAGACTCTCCTTGATCTGCCCGATCACCCGCAGGTGTTCGTCCATTTGCCGGACAATATCAGAGTGGCTCATTTTATCCTTTCATACACCAGAATCCGCCGCTGGCGGTCGGCAAACTCGGCAACGGATTGGAAATGATTGAAGACCGGTCTTTCTTCCCCCTCCCCGACAGGCCGTTCGAGAACCATCAACTCTGCCGCCTGGCGCAAGGCCTGTGCTTCATAATCGTTTTCCCCTGCAGGTGGAAACACCTGGTAGGAACGCCTCATGAGTCCGGCGTAGTAAACAACCTGCTCGTTGTTGGTGATGATTTGCAGCTGGTCCAGGTCCCGATGTTTCTCGAGCCAGCGGCCGGCAGCTTGTAAAACCGGTTTTTCATCGGCCAGTACGGAAAAGGACTCCGTGACCGGCACGATGATACAGAGAAAAAAGACCAGAACGGCCACAAACGTCCTTGGGCCCCGCCGCGGCAGGTGCTCCAGCAGCCGAACCAGTCCATATCCGGCCAGCACCAGCGAAAGGACGACC
>DATFJP010000018.1:0-6511 GCA_035269105.1 Desulfuromonadales bacterium
GCCGTCTCTTCTTCCTTCGCCGCCTCTTCTTCCTTCGCCGCCTCTTCTTCCTTCTCGGTCTCTTCTTCCTTCTCGGTCTCTTTTTCCTTTTCTGCTTCTTTTCCCTTCTCCGCGTCTTCTTTCTTCTCTGCTTCTTCTTCCTTTCCTTCGGCCCTGGTGGCCTTTTCTTTCTTTGCTTCCTGCTCTTTCTTTTTGTCTTCCTCTTTTCCCTTCTTCTTCTCTTCAGATTCCCCCTTTTCCTTCTCCTTTTCCTCCTCCTTATCTTCGGCAGCTCCTTCGCCGTTCCCTGCCATGGTTATGAGAAGGGCATCTTCTTCAAGCTCGTCGCCCTCGGCGACATGCACCTTGGCGATCTTGCCGGAAACTTCGCTCGGGATCTCGACGGTGGCCTTGTCGGTTTCCACTTCCACCACCGGCTGGCCTTCTTCGATGGTTTCTCCTTCCTTGACCAGGACGGAAATCACCTGGATGGTGTCAACGTTTTCGCCCAGTTTCGGCACTCTGAATTCATCAGCCATGTCGGTTTCTCTCCTGTCTATTCCGGCATCCGGTCTTGAGATTAAAGGAAAATGTCCGCGGCCCGGAAACGTGACCGGCCGACGGATTCATGTCACCTCACCAAGCCTGTGCAGGTCACAAATAAAGGGGGTTGACCTTGTCGGGATCGATCGTCCAGTCATCGCGGGCTTTGATCACCGTATCGGCCTCGATCTCACCGCGGCGGGCCATTTCGCTGAGCGTGTACAGGGCGATATGCCTGGCATCCACCTCGAAGAAATCACGCAGCGGGCCGCGATCATCGCTGCGGCCGAAGCCGTCGGTCCCCAGGGCAACCAGCCCTTGCGGAAGATACTGACCGAGCAATAGCGGCAGGGCCTTGACATAGTCGCTGGCGGCCACCACCGGCCCCGCGGCATCGCCGAGGCACTCGACAAGATAGCTTTGCCGGGACTTCTGGTCGGGATTTCGGCCGTTGTGGCGATCGATTTCCAGAGCATCCTTGTACAACTCCTTGTAGCTGGTCACCGACCAAACCTCGGCGTCGACCTCGAATTCCTGCAGCAGATCCCGGGCCTTGATCGCTTCCCGCAGGATGGCCCCGCTGCCGAGCAGGGTCGCCTTGCGGCCGTTGTCGCCGCAGGCTTCCGCCACCCGGTGCAGTCCCTTGAGGATGCCCTCTTCGGCACCGTGCAGCATGGCCGGCTGGGGGTAGGTCTCGTTCATCAGGGTGAGGTAATAGAAAATGTCTTCCTGCTCGACATACATGCGGCGCAGACCCTCCTGGATGATGACCGCCAGTTCGTAGGCGTAAGCCGGGTCGTAGGCCAGCATGTTGGGCACCGCCAGGGCATTGAGGTGACTCTGGCCGTCCTGATGCTGCAGCCCTTCGCCAGAGAGGGTGGTGCGTCCCGCGGTCGCACCGAGCAGAAAACCCCGGCAGCGGCTGTCGGCGGCCTGCCAGACCTGATCGCCGACCCGCTGCATGCCGAACATGGAATAGAACATGTAAAACGGAATCATGGTCATGCCGTGATTGGCATAGGCCGTGCCGGCCGCCAGGAACGAGCCCATGGAACCCGCTTCGGTAATCCCCTCTTCGAGGATCTGCCCGTCGGCCACCTCTTTGTAATACATCAGGTTTTCGGCATCGACCGGCTCGTAGAGCTGACCGGCATGCGAGTAGATGCCGACCGCCCGGAACAGGGCGTCCATGCCGAAGGTCCGCGCTTCGTCGGGAACGATCGGCACGATCAGCTTGGCAATCTCGGTCTTCTTCATCAGCTTGCCGAGCAGGCGCACAAAGGCCATGGTGGTGGCCGTGTCCCGATCCTCGCTGCCTGCCTTGAATTCCTCGAAAAATTCATCCCCGGGAAGGTCAAGCTTCGGCACCTCCACCTTGCGGATCGGCTCGGCTTCACCCATGGCCTTGCGCCGCTCCCGCAGGTACTTGCCTTCCGGACTGTCTTCCGGCATACGGTAAAACGGCAGGTCGGCGACATCGTCGTCGGACAGGGGAATGTTGAAGCGGGTGCGGAATTCGAGCAGCTCCTTTTCCTTCATCTTCTTCTGGGAGTGGGTGATGTTGAGACCTTCGCCCGCCTCACCCATGCCGTAGCCCTTGATGGTCTTGGTCAGGATCACCGTCGGTCCCTCCTGATGCTCCACCGCTTCGCGATAGGCCGCGTAAACTTTTTTCGGGTCGTGGCCGCCGCGGTCCAGAATCAGTTCCTTTAAATGGGAATCGCTCAGGGCCTCGACCAGGTGTTCCAGATCCGCCTTTTCGAAGAAGTCCTCGCGGATATAGGCCCCATCGCTGACCACGTACTTCTGGTACTGGCCGTCAACCACCTCCTGCATCCGCTTCTGCAGACGGCCATGGACATCTTTTTCCAGCAGATCGTCCCAGCCGCTGCCCCAGATCGTCTTGATCACCTTCCAGCCGGCGCCCCGGAATTGCGCTTCCAGTTCCTGGATGATCTTGCCGTTGCCGCGGACCGGCCCGTCGAGCCGCTGCAGGTTGCAGTTGATGACGAAAATCAGGTTGTCCAGCTTTTCCCGGGCTGCGACCGAGATCGCCCCGAGGGTTTCCGGTTCGTCGGTTTCGCCGTCGCCGATGAAAGCCCAGACCTTCTGATCGGAAGGCTCCTTCAGACCCCGGTCCTCCAGATATTTGATAAAACGGGCATGATAGATGGCCGCGATCGGCCCCAGGCCCATGGAGACGGTCGGGAATTTCCAGAATTCGGGCATCAGCCAGGGATGAGGGTAGGAGGACAGTGTCTTGTCGCCGTACACCTCCTGCCGGAAGTTGGCCAGATGCTCTTTGCTGAGCCGGCCTTCCAGGAAGGCCCGGCCATACATGCCCGGCGAGGCATGTCCCTGGAAATAGACCAGGTCGCCGCTGTGTTTGCCGTTCGGTCCCCGGAAAAAATGGTTGAAACCGACCTCGTAGAGTGTCGCTGCCGAGGCATAGGTGGCAATATGCCCGCCGATGCCGTCGACCTCCCGGTTGGCCCGCACGACCATGGCCATGGCGTTCCAGCGCACCAGGGCCCGCAGGCGGCGCTCCAGCTTCAGGTCGCCGGGATAGGCCGGCTGGTCAAAATGGGGGATGGTATTGACATAAGGGGTATTGGCCGAAAAATGCAGTTCCACCCCCTTGCCCTGGGCATAGCTGTCCAGTTCGTCGAGCAGTTCCTGGACCCGCACCGGACCCGAGCGTTGCAGGACCTCCTCGAGGGACTCCAGCCATTCCCTGGTTTCCAGAGCATGATCATTTGCTGTGCTATCTTTCATTGGTTCTCCTGTCACGGGTTCCGGCACCAGCGTTTATAGCGCCGCGGCTCGCAGGCATACTTCAACCTATTGTATCGAAAATCTGCGGCAGGACCAGCCCGGAACTGCGGGAGGATGTATTTATCCTGCTCTTCGGCTTGCCGACCGGCAATTTCTCCGCTTTTTAAACCGGGGACGCGGCCTGTAAGGGCACGGCGCGCCGTGCCCCTACTAGGTCCAATCAAAAGCCCGGGTGTTGAATTGTGAGAGCAACCCAGTTGCCGGAAAAATCCAAATATGCCATTCTGATATGTGGTCGGGTTCAAGCGATCCTCGGCCTGAGATTCTCCATAAAACCTTGCACAGGATGAGAACCCCGATGCTCAGCAAAGCGCTTATCCACCGCCTGGAAAAGATCGTCGGCAAAGCCTTCGTGACGACCGATAAGGCCGACCGCATTTGCTATTCCTACGATGCCACCCAGCAGCGACATCTCCCGGAAGCGGTGGTCTACCCTGGTTCCGCCGAGGAGATCGCCGCGATTCTCAAGCTGGCCAACCAGGAAAAGTTTCCCGTGTTCCCGCGCGGTGCCGGCAGCGGCTTCTCGGGCGGCAGCCTGCCGACTGCGGGCGGATTCGTCCTGGTGACGACCCGCCTCGACCGCATCCTGGAAATCGACGAGGAAAACCTGGTGGCGACTGTTGAACCGGGCGTGGTCACCGAAGCCTTCCAGAAAGCGGTGGAGAAGGTCGGTCTCTTCTATCCGCCGGATCCGGCTTCGCTGAAATTCTCCACTCTGGGCGGCAATGTCGCCGAATGCGCCGGCGGCCCGCGCTGCGTCAAATACGGCGTCACCAAGGATTATATTCTCGGCCTGGAGGTGGTGACGCCGACCGGCGATGTCATCCGCACCGGCGGCCCGACCATGAAAGGCGTGGTCGGCTACGACCTGACCAAGCTGATGGTCGGCAGCGAGGGCACGCTCGGCGTGATCACCAAAATCATTATCAAATTGCTGCCGCTGCCGGAAGCCAAGAAAACTCTGCTGGTCCTGTTCGATTCCATCGATGGCGCCGCCCGGGCGGTCTCGGCGATCATCCGCGACAAGATCATTCCGGCGACTCTGGAGTTCATGGATGCGGCGACCCTCGACTGCGTGCGTCAAGCCACCGACCTGGAGGTGCCGAGCGAGGCACAGGCCGTCTTGATCATCGAGGTGGACGGCGATCCTGAAATGATCGACCGGCAGGCCGAACGCATCGCCACTCTCATCCAACCGCTGGGGGTGGTGGAAACCCGCATTGCCGAGACGGCTGCGGAAAGCGAGGCCCTCTGGCAGATCCGGCGCTCCGTCTCGGCCAGCCTGCGCAAGGTGAATCCCGACAAGTTCAACGAGGACATCTGCGTACCGCGCAGCCGGGTGCCGGACATGATCCGCAAGGTCGAGGACATCAGCCGGCGCCACGGCGTGCCGATCGTCAACTTCGGGCATGCCGGCGACGGCAACATTCACGTCAACGTCATGATCGACAAGCAGAAGCCGGGCGATTCGGAAAAGGCCGAGCGAGCGATTGAGGAGATTTTCCGCGAGACGCTGGCGCTCGGCGGCACCATGAGCGGCGAGCATGGCGTCGGCATCATGAAGGCGCCTTACATCCAGATGGAAGTTTCGGCAAGCGCCGAAGCCTATATGAGAACCATCAAGAAGGCCCTGGACCCCAACAACATCCTCAACCCGGGGAAAATCTTCCTGGACGAGGCGAAAACAAATATTTAACCACCAAGGCTCCAAGACACTAAGAAAGAATTCTTCCTAAAAAAGAAAAGTATTTTGCTTTTTTTGAGGGTTGCTTGGTGTCTTGGCGCCTTGGTGCCTTGGGGTGATAAACAGGCACTAGCCTATTGCAAGAAGACCAAAATGGCGAAAAGCAAAAAACTGGAAGCGTATCGCGACGAAATCGCCCAGTGCGTGAAATGCGGTGCCTGCCGCGCCCACTGCCCGGTGTTCGGTGTGGAAAAATTCGAAGGGACAGTGGCCCGCGGCAAGGTCGCCCTGGCCCAGGCGCTGCTCGACGGCGAGGTGGACTTCGAGAAGAAGCTGCTGCTCGACATGTCCCAGTGCCTGCTGTGCGGCAGCTGCCAAGCCCAGTGCCCCAACAAGGTGCCCACCCAGGAGATCGTCGCCGCCGCCCGCCGGGAGATCGCCCGGGCCAAGGGCCTCTCGACCTTCGGCAAGGGAGTCACCACCGTCCTCAGAGACCAGAAGCTGATGAAGGCCCTGGCCAAAGGCGGCAGCGCCCTGTCCGCGGTGCTGTTCAAAAAGCTCCCTGACGACAGCGGCCTGCGGCTGCGCTTCCCCGCGCCCTTTATCAGCCGCGACCGTACCCTGCCAACCTTGACGGCCAGGCCCTTCCGGGACCGGCACCCCGAATTCATCGAGGGCGAACAGGGGCAGCCCACCGTTGCCTTTTTCACCGGCTGCGCCATCAATTACATGTACCCGGAGATCGGCGAGGCGATGCTGAAGGCCTTGCGTTTTCTCGGCGTCAACGTGGTGATTCCCAAGAACCAGGGCTGCTGCGGCCTGCCGGCGGTCAGCGCTGGCGACGCGGCGACCGTCGAGCAGCTGGCCGAGCGCAACCGCACCGCGCTCGCCGCCCGGCCGGTGGATTGGGTGGTCACCGCCTGCGCCTCCTGCAACGCCGGCCTCGGCGAAGTCTATACCCAACTGGAGGGGGATTTCGACGATCTGACCGGGCGGGTCAAGGATATCTTCGTGTTCCTGGTCGAGCAGGGTTTCGCCGACAAGCTGGCCGAATTGCCCGAACCTGAAGAACGGCGCCGGGTCACCTACCATGATCCCTGTCACCTGCGCACTCGCGGCATCACCAGGGAGCCGCGACAGATCCTCAAGGCCCTGCCCGGCATCGACTACGTGGAGATGGCGGAGGCCGGCACCTGCTGCGGCATGGGCGGTACCTACTCGGTCTACCACTACGAGACCAGCAAGAAGATCGGCGCCAAGAAGGCCGGCCACATCGCCGCCAGCGGCGCCGAGCTGGTGGCTACCGACTGTCCAGGCTGCATCATGCAGCTGCAGGACAGCATCAACCACGTCGGCGGGCGGGCGCGGGCTGTGCATCTGCTTGAGCTGCTGCTGGAGGCGCTGCCGGCTGAAAAATAGAAAAAGCAGGCGAAATGCCCGATCCCTGTTATATTGTGAGCAAACTCTTCA
>DATFJP010000019.1:0-2278 GCA_035269105.1 Desulfuromonadales bacterium
GCCGTCTGCAGCGCCACCAGACCGCCGCCGATCAGCAGCACGGCCGCCACCAAACCTTCCATGACGGCCCAGAACAGGCGCTGCAAAACCGGCGGGTCGGGATTGCCGCCGGCCGTGATGATGTCGATCACCAGCGAGCCGGAGTCCGAGGAGGTGACGAAAAAGGTGATCACTACCACGATGGCGATCATGGAGGTGATCGACTGCAGGGGATAATGCTCGAGCAGCTTGAACAGCGAGACCGGCACGTTTTCCTGGACCGCCTTGGCGATACCGCCGGCACCGAACATTTCGATGTTGATCGCGCTGTTGCCGAACACCGTGATCCAGACGAAGGTGATGAAGGTCGGCACCAGCAGCACGCCCTTGATGAATTCGCCCACCGTGCGGCCGTAGGAAACGCGGGCGATGAACATGCCGACGAACGGCGACCAGGAGATCCACCAGCCCCAGTAGAAAATGGTCCAGGCCTGCTGCCAGTCGGTCGCCTCGTAGGTCTCGTTCCAGGTCGAGAGCTGGGGCAGGTGCTGCAGGTAGAAGCCGATATTCTCCATCAGCGCTTTCATGATGAACAGGGTCGGGCCGAGCAGCAGCACGAAAACCAGCAGGCCGCCGGCAAGAACGATATTGATCTGGCTGAGCAGCTTGATGCCGGCGCTGATGCCCCGCACCACCGACCAGGTGGCGATCGCCGTGATGCCGGCGATCAGCAGAACCTGGACCATGGTCGACTGGGGAATGCCGAACAGATGGTTGAGGCCGGCGTTGACCTGCTGGACGCCGAGGCCGAGGGAGGTGGCGACGCCGAACAGGGTGGCCACGGTGGCCATGATGTCGATGGTGTTGCCGATCGGCCCGTAGATGCGCTCGCCCAGCAGCGGGTAGAACACGGAGCGGATCGACAGCGGCAGGCCCTTGTTGAAGGAGAAGAAGGCCAGGGACAGGCCGACGATGGCGTAGATCGCCCAGGGATGCAGGCCCCAGTGCAGAAAGGTCAGGTCCATGGCGACCCGGGCCGATTCGGCGGTGCCCGGTTCGACCAGTGGTGAGGCGACGAAGTGGAACATCGGCTCGGCCACCCCGTAGAACAGCAGACCGATGCCCATGCCCGCCGAAAACAGCATGGAAAACCAGCCGAGAGTCGTGAATTCAGGCTGCGCGTCGGCGCCGCCCAGGCGGATCCCCGAAAACCGGCCGAGCAGCAGCGACACGACATAGACCAGGATGATGTTCATGGTCCAGACGAAGAACCAGCCGGCGTAGGTGCCGATGGCGGACTGGATGGTCGAAAAGAAATCGTCGATGCTGGCCTGGAAAACCAGGGTGACGACGACGAACGAAATGATCAGGCCGCCGGATGTGAAGAAGACCCAGGGGTGAACGTCCAGATGGAACCAGCCGTTGTCCCGAGGTGCCGGTGTGTTATTGTTGTCCATAAATCAACCCCGCTGCAGCTGCAAAATGGAAAGGCAAAAGGTTTCAATTTTAAACTCAACTCTAAGGGAATTCGCTCAATTTTCAAGGTCAAATCAATTAATCGCCGCGGTCTGGACGGCACCAGGACGGCATGCGGCTTGACACGACAGGGA
The DNA here is from genome assembly GCA_035269105.1 of Desulfuromonadales bacterium. Taxonomy (GTDB): domain Bacteria; phylum Desulfobacterota; class Desulfuromonadia; order Desulfuromonadales; family BM103; genus JAQYVZ01. Next base: position 1,590 of record DATFJP010000019.1, read on the forward strand.
GGAATCGCATGATCCAGTTCGAGGTCAACCGGGAGAAGTGTACACAGTGCGGATTTTGCGCCGAGGACTGTCCGGTGCACATCATCGACATGCGCGGCGGCTGGCCGCACATCGCTGCCGAGCGCGAAGCGCTCTGCTACAGGTGCCAGCACTGCCTGGCCATCTGTCCGACCGGCGCCATCTCCATTCTCGGCCGGCAACCGGAGGACAGCCTGGAACTGACCGGACGGCTGCCTTCGGCGGAACAGCTCGAGACCTTGATCAAGGGCCGCCGTTCGGTGCGCCGCTACCAGCCGCAGAACCTGGAACCGGAGGTGATCAGGGAGTTGCTGGAGGTCGCCTGGCATGCACCCACAGGCGTCAATGCCCGGCAGGTCCGGTTCACGGTGATCGACGACGGCGAGGCTTTGGCTCGCTTCCGGGATGAGGCCTACGAAGGTCTGGCGCGCCTGGTCATGGAGCAGAAGCTCCCCGCGGACAAGGCGTTCTTTGCCGATTTCCTGCGGAGTTGGCGGGAGAAAGGGGTGGACGTCCTGTTCCGCGGCGCGCCCCACCTGGTGGTGGCATCGGCGCCGCGCGGGGCGGCTTCGCCGCTGCCGGACTGCCTGATCGCCTTGTCCTACTTTGAACTCTATGCCCGGAGCAAGGGGCTCGGAACGGTCTGGAACGGCCTGGTCAAATGGACCATC
>DATFJP010000020.1:0-5287 GCA_035269105.1 Desulfuromonadales bacterium
GGCGGGCAGCGTGGCTGTCGATCATCGGTTTTGCGGCGACTCTCTTCTGCTATCTCGGCGTCAACCTGGTGCTCTCCGGACTGCACTCCTACGGCGGAGCGTGACCAGAGGCACCGATCTTCAATAAAGAGACCCAAGCACGGAGGCTGGATATTGTCCAGCCTCCGTTTTCTTTGGTTCATCCGGTGTCTTCCTGGAACCGTCGACCTTTCTTGCCAGATCTGCACCTCCCCCGGCCACCCAACCGAGGGGCGTCCCCGTTTGTGTGGCTGGAAAGATTCGAACCAGAACAAATCTCCCGCCTCGCCATAAAGGGATTCTTTGGTATCCTGATGGGGGAAATCATTCCTTCTCTGTCTTCATGACGCATCACAGACACTATGACTGATAAACCTGCAAGCCATTCCGGATTCCGCCAGCCCGATGCCATGCAACTCGCCGCGGCGATCGTCGCCACGGTCCGCGAACCGCTGCTGATTCTCGATCGGGGTCTGGTCGTCCGTCAGGCCAGTTCGGCCTACTTTCAACATTTTAAAACGACCCCCGAGAAGACTATCGGTCTAGGCATCTGCCAACTCCACGGCGGCGCTTGGGACACACCAGCTCTTCGGGGAAACCTGCAGGATCTCGTCCAAACAAATCAAAGTTTCGTTGACTTCGAACTCCAGCAATCCTTCGGTTCGCTCGGCAGACGGACATTGATGGTCAACGCCCGGTCCATTCCCGATCAACCCCTGCTTCTGCTCGCTATTGAGGATGTGACCCGGCGTTCCGAAAACCTCAGGAAGCGGCAGCCGCGCAAAGAACTGCTCGGCCTGTTCATCGAACATGCCCCTTCGGCCCTGGCCATGTTCGACCGGGAGATGCGGTACCTCTATGTCAGCCGCCGCTGGCGCACTGACTACGGGCTGGAAAACCGGCGTCTTTTGGGTGTTTCGCATTACGAAATTTTCCCCGAAATCCCCGATGCCTGGCGGGAAGCCCATCGCCGTGGCCTGGCCGGAGAAACTTTAAGCGCCGAAGCCGACCCTTTCGAGCGTCTGGATGGCTCTGTGCAATGGAACCGGTGGGAACTCCACCCCTGGCTGGAGGTCGACGGCCGGGTCGGCGGCATCATCATCTTTACCGAAGACGTCACCAAATGGAAAAAAGCCCAGGAAGCATTGCAGATCAGCGAAGCCCGTTACCGGGAACTGGCTGAAAATGCCAACAGCGCCATCCTGCGCTGCAGAGCCGACGGCATCCTGACTTTTTTCAATGAATATGCCCAGAAACTGTTCGGCTACCGCCCCGAGGAAGCTCTGGGCAGACATGCCAGTTTTCTCTTGCCGCAAGCGACAAAAAGCGAGGAGGACCTGACCGGGCTGATTAATAAAATCATTGAACACCCTGAGCAATTCACCCACCACATCAATCAAAATGTCTGTCGCGATGGCCGCCTGATCTGGATGTCCTGGAGCAACCACCTGGAATATGATGATGCCGGCCGGCTGGTGGAGATTCTTTCCGTGGGAACCGATATCAGCGATTTGAAGCAGGCGGAAGAGGAACTCCGCAAGAGCGAGCAGCGCTTTCGCCAACTGGCCGACGCCATGCCGCAGTTGGTCTGGACCGCTGATACCGCAGGGCGCATTAACTACTGCAACCAGCGGGCCACCGAATTCAGGGGCCTGGGCCGGCAAGAGGACGGTTCCTGGCAATGGCGCCCAGTCCTTCACCCCAAAGACGAGAACCGGACTGTAACCGCCTGGCGGAAAGCCTTACGGGAAGGCTGGACCTATCAGGTCGAGCATCGTGCTCAGTGCATTGACGGCACCTATCGCTGGTTTCTGAGCCGGGCCAAACCGGTAAGCGACGAGCAGGGGAAAATCAGCAAATGGTTCGGCACGACTACCGACATCGAGTACCTGAAACAAACCGAACGGGAGCTGAAAGCGGCCCGGAGACAGGCGGAAGCCGCCACTCGCGCCAAGAGCGAATTTCTGGCCAACATGAGCCACGAGATCCGCACGCCGATGACGATTTTCCTGGGTGCCTTGGAACACCTGCATGAAATCGACAAAAATCCCGAGCACCGCACCCTTTTGGAAATGGCCGAAAAATCGGCCCGGTCGCTGCGCGGTCTGATCAACGACATCCTCGACTTCTCACAGATCGAGGCGGGCCGGGTCGAGGTCCATGATACTCCCTTCGCTCTCCACACCTGGCTGGCTGATGTCGTCGACATGTTTACTCAGCCGGCCCGCGAGAAAAGCCTTCATCTGACGACCGCCATGGCCGAGGATGTTCCCGCCATCATCAGCGGCGACCCGGTCCGCCTGGGGCAGGTGCTCACCAACCTGGTCAGCAATGCCGTCAAATTCACGGATCAGGGCCAGATCCTGGTCAGCGTACAGGTTCGCGACCAACTGTTGGAAATTGCTGTCGCCGACACCGGCATCGGCATCGCCGAAGAGAAGCATCACCTGCTGTTCGACAGTTTCAGCCAGGTCGACACTTCTTTCCATCGTCGCCACGGCGGCAGCGGTCTCGGCCTGGCGATTTCCAGAAACCTGGTTGAACTCATGGGCGGCCAGCTCACCTTGCAGAGCCGCGCGGGCGAAGGCAGCACCTTCACTTTTACCCTGCCCCTGAAAACCATTCGGCAAGCGGACCCCACGCACCCGGACAAAGCCCAACCGGCGACGGCCGGAGCCTTTGAGACTGTCGGCCGCATCCTGCTGGCCGAAGATGATCCCATGATCCGGGAAGTGATCCTCATGGGCCTGGCCAAGCACCACTGGCATGTCGAAACCGCTGCGAACGGCGCGGAAGCCGTCGAAAAATGGCAGCAAAGCGATTTCAATGTTATCCTGATGGACCTGCAGATGCCGGCCATGGATGGCTTGGAGGCGACCCGCCGAATTCGCAGTCTTGAACGTAAACAGGGACAGCGAACCTGCATCATCGGCTTTACCGCCCACGCCCGCCAGCAAACCGTGGATGCCTGTTTCGAGGCCGGGATGGATGACATCCTGACCAAGCCGGTGCAGATCAAGGCTTTGCATTCAGCAATCGACAGATGCCTGTCGGAATGACCGCAACGCGATGAATACCTCCGCTATAACGGCTCGGATCAGGAACCTCTCCCCGGCCCAAGCCCTGATTTCCTACTATGCTGCGGCCATTCTGGCCGGTTCGCTGCTGCTGCGATTACCCTGGGCCGCCCGGGGAGAACCCTTGAGTTACCTGGATGCCTTGTTCACGGCGACGTCCGCACAGTGTGTGACCGGACTGATCGTGGTCGACACCGGCACCCGCTTGAGCCTGTTCGGCCAGGGAGTCGTCCTGCTGCTGATCCAGATCGGCGGGCTGGGCATCATGACCTTTTCGGTCTATCTGTTCATTTATCTGCGCCTGGGACTGAGCGCCCGCGGTCGTGGAATCCTCCATGAAACCCTCCTGCACACTCCGATCGCCTCGGTTCAGGACCTGATCAGAAACATCATCCTCATGACCCTGGTGATCGAAGCGATCGGCGCCCTGCTGCTGGCCCTGGTTTTCGTTCCTGAGTTCGGTTTCAGCACCGGGCTGTACACAGCGGTCTTCCATTCGATCTCCGCGTTCTGCAATGCCGGCTTTTCGACCTTCCCGGACAGTCTGGTCCGGTTCCGAAACGAGGCCCTTGTCAACGGCACCGTAATTGCCCTGATTATTCTTGGCGGCATCGGCTTTCTGGTCATCCGGGAGTTGGTTCAGGCCGCCGGAGAATGGAAAAACGGCAGAAAACCCAGGACCAGGCTGTCGCTGCACAGCAAAATCGTTTTGATCACCACCTTGCTCCTGATCGTCTACGGCATGGTGGTCATCGGCGGGCTGGAAATCCACGACGGCCTGGCCGGGATGAAGGCTGCGGAGGGATTCTGGACGGCGCTTTTCCAGTCGGTCACCGCCAGGACCGCCGGCTTCAACACCGTCGAACTGAACTCCTTCCGGGTGCCGACCCTGTTCATGCTGATCTTCCTGATGTTCATCGGCGCTTCGCCCGGCTCCGCCGGCGGCGGCGTCAAAACCACCAGTCTCGCCCTGTTCTTCGCGATTTTTTACAGCCGACTGAAGGGTAACCCGCACACCAGCCTGTTTCATCGGAAAATCCCCGACGAGGCCATCACCAAAGCCCTGGCGCTGGTCATGCTGGCTTTTATCCTGATCGGTCTGGCTGTTTTCGGACTGCTGGTCGTGCAGTCGCCCGACCTGGCCGGTGAACAGCAACGGGAGTTTCTCAACTATGTTTTCGAAGCCTTCTCCGCTTTCGGCACGGTCGGCTTAACCCTCGGTGCTACGGCCCAGCTTAATGCCATGGGCAAAGGTATCATTATCGTTTTGATGTTCCTCGGCAGGGTCGGCCTGCTGACCCTGGCCTTCGCCATCGCCGACCGCGCCCGGCGCTATCCGCCCCATTACGCGGAAGAGAACATCATGATCGGCTGACATCGACAAGGAGTTCTGCTATGAAAGGAAAATTCTGCGTGATCGGCCTGGGGAATTTCGGTGCCGAGGTGGCGGAAACCCTCTACGAAGGAGGGCATGAAGTCATTGCCATCGACCTCAACAAAAGCAAAATCCAGGATATTCGGGATTCCTGCTCCTATGCGATTCTCGGCGACGCCGCCAACAAGGAATTCCTCGAAGCTCAGGGCATCCACGAGATGGCGGCGGTGGTCGTGGCCACCGGCGACCGCTCCCACCTGTCGACCCTGATCACGCTCTTTCTCAAGGAACTGAAAGTGCCGCGCATCTTCGTCAAGGCCGTCAGCGAGGACCACGGCCGGATCCTTGAGCGGGTCGGCGCCACTGATGTAATCTTTCCCGAAAAAGACATGGCCCGGCGTATTGCCCATACCCTGTCCAGTCCCAATATTCTGGAGTTCATTCCCCTTTCGGAAGAATTTTCGCTGTCGGAAACCGAACCGCCGAATGACTTTATCGGCAAGACCCTGCAGGAACTGGACCTGCGCAATGAGTTCCAGGTGACCGTCATCGCCATCAAGGATGTTTTGACTGACAAAATCACCCCGGCGCCGCCCGCAACTTACCGAATCAAGGACAGCGATATCATGGTCCTCATCGGCAAAACCGAAGATGTGGACAGGCTGTTGGCCGGCTGAGCCGGCGAACAGTCGTCTGACGCCATTCTGCCGTTCAGCAAAAAACGCCGGGATCTGCGACGCTTATCGATGAACCGCCCAGGGTGCCTTTAGGACCCTGATTCGAGGATCAAAGAGGGAGACATTTTTTTCTTGACATA
>DATFJP010000021.1:0-4027 GCA_035269105.1 Desulfuromonadales bacterium
TGACTATGAGCTGGAGCAGGGCGCCGGCCTCGGTGTTCGCCGCTATACGCCAATCGGCCCCTTGCGCCTCGATCTGGCCAGGCAGGTTGGCGGCGAACAAAATTATCGCCTGCACTTGAGCGTGGGGTTCGGATGGTAACCAGAATTCTGTTCAGCATGCTTGCCGTTACCGGCCTGCTGATCCTGCTATTGATCGGGTCGGCTGCCTGGCTGCTGCAAACTGAAAGCGGTACTCGCTGGCTGCTGGCCCGCGCTCCAGCCTGGGCCGGCATCGATCTGCGTGTCGATCGAATTGATGGTGCCCTCCTCGGCTCCCTGAACCTGGAGAATATCGATCTTCAGATCGACGGGACCCAGGTGCGGATGGAACAGCTGGAGATGCAGACCCGGATCAGGGGCTTGCTTCCCCTGCACCTTGCCGTCGACCGCCTCCAGATGGAAGGTCTTCGTCTCGAAACACCGCCGGCGACCCCACCAGCAGCAAAGGGTGATGGCGAGCCGGGGACTTCCGCCTGGCGCTGGCCTGAAATGCCGGCCGCCCTCGGAGCCGTCGAACTGCAGATCGCAGCGCTGGTCCTGAGCGATTTTCTCTGGCAAAGCGGTGCCGAAACCCGACTGCAGCTCGATCGTTTCAACTCAAATGTAACCTGGCGAAACAGCCGGCTGCGGGTCAGGGAGATTATTTATGATACGCCTGACTTATCCGTTCGCGGTTCGCTGACCCTTGGCATGACCCCGCCTCTGCTGGAGGCCGACGTGGGTCTGATGCCGGAAGGAGTTCAGGATGCCATCGAGGAATTCCATTTGCGGGCGAACCTTCAGCCGGGTCCGGACCAGCATCCGCAGGGCGACGCCAGTTTGACCATTCGAGGTTCCGAACAGGTATTAATGAACGCGGCAACGCACCTTGCATTCGAAAATCAGGGCCTGCAGTTCAGTAAACTCCGCATCAGCCGTCCCAACCGGTCAGGAGAGATCACCGGCCAGGGGCGCATCGATCTCGGCGCCCCACAACCAAAGTTATCCACCAACTTGCAGTTCAGCCGCCTGAACCTCGAACCGGAAACCGGCCAGCCCCTGCAGCTTTCCGGAAGCCTGGAGCTGACGGGTTGGACCGAGGACTACCAGGGCCGGCTGACATTGCGCAACCAGGCGGCCGGCTGGGCCGAGGCACAGCTTGCCGGAAGGCTGTCAGGAAACCTTCAGGAAGCGAGTCTTGCGGAACTAGAGGGGCAGTGGCTGGGCGGAACCCTGCAAGGCGCCCTCGATGCCAACTGGGCGCATGGCTGGCAGATCGTCGCTCGGCTCACCGGCCAAAATCTCGATCCGGCCCGGATCGATCCGCGCATCCCGGGGAACGTCAACCTGGAACTGCAGGCCGATTTCGGCCAGCAGAAGGCAAAACCCCTGGCGGGGGATCTGCAGATGCAATTAAGCGAATCAATGCTGCAGGGTCAGTCTCTCTCCGGAGAGGCCGCTGTGACCCTCCGGGGACAGGCCCTGACCATCGAGACCTTGCAGCTGCGGGGAGCGGGTTTCCGGCTGCGGGCCAGCGGCAAACCGTCGGAACGGGTCAGGGTCGAATTCGCTATCCAGGAACTGGCAAACCTCCTGCCAGAAGCTCAAGGACAGCTCGCCGGAAGCGGCTGGGTGCACTGGCAGGAAACGGACCTGGCAGCAGCCCTGGAGGTGCAGGGATCCGGCTTGGCGTTCAACCAGTGGCAGCTGGATAATCTGACTTTGCTGGGTGAACTTGCCGAATCCGGAAGCGTTTTCGATGTGCAGCTGACCGGGCGCAACCTGTCTTCCCCGCAACCGGAAATAACCCTCCAGGATCTGCAGATGTCTCTCACCGGGGGACTGCGGGAACACACCATGACCCTCGATCTGGGGCTTGCAGAGGCCGACCTTGCGGCGGCTGTCAGCGGTGGCTGGCGGCAAAACGCCTGGAGCGGCCGCCTGACCAACCTGCAGGTCCGCGGCCGAGAATTCGCAACCTGGCAACTGCAGCAGCCGGCAGCCATCGAATTTTCCGGAGAGGAAATCTCTCTCGGCGAGACAATTCTGAGCGGGGACCAGCATGGTGAACTGCGTCTGCAGGGCCGCTTTCGGCCAGAAGGGAACCGACTGGTCGCTAAGGGCCGTTGGCAAAAGCTGGATTTGTCGCTGTTCAACCCGTTGCTGGCCAATGTCCGCCTGACCGGCAGGAGCAGCGGCGCCGTGGATGTCGAGGAGGGACCTTCCCGTCACCTGCAATTCTCGCTTGCGGCATCGGGCAAAATTGACACCGGTGCAGCCACCTATCAGATCGAAAACAGCGAACTGCAGCTCGATTGGGTCGCCAAGGGCCTGACCGGCACCGCGCATCTGCAATTGGACAATGGCGCCGTAGCGGAGGTCAACCTCGTCTCGAACCAGGCAGCCGAATTCGGCCTGCCCCGCCAGGCGACCCTGAAACTCACCGGCAGCAGCTTCCCGGTCGGCATGGCCAGACCCTGGCTGCCCCCGCAAATCAATGCAAGCGGCCTGCTGGACTGGACAGCCAACGGCCAGTGGCAGACAGGGACCGATATGGATTTCAACGGCCAGGTCGAGGTGCGGGAGGGACGCCTTTCCTGGCAGGAGGAAGAAGGAGTTATCACGGCCGATATTCAAGAGGCCGACCTGAATTGGCAGTGGCGGAAACGCCTGCAAGGCCGGTTGACCATCCTCCTTGATGAGCCTAGTCGCATTGACGGCGATTTCAGCCTGCCGCTGCCTGCCCGATGGCCCCTCGATCTGGACCGCGAGGCCCCGCTGACTGTCGACCTGCAGGCCAGGCTCCGGGAAAGGGGCCTGCTGGCCCTCTTTTTCCCGAGCCGCATCCAGGAAAGCCGCGGCCTGCTGAAGATCGATCTGCAGGCAGCCGGCAGTTGGCGCCAGCCGGATCTGCAGGGGCAATTCTCTCTGTCGGACGCCCGGGCCTACCTGCCGCCGGTCGGCATCCAACTGCAGGATGTCGCCCTCAACGGGGTTTTCGATGGTGCCGGCCTGGAGATTCAGGAGCTGCAGATCCACTCCGGCGAAGGCCGCCTGAACGGCCAGGGCCGGCTGGAATTGACAGACTGGCGCCCCGGCCGCTATCGCCTGGAACTGACGGGCGAGGATTTCCAATTGGTCAACCTGCCGGACCTGCGCGTGGCCGTCACCCCGCAATTGCGGATCGAAGGCCAAGGCAAGAAACTGCGCATGCGCGGGGAGATCAAGCTGCCGGAGGTCATTATCACCGGCGGACCCGCCGGCGGACCGGCCGAGAACAGCCCTGACCTGGTGGTGGTTGACCGGTCCGAACCGGCGGGTCCCGCCCTGGCTCTGGAACATGATATCCAGGTCCAGCTGATCCTGGGCGAAAGAGTCCTGCTCAAAATGGCGGGCATCGACGCCCGCCTGACGGGTGACCTGGAGATTCAGTCGGCGGCTGATCGGGAGCTGGCGGCATACGGGGAAATCCAGGTTGCCAAGGGCGGCTACTCGACCTATGGCGTGCGCCTGAACATCACCCGGGGCAACCTGTTCTTTACGGGCGGGCCCATCGCCCGCCCCACCCTGGATATTCTGGCTCTCCGCCAGGTCGGCGACGTTGAAGCCGGTGTTCAGGTCACCGGGACGCCCCAGAACCCGATTGTCAATCTCTATTCGGAACCGCCGATGCCCGACACCGAAATTCTCTCATATATCGTCCTGGGCCGCCCCTTTGACGCCAGGGCAGGCCAGACCACTCTGCTGCTGACCGCAGCCAGCACCCTGCTGTCGCAAGGGGAATCCGTGATGCTCCAGGACAAGCTGAAAAGGCAGCTGGGTCTGGACGTGCTTGACATCAGCGCCGGCCAAGGCGACGTGGAATCATCGGTCATCACCACCGGCAAATACCTGAGCCCGGACCTCTATGTGAGTCTCGGCTACTCGCTGTTCACCAACACCAACGAACTCAAGCTCCGTTACGACCTCACGCCCTCCTGGGAACTGGAATCCAACATCGGCACCGAGA
>DATFJP010000022.1:0-3058 GCA_035269105.1 Desulfuromonadales bacterium
ACGAGTTTCGGATAGTTGCGACCCACCGAATCCAGAAGATCCTGGACTTCCTGGCGACCGATGAGTTCATGCCCGTGCTGCTTGATGATTTCACTGAGATGCGTCGCCACGACTGTGGTGCAATCGACCACGGTATAACCGGCGATCATGGCCCGGTCCTTTTTGTCATCCCCTATCCATGTAGCAGGCAGGCCAAAGGCGGGTTCCGTGGTGGCGAGGCCCTTCAAAGTTTCGGTGGCTGTACCGGGATCCATTGCCAGAAGGTGGTCGGGGAGGATTTCGCCACCACCCATGTGGACGCCTTTAAGCAGGATGCCGTACTCGTTGGGTTTCAACTGCAGGTTGTCTTTGATATGGACCGGGGGGATAATGAAGCCCATTTCCTGGGCGAACTGTTTTCTGATCGAGCGAATCTTGAGCAGAAGTTCTCCATTCTGGGCGGCATCCACCAGAGGGATCAGTCCGTAACCGACCTCCAATTCCAGGAGGTCGATGCCGAGCATTTGTTCGTAGTTCTCCTCTTCTTCGAGTTGATGAACCGTCTCCGGCTCTTCCGCGGCTTTATCCCGCAACCTTTCGGCCTTCTGCATTCGCCAGGCCATCAAGCCGAAGCCTGCGCCCATTACCAGGAAGGGCAAATGGGGTAGGCCCGGGATCATGGCAAAAAACACCAGGATCCCGGTCACCACCCACAGAGCGCGGGGATGAAGAGAAAACTGGCTTTTCAGTTCGCTGCCGAAGTCCCCGGTCCCTGCGGTGCGGGTGACAAGAATGCCCGCTGCAGTGGATATGATCAGGGCTGGAATCTGCCCGACCAGACCGTCGCCGACGGTCAGAATCGTATAGCTCTGGGCCGCACTGGCCATAGGCATGTCACGCTGCAACACGCCGATGATGAAGCCGGCACTGATATTGACGAGAGTGATAATGATGCCGGCGATGGCATCACCGCGCACAAACTTGCTGGCGCCATCCATGGCGCCGTAGAAATCCGCTTCTCGGGCGATCTCTTTGCGGCGGGTCCGGGCTTCCTCGTCACTGACGAGACCGGCGTTAAGGTCGGCATCAATCGCCATCTGCTTACCCGGCATGGCATCGAGGGTGAAGCGCGCGGCAACTTCGGCGACGCGGCCGGCGCCCTTGGTGATAACCATGAAGTTAATCAAGACCAGGATCAAAAAGATGACGATGCCGACCACATAGTCGCCGCCGACCACAAATTGGCCGAAAGAGCGGATGACCGAGCCGGCGGCTGCCGGTCCCTCATGGCCGCGCATGAGGATAAGGCGCGTCGAGGCAACGTTGAGCGACAATCGCAGGAGGGTTGTGGTCAGCAGCAAGGATGGAAATATTGCAAAATCCAGCGGCCGGACGGTATACAGCGAAACAATTAAAATCAGCAGCGAGACGGTAATGCTCAGGGACAGGAACAGGTCGAGTATAAGCGGCGGCAGCGGGATGATCATCAGCATGAGGATGGTCACCAGGCCGAACGACACCAACAGATCGCTTCTGAGAAAATGCTTGGACAAGTGCTGAGGCAGAGCCAGGCTCTTCATCGGTTGGGACCTTTCAAGTTGTAGACGTAAGCAAGAACCTCTGCCACGGCCTTGAACATCTCTTCAGGGATCTCCGCATCAAGATCAACCTGGTACAACGCACGAGCAACCGGCACGTTCTCTACCTGGGGGACCCCATGTTCGGCTGCGATTTCCCGAATCTTCAGCGCCAGGTTGTCAGCTCCCTTGGCCACCACATGCGGCGCGCGCATGTTCTCTCGCCGGTAAGCGATGGCCACTGAAAGATGGGTCGGGTTGGTGATGACAACATCAGCATTCGGGACCTCGGCCATCATTCGTTTGCGGGCCATTTGCTGCTGGATGGACCGAATCCTTCCTTTCAGGTGAGGATCGCCTTCCGTTTCCTTGAATTCCTCTTTTTGCTCCTGCTTGGTCATCTTCATTTTCTCTTCCATTTCGAAGCGAACGAAGACATAGTCCAAGACAGCCAGAACAACGAGGACGCCGCAGCTTTTCAGGAGAATCAAGCCGGAGACCCGACCCAGGTAACGAACGGTGTCGACCACGTCCATGTCGACGAGCAGCAAAGCCCCCTGGAATTCGCTGCGAATCGCCTGGTAGGCGACCAGCATGACCAGCAGGACTTTAGCCAGGGATTTGAGCAATTCGACAGCGGAACGTTTGGATACGAACTTGGCAGCCCCTTTAATCGGATCCAGGCGCGTAAAATCCGGTTTCAGAGCCTTGGTGCTGAAAAGCCAGCCGATCTGCAGGAAGCTTGAGAAGAATCCGACCACCAGCACCATCAGCAGAACCGGGACCAGCATCAGCGTGACGCGAACGATAATTGTCGTTGCAAGTTGGCCGAGAGCGAGCGGCGTCACCTGGATGTGGCCAGCATGTCGCCAGAGATCCTCCAGCAATCCGGAAAAGTCTTGCCAGAAATAGGGTGCATAGAACGTCCACAGCATCAGGGTCGCGATCATCAGCGCCGCGGTATGGACTTCCTTGCTCTGGGCGACCTGGCCTTTTTCCCGGTAATCCTGCCGGCGCTTGGTTGTTGCTTTTTCTGTGCGTTCCTGTTGATCGCCTGCCATGCTGAATACCTCAGAAGAGACTGAAAAGATTCAGAAACATTTCACCCAACTGTTTGAATTCTCGACCAATCAGGGCTACGGTCAAGCCGAGCGTCAAGCCGATGGTCAGGAAGGCCAGCCCGATATTGAGTGGAAAAGACAACATGAAAACGTTGAGTTGGGGAAAGACCCTGGACAAGATCCCCAAGACGAGGCCGGACAGCAGCAAAACCGCCAGAACAGGAGCACTGAACTTGACCCCCAGGACAAACATGTTGCCGGCCAAAACCATCAGGTAGGGGATCGCTCCGCCGGCCAGGTCCAATTGGCCCGGAGGCAGGACTTCGTAGCTGTACACCAGCGCTCTGAGAAAAATGTGATGGATATCGAGGCTTAAAAAGATCAGGATCGCCAAGACATTTTGAAATTGCGACATGACCGAAACCTGTCGCTGATTCTGCG
>DATFJP010000023.1:0-2333 GCA_035269105.1 Desulfuromonadales bacterium
TGGTCACTTCTGCGGCGGACTCGCCGGCAGTCTGTTCCGCAGCCGGGTCGGCTGCAGCAGCGACAGCAGAGGAATGATTCTCCGCCGCAGCCGTGCTGACTGCCGAGGGCAAAATGATCAAAAGAGAAAGGATCGCCTGCAGTTTTCTGGAGTTTACCAAGACTCCCCCTTCAAACCCTCCGGGTGAGGCATAAAATGCGGTTAGTGTTGAAAAAAAACATCAGTTCTGTCAACCTTTTAATCTGTTCAAGCCCCTGTTTTACCGTCAATTTTCCTTTGCGGCCCGCTAATTGCCCGGAATGATGATATTTTCTTCGCAATCCACAAAGGCAAAGAGGTTCCACGGCCTAGTGTCGTCGAACCGCCTGCGCCTGGTTCTCTGCATCAGCGTTTCGCTGGCCCTGCATGCGGCTTTGCTGGTGTCCGGATGGCAGCAGCGGCCGCTGCCCGTCGATGCCGCCGGACATGCGCTGCCGGTCACTCTCATGAATGCAGCCGCGACTGAAAGCGGGATTGCTGCAGACAGGGGCAGACGGGAAGCCGCAACTCAGGCCAACCAACCGCCGCCAGTGGCGCCGGAGAGAACCGCACCACGAGCGCAGGACCCTTTGCCCGGGACGGCAGCGACCGATTCGTTGACGGCAAAGCCGGGACAAAAGGTTGTTTCCCGAAGCAGGGCAGCGGAGACGGCGGACGCGGCAGAAGCCGTCCGACCAAGGCAGGCGAACCGGCCTTTTCCTGAGCCTGTGGCAAAAACGGCAACTGAGGCAAAAACGGAGAGGGCAACGACCCCGCAACCGACCCCGGAAAGCGCTGCCGAACCCGACCGAGGGTCTGCTGTCGGTCCGGTCGCAACCAGGTCCGGACCGGAAACGGTCTTCCAATGCATCGACCTGTTGTGTGCCGCCCGAACCGGCCAGCCCGAATCTGCGGAAACCCGGAATGACCACGGCAGGGAAACCGGCAGCGTTCCGCCATCGGTTGCCAATGTCGGGCAGCCCCCTCCGTCCAATTCAGGTCCGGTCCCGACGGATGCGGATTTTATCGATGCCAGGCCGCGCTATCGAAGCAATCCCCTGCCTGAATATCCTTACCTGGCACGCCAGAGGCATTGGCAAGGCGAGGTCTGGCTGATGGTGACCGTTTCCGCTGCCGGCCGGGTCGAGGAACTTGAAGTCGCGGAATCTTCCGGATATGGCGTCCTTGACAAGGCGGCCTTGAAAAGCGTGCGCCGCTGGCGTTTCTTTCCTGCTGAAAAAGCCGGTCTGCGCGTCGCCAGCCAGGTCCGGGTCCCCGTTCGCTTCAAACTGCGGGACTGACCGAGTTCCGGCATCGCCCGCAGCAAACGGGAACCCTTCGCAGTGGTTTGCTTTCGGAGTTGTTCATTTATACTTATCAAGGCCCATGCCAGCAAAATCGGGTCCATACGGAAACTCCGGATGGACACAGTGCAGTTTCCAGACGGGAACTAAATCGCTTGCATTGTTTCAAGCGGCATGCTAAATATTTCCTCTTGCGGGGAGTGGCGCAGTCTGGTAGCGCGCCAGTTTTGGGAACTGGATGTCGCAGGTTCGAATCCTGTCTCCCCGACCACTAAGCGCCAGTAGCTCAGCTGGATAGAGCAACGGCCTTCTAAGCCGTGGGTCGAGGGTTCGAGTCCTTCCTGGCGCGCCAATTTATCGGGTGGCAACGGCAGGACAGTTTCCCGTTGACAAATCTTTTCCAGCTTCGCTAGTATAAGCCCCTTTTGAATGTGGTGGGTGTAGCTCAGTCGGTAGAGCACTGGATTGTGGCTCCAGTTGTCGAGGGTTCGATCCCCTTCACTCACCCCACAAAAATTCCGGGCCTGCCTTTTCCGCGATTGCCCCTTCTGCAGGGTGCCCCGGGAAAAGTTGGGCCTTTATTTTTATTGATTCGGCGAGAGTGGCGGAATTGGCAGACGCACTGGATTTAGGATCCAGCGGGTAACCGTGGGGGTTCGAGTCCCCCCTCTCGCACCAGCTTCCCCCGACAGGTTTGAGGGGGCTTCACCGGCGGCCTCCTGCCCCGGTGGATGCAGGTCATAACAGGATCAGCAAGGCCGGACGTTGACAGGGGGAATTGATCGCTTCGGCCCAACAGTCAGGAAGTGAGGACATCGGCATGAACGTCAAGGTTGAGGAAGTCAGCAGCATCCGGAAAAAACTGAGTTTCGAGGTCGCTGCCTAACGCGTGGACAAGGAGATCGACAAGGCTTTGCGCAAGATCGGCAAGACCGCCAAGGTGAAAGGTTTTCGACCGGGCAAAGTGCCGGCTTCGGTCCTGGAGAAATATCACGGCGGGCAGATGGAACA
>DATFJP010000024.1:0-4470 GCA_035269105.1 Desulfuromonadales bacterium
CGTCCCCCTTGAAGCGCTGCACACGCCCACCCTCCTGGTCGACGGCGATCAGCAGAGGTGTCGGTGACGCCGCTTGCAAGGAAGAGATCAGGGTTTCTACCTGCTTCGGCGATTCAATGTTACGCACCGCCTGTCCCGTCAAGACATCGTGGTCGAACAGGATCACCCCACCCAAATAATGCCGGCGGATATCACGGACTATGAAATCGCCTTCGTCCGCGGTCATTCCCCGGAAGCCGACCATCAGCATCTGGCCGATTTTGGCCTCCAGTGGTGCTGAATCCGGGGTGGGTTGAATTTCCTTGGTTTTATTGGCACAGGCGACAAAAATGGGCAGAGCAGCCAGGGTAATAAATATCGATCTGCATAACGCGTTAAACCTCATGAGCAGGTCTCCTATAGGCATTGGTGAGCGCAGGAAGATACCAAAGCCCCTATGGAGGGCAGGCGGGTCGAAGACGAGAGCCACAATGCGTGGCCCCTCACAACGCCCCTATCTCACCGGAAACGGTAACATCGGTCAGAAAGGCGACCAAAGCGTGATCAAGACCCTTAGCTTGTGTCCATCCGGAAACTCCGGATGGACACAGTGCAGTTTTCGAGTTGGAAACGAGGAGTTTTTGGTCCTGGCAAGGAAATCTGGGCTTGCGCGGCGGCATACATTGGTACGCCGTCCAAGCAAGCCTGCAGATTGACGCCGCCATGGCGGAAAAGAACCGTTTCCGGACGAAAACTAGCTATCCCCGTGCTTCCCAAATACAAGCAAATCTTATGCCGGAGAATTCGATGGATTAAACGTTCAAATGCAAGACCCGATCTGTCTATTGCCTTCGGCATTGCATCCGGTATGAAGCACGAGCAGGGGCTCTATACGGCGATTGTCGCCGGTTTTCTCATTGCGGTGCTCGGCGGCAGCCGGGTGCAGATCGGCAGTTCAAACGGAGCCTTTATCGTCATTGTTTACGATATCGTTCAGCGTCATGGCTATGACGGCTTGATGATTGCCAGGTTGGAAATCCCCCTGGTCGGCCAAGGCAGGAGAGGGCACTCCAGTTTGAAAAGACTGGCATTAAATAGGTTCATCCGGGGATTTCGGGTGTGTTTTTTCCCGGTGTTTGACCTGCCGATCTGCTAAGTGTCAGCCTTCGAACCGGGGACGAAACTCCGGGTTCCCGCAGAGAAGATGCAAGATGGAGAATCATATATCATGGCTCCCAGAAATTTCCGGATGAACCATTAAATATCGGAAATCAGACATTCCGGCTTGTCTAAGGTTTCTTATTTGGCTATATTGCCAAATAAGAAAGGAGCCATCATGTACCAGCAACGAAAAACAGTACTGGCTGCCCGCGCCACTGTCCTCAAAGCCATGGCCCATCCCACCCGTCTTTACATCATCGAGGAATTGTCCCGGCAGGAGCGCTCTGTCTGCGATTTGACCGCCCAGGTCGGAGTCGATGTTTCCACTGTTTCCAAGCATCTCTCGGTGTTGAGACAAGCCGGTATTGTCAGCGACGACAAACGCGGCAACCAGGTTTTCTATAAACTGCGCGTCCCCTGCATCATGAATTTCTTCGACTGCGTCGAATCGGTTCTGGCCGCCCGCTCACAGGAATATGCACAGCTTATGGAAGCAGTCCGTAAATAATCTGACTCGGTAGATTTCTGTCCGTCAATTCGGCTTTTACGTCAATCTTTTCCGGAAATAAAGGGATTCACAGTGGACTGGAAGCGCGAGGGAAAATCCCTGGCAATCATTATCACGGTCTTTGCGGCCTGCTACTTTCTGCCGGTCGACTGGCTGCAGCAGACAGAGAGGATCGAGAACGCCCTCTGGGAGGCCCTGCACCTGGCTCGCTGGTATGCCCGCGAGCACGTGCTGCTCTGCCTGGTGCCGGCTTTCTTCATCGCCGGGGCGGTCGGCGTCTTCGTCAGCCAGACCGCGGTCATGAAATACCTCGGACCGAAGGCCAACAAGGTGCTGGCCTACGGCGTAGCGTCTGTGTCCGGCAGCATCCTGGCCGTCTGCTCCTGCACCATCCTGCCCCTGTTCGCCGGCATTTACCGGATGGGGGCCGGCCTCGGCCCGGCCACGGCCTTTCTCTATTCGGGACCGGCGATCAACATCCTGGCCATCGTCCTCACCGCGGCGGTGCTCGGCCCGGAAATGGGCATCGCCCGGGCCATCGGCGCCGTGAGTTTCTCGATTGTCATCGGCCTGTTGATGCACCTGTTTTTCCGCCGGGAGGAACTGGAGAAGGTCGAGGCGGCGGCCGGCATGCCCGAACCGGAAGTGACTCGCCCCCTCTGGCAGAATGCCCTGTTTTTCGCGTCCATGGTCGGCATCCTGGTGTTCGCCAACTGGGGCCGTCCCGCCGAGCCGGCCGGTCTGTGGCAGGCCATTTATGACGCCAAGTGGATGATCACGTCGCTGTTTTCCCTGGCACTGGCGGCCATCCTGGTCGCTTGGTTCAAGGTCGGCATGGGCCGGATGCTGATGGTGGCGGTCCCGACTGCAGTCCTGGCCCTGCTTCTGCCCGAGTATCCGCAGGTATCTTTCGTGGCGGCGGCCATCGGCCTGAGCCTGTTGTTGACGACGGGCAACGACGAGGACGGCGAACTCGAGGAATGGTTCGACACCACCTGGGATTTCGCCAAGAAGATTCTGCCGCTGCTTTTCTACGGGGTCTTGATCGCCGGGGCCCTCCTGGGACGGCCGGACCATCAAGGCCTGATCCCCTCTGGCTGGGTCGCCGGTCTGGTCGGCGGCAATTCGCTGGGCGCCAACCTGTTCGCCTCGGTGGTCGGCGCCTTCATGTATTTCGCCACCCTGACCGAGGTGCCGATCCTCCAGGGCCTGCTCGGCGCCGGCATGGGCAAGGGGCCGGCGCTGGCCCTGCTGCTGGCGGGTCCCGCTTTGAGCCTGCCGAACATGCTGGTGATCCGGTCGGTGATGGGCACCAAGAAAACGGTCGTCTTTGTCCTGCTGGTGGTGGTGATGGCGACCCTGTCCGGGCTGATTTACGGGGCATTTTTCGGTTAAAGCGGATCTCTCTCACAGCAAGGAGGTTTATCATGAAGAAAATTCAGATTCTCGGCACCGGCTGCGCGAAATGCGGCGATCTGGCGGACAATGCCCAACAGGCCGCCGACCAGTTGGGAGAAGAGGTGACCATCGAAAAGGTGACCGATCTCAAGGACATCATGCAGTTCGGCTGCATGACCACGCCTGGTCTGGCCATCGACGGCAACCTGGTCTCCCAGGGCAGATTGCTCAAACCGGATCAGATTGCCAAGCTGCTGCGTGCCGCAAGTTGAGGGTAAGCCAATGATACCGAGCCGACTGGACATGGCCGGTGGGCTATGGATGATCTTCACCGCGCCGACACCTCCAAACCGCGGCGCCGGGGACCGAGGCTGAGATTAGTGGAGGTAGCAATCATGAATAATCCTGACCAAGACGAAAAAGACCTGCTTCAGTCATACGAGGACGGCGAACTGGTATCGCCCAAGCCAAGCCAAAAAGAGAAGGAGCAGTTCAAGTCGGCAGCGCATGCCACTGCTTTCAAGGACCGTCGCGTGAATATTGGCCTTTCTGGACCTACGGGATCTTCAAGCGCGTGCCATGGAAAAAGGCATGCCTTGCCAGACGCTGATCGCCAGCGTACTTCACAAATACATCAGTGGTCGTTTCGTCGAAAGGCCCTCGCGTCCAAGCAAACGCTCAGCGCGGACCGCCAAAAAGCAGGCGTCCGGTGAGCGTTCAACCGTTAGCCGAAGAAATTGTCCGAATAAAAATCGTCGTTGCGTCACCAACCTCCAGGTGATACATTTAGGCGTACAATAGGAGGTACGGCTAATGTCAAAAGCACCCAAAATCATCCCCATCTCGGATCTCCGCCAGGACGCCAGCGGCATTATCAAACGCCTGTCTGCTTCACGCGACCCACTGTTTATCACACAGCGCGGAAGAGCCGCCGCAGTGATGGTCAGCATGAAAGAGTACGAGCATACGCAGCACGAACTTGAAATTCTTAGATTGCTTGCCCGTGGCGAACGAGACATTGAAGCTGGCGTTGGCTTCGAACTGGAAGCCGTGCTTGCCGAAGCTGATGCCTTGCTCGCAGAGCAGCAATGAAGATCGTCTTTACCCCATCAGCACGCGATCAGTTTCTGCAGGCATTCGCCTATATCCGCCGCGACAAGCCGTCTGCGGCGGTTTCTTTTCGACACCAGGCGGAAAAAGTTCTCCTGCGGCTTCATGACTGCCCCGAGTCCGGGCGAACCCTTCCGAAGTTTCCAGACATTCACTATCGAGAGGTGATTGTTGCGCCCTATCGGTTTTTTTATCGGGTCAAAGATAACCTGGTGTGGGTTGTGGCCTTATGGCACGGGGCACAAATTCCCGAAGAGCCGGCAGATGAATCAGCTAACAAATCGCCGAGTTGACGGGATGACACCGCCTTGCTG
>DATFJP010000025.1:0-15399 GCA_035269105.1 Desulfuromonadales bacterium
CCGAAAAAGAGACCGTATTAGGCGTGATCAGCAAGCCATCGTGCCAGCCTCGCTGCTCCCCAGAATGGTTCAGCAAGAGAGAAGAACACTTTCAATCCAAAAAGAGAGGCCATCCTCATGTTTGGGCGATGATTTTTCAGGAATTTTCTCAGCTTTCTCCTGCCGCCCGCGAGTTCGATGAGATGACCTCCATGTGAGCTTAATCTCATTATAGCCCCTCTGCCTGAAAGCGCAAAAAGTCCGCCCGCCCAAACAGACATTTCCCCTCTTGCCAATTTTCTTTTCGGCACTCTTCTTCTACCCGCCGCCCGCCAAGATCCGATTTTTTCGCCCGGCAGGTCTGATAAGCATCCTGGCGGTTCTTATTGTATGATTAAAGACTGAAAGATTGGCCCTTTGATGTCCGACGCCGACCTTGACCCGGAAGCGAATTATGCCAGAGTTGATCACCTGATGCTTAATGGCCTGGCCTGTGGCCCTGGTTCTTTACCGGTTAACGAGTGGGCCCCTGGAAGCTACCGCCCTGCTCACCATGAGCATTCTGGCCTTGACCGGACTGGTGCCGACCCAGGAGGCCCTGTCCGGCCTCAGCAACCCGTCGGTCATTACCACCTGGGCGGTCTTCATCCTCAGCGGCGCTGTTGACCGGACAAGCAAGTTGCGACCGTTTATGGACTACAGGGGACTTGCTGCGAGAGGGGAGAACGCTCCGGTCATCGGGAAAACCAAGAATGACCTATTAAGCCGCGCGATTTTCGCCGATTGACTTGGCTTGGCCGAATTGATATTTTCCAACAAACTAATAGTTACTATCGAATTTACCAATAGGCTTCCGCCATGAATCTTCGTCAACTCAAACTGTTTGTCGCCTTAGCCGAAACCGGCAGTTTTTCCCAGGCCGCAGAGCGAATGACGCTGACCCAGTCGACCGTCAGTCAGCATGTGGCCAGCATGGAGCGTGAAGTTGAAACCCGCCTGCTCGACCGCACCGGCAAGGGCGCGGTTTTGACTGCGGCAGGCGACCTGTTCCTCCAACACGCTCGCCGGGTGCTCGCCGAGCATGACACCCTGCTGCAGGCCATGGCCGGTTTCCGGGGGTTGCAACGGGCCAGCTTGCTGATTGGTGCCAGCAACATCCCCGCCAACTATCTCATTCCGCAAATTCTTGAGCATCTGGCGAACACACATCCTGGCATTATCCTGAATATGCTCGCCGGCGACAGCCGCGAGATGCTCGAAAGTCTGACCTCTGCCGAAATTGAACTGGCTGTGATCGGCAGCCGTTTGCCTGCAAAAGGCGTCGCCTTCACCTCCCTGGCAAGCGATCTCCTGTTTCTGGTCGTCGGCAGAGGCCATCCATGGCATGGCCGAGAGCAGATCGTCCTCGATGATTTGGCCTCTGAATCCATCGTGCTGCGCGAAAGCGGTTCCGGCAGCGGCGATGCACTTCACAAGGCGTTGCAGGCGGCCGGGTTCGATCCGGCTCGGCTCAGGGTTGCCGCACGGCTCGGCAGCAATGAAGCTGTCCGTCAGGCCGTCTCAAACGGGTTCGGCTGCGCTTTTCTGTCTCCGCTTTCCATCCGGCGGGAGCTGGCAAAGGGCGAACTCCGGAAGATCGATGTGGAAGGATTAACCGTGCAACGTCAACTCTGGCTGGCGACCTTGAAAGACCGCAGCCTCTCGCCGGCCGCTGAGGCGTTTTGTGCGCTTCTGCATGAAGCCTCCAATACCCTGGATGCCGCCTTGGTCTGAATCTTTTCGTTTCGAAATATGGTCCTTGCCGGGAAAGGCTTATTCCGGTCGAGGCCATCGATCTTTTTGAGAAAAGAACAACTGCTTGGGCGTCGCCGGCCAAACAGTACAGAGACCAACGAGGAAACGGATAGTTTCCCGTAAACTTGGAAATCTCACGAGGAGGACACGATGCACATCCGTCTCAAGTATGGAGAAAAGGGTCTTGATCTGGACTTTCCGCAAACCTCCCAGTTTGTCGGCGTCCTTTATCCGCAAGAGGCGCCTGTTCTGCCGGTGCCCGAGGAAGCCGTCGAGCAGGCCCTGAGACAGCCGATCGAGTCACAACCTCTCCGGGAAATCGCACAAGGCAAAGCTGACGCAGTTATCGTCATCAGTGACATCACACGGCCTGTGCCGAACGCCTTGTTGCTGCCGGTCATTATTCGCCACCTGTTGGCGGCGGGCATCCCTGGGGACAAAATCACGATACTGATTGCGACCGGCATCCATCGGCCCAACGAGGGACAGGAGCTGGAACGCCTGGTCGGCAGAGAGGTCGCCAAGACTTACCGGATCATCAATCACTTCTCCAAGAACCAGGAGGACATGGTTCTGGTCGGGCATATCGGGGATGGCGTGCCGGCCCTGGTCAACAAGCATTATCTGGCGGCAGACCTGAAAATACTGACCGGTTTCATCGAGCCCCACATGTGGGCGGGGTTCTCAGGCGGGCGGAAATCCATACTGCCCGGAATCTCGTCGGTTAAAACCCTGGAATTCATGCATGGCCCGGAAATGGTGGCCCATCCGCGAACCCGCTACGGCATCCTGGAGGGGAATCCTTTTCACGAAGCCGGCCTCGCGATCATGGAGCAGGCGGGAGCCGACTTTATCGTCAACGTCACGCTCGATACCAGCAAGAAAATCACGGGAGTGTTTGCCGGCCATCCGGTCAAGGCCCACCTGGAAGGGGTCGAGTTCCTCTCCCGCCATTGTATCCGGACCCTGGATGAGCCCCTCGATTTTGTCGTCACAACCAATGCCGGGGCTCCGCTCGACTGCAACCTTTACCAGACAGCCAAGGGCATCTCCGGCGTGGCCGGAGCAACACGCGAAGGCGGGGTCATCCTGATCGCCACGGAATGCCTGGAAGGTTTCGGCAGCGAAGAGTACCGCGCTGTTTTCGAGCATGCCACCACGCCGCAGGCTTTTATCGAAAAGCTGATGAAGAAGGAATTCTTTCTCCCGGACCAATGGTGCGCCCAGGAAACTTACCAGGTGATGTTGAAGCAGGAGATTTGGGTTTATACCCATGGTATCGACGCAGACACACTGCGGCAATATCATTTCAAACCGGTCAGGAATATGACCAGAGCCATCGCCGAGCTGCTCGACCGGTACGGTCCAAATGCCCGCTGGGCGATTGTGCCGGATGGTCCCTTGCTGATTTTAAATGTTGCAGAAAAGTAGAAAACCTGCTTCAGCCCCATCCTGTTTTTAAAAGGACCCGGATTGACGGCGGGCATCCACCCCATACTGGCTGCCCGCTTCTTGCACCCCCTCCCGGACGGTTGACCTTTCACCCACCGCAGGCATAAGCTGGATACATATATACAACTGAACACCTGTTCATACATTAAGAAAAACCCTGCATCAGGAGATTTGCCAAATCAACGCCATCCATGCCGAGCTCATCGCCCAGGCCCGGCGGAGTTTACCGGAACGCAGGCAGATGGCTCACCTGGCAACAACCCTCAAATTGCTGGGAGATCCGACCCGCCTGACCATCTTGCTGGCATTGCAAAGCTGCGAACTGTGCGTCTGCGATCTGGCCGCCCTGGTCGAAACCACGCCTTGAACGGATTCGCAACGGTCTGGGCTACTCTTTCGGCGACCTGCTCGCTGATCTTCGGCTGGCTGACCAACCGGCTGTGTTTTCTGCTGGACCTTGACATCACCCGCTGGGTCAGCGATCTCGGCCATGCGAGCGATTCCCTTTTCATGCAGGCGGTCGCAGTGGTCTTGCTGGTCCTGATCCTGAAGTGCTTTTTCCCGCGCAGATGCGCTTGACCGGGAGTTTCTCCACCAATATGGCAACCGGAAACAGCAGAAAACACAAGAGATTTTGGGCAGACACGGAAAAACCGCGCAAATGAGAAAGAATTTCATTTTCTTCTTGACATATCTGACGAAATGAGTAAACTAATCATCAACAGGACATGTTCTTCATGTTCTCCCTCCTAAGACACAGAAACCCATTTGCCCCGCACTCACCTCCTGATGCGGGGCCATTTTTTTGCATAAATTGATCCGGACGTTTATGTCCTTCCTTGAATCCCAGCTGCTGTTTTGAGGAATCTTTTGCATGGCTCGCATAAAAGAAGGGTCTGTCTTTGGGCCTGGCGTCAGTGCCTGTTATTGAATGGCCCCAGAAGCCTGCCAGAAAAGATTTTCAGATTTATTGGCCTTTCGCAACGAAATGAAATACTTCAGGGGCAGGCCCTTATGCTATTAAGTGCAGTATGGATAGGGGCTTTTTACAAAAAATTCTGTTCCTGACCCTGCTGACAGCCTGCCTGGTGCCCGCAGTCAGCACGGTCCATGCCTTGCTCGCCGGCATCCTGTTCAGCCTGCTGCTCGGCAATCCCTGGCCCGGACAGACTGCAGCCTGGAGCAGGAGGCTGCTGCAGATGTCCGTGGTCGGGCTCGGCTTCGGCCTGAGCTTTGCTCAGGTCTGGGAAGTCGGCAAAAGCTCCTTCCTCTATACGGTCATCGGCATCATGCTGATCCTGCTGGCCGGCCAGGTTTTCGGGCGCCTGTTCCGCACCGAACGCAACACCTCCATTTTGATCGCTTTCGGCACCGCCATTTGCGGTGGCAGCGCCATCGCCGCCATGGCGCCGATCATAAAGGCCCGCGATGACCAGGCCGCCCTCGCTCTGGCCACCGTGTTCAGCCTGAACGCGATCGGCCTGCTGGTCTTCCCGTTCTTCGGCCACCTGCTGAATCTCGATCAACATCAGTTCGGTCTCTGGGCCGCGCTGGCCATCCATGACACCAGCAGCGTGGTCGGCGCAACGGCCGCCTATGGGCCGGCCGCGCTGGCTACAGGCACCACGGTCAAACTGACGCGTGCCCTGTGGATTATTCCCTTCGTCCTGGCTGCGGCCGGGTCGACCCGTTGCCGGGCCCGGGCCAGAGTCCCCCTGTTTATCATCGGCTTTGTGCTGGCGGCAGCCCTGCACTCTCTGCTGCCGCAGTTCGCGAATGTCTGGGCCGGCCTGACCCTGCTCGCCAGACAGGCGCTGGTCGTGACCCTGTTCCTGATCGGCACCGGGCTGACCAGAGAGATCCTGCGGAGGGTTGGTATCCGTCCGCTGGCCCAGGGAGTCAGTCTCTGGGTGCTGGCCAGCAGCGTGACCCTGGCGGCCATCCTGGGCGGCTTGATCGGCTGAAGCTGACTGCAGTTTTTCATGGCAGCCGGGATCCGGTTACTTCGTCCATCCGGACTTCTCGAGCTCCAGCTGCCAATAAGACACCCCGGGCAGGGGGTTGTCATAATAGGGTTCGGTGCGCTCGAACCCCAGAGACTGGTATAAGCGGATTGCCGACGTCAGATGGGCGAGGGTGTCGAGAACCATGGCCGCATAGCCGAGAGCGGCAGCTCTTTCGATCAGACGCACTGCTATCTTTCTGCCAACCCCCAGGCCCCGACCTGCAGGGCGCACATAGAGTCGCTTCATCTCACAGATTCCCGCTCCGGAGGCGGTCAGCGGCCGCAGCGCGCCGCAACCCAAAACTTCCCTGCCTTCCCTGGCGAGCAGCAGCGCTCCCTGCGGCGGGCCATATTCCCCCGGCAGAGCGGCCAGTTCCCGGGCAAAGCCCTGGAATTCCAGGTTGATCCCGAGAAAAGCCTGGTACTCCCGGAAAAGCGTCCGAATGCTCGCCAGTTCCTGCGGTGAGGCAACGTCTACGATTTGCATGTCCCTGCTGTTCCCGAGAAAAAATACACTGTAATTGGCCGGCAATTGCTATTGGGAGCTCTGCCGAATGGTCTGGGTGGCCGGCACCTATTCCTATACGGCCACTCTCTGCTAGAATAATAGAAAACCCATGGGAGGAATCAATGAAAACTCGAAAATGGCTCTACATGCTGAGCTTTGTTTTTTGGGGCCTGGCTGCCTGTACAATGCCCTCTGCCGAACATGCCGGGCATGATCATTCTGCCGCAGTCGGCGAGGACCCTGAACGTATCTCCATCGACCAGGTCCTGGCCAGAATGCAGCAGGGTGATCCGATTGTCTTTCTCGACAGCCGGAGAGTCGACGCCTGGGACCAGGCGACCACCAAGATCCCGGGCGCCATCCGTGTCGGCAACAACGAGCAGCTGGCTGCGGTGATGCTGGAGTTGCCCCGGGACAGCTTCATCGTCACCTACTGCACCTGACCGAACGAACAATCGAGCGCCAGTCTGGCGCTTGCGATGCTCGAAAACGGCTACCAGCAGGTTTACCCCCTGGAAGGCGGTCTGGATTCCTGGAAGCAGGCCGGCCAGCCGGTTATAAAAAAGTAAGACCGGCAGTTTCCGGGAAAATTTTCCCCGGGTGTCCGGTGCCGCGGTTGTAAAACTCTCGCTGCCCACGCTCCCGGCGGCGGACGCTCGACTGGTCGAGCGTCCGCCGAGGAATACCGCCAACAAGGTTGCCATGACCCATCCCCTGCTCTGGATCATAAGCGGCGGTCTGCTGATGAGTGCCATCGCCCTGGTCGGCGGCCTCAGCACACTTTTGCGGCCGGCAACCCTGGAACGCCTGCTGCTGCCCTTGATTGCCCTGGCTGCAGGAACCTTGCTTGGCGGAGCTTTCTTTCACATGCTGCCGGAGGGTATCCGGGCCCTTCAGCCACTGCCGGCAGCGGTGTGGCTGGTCTGCGGCTTCACTTTGTTCCTTTTTCTTGAGCAGTTCCTGCACTGGCATCATTCCCACCAGGATCGTTCGCCGGAGAAAAAACCCGCCACCTATCTGATCCTGATCGGCGATGGACTGCACAATTTTCTCGGTGGTCTGGGCATTGCCAGCACTTTTTTGATTTCGCCGAGTGCGGGTACCGTCGCCTGGATTGCTGCCGCGGCCCATGAAATCCCGCAGGAATTAGGAGATTTCGGAATCCTGCTCCATGGCGGATGGTCGAAAAAGGGCGCGTTGCTGGGCAACGTGGTCTCCGCCTTGTCTTTTCCGGTCGGGGCGGTCATCGCTTATTTCACAGCGCAGAATTTCGACGTTTCGGGGCTGGTGTTGTTCGGCGCCGGAAATTTCATCTACATCGCGGCTTCCGACCTGATCCCGGAGATCAAGGTCCAGGCAGCGCCCAAGGCGGCCCTGCTGCATGTCGGCTGTTTCACTGGCGGCCTGTTTCTGATGTATGGACTGGCTGCCTGGCTACTGAAATAACCCGGAAAGATTTTCCGACCCACTTTGATTTATTCATATTGAGCCGGAAACTTCTCCAAACTCTGCTGTAGGACAATCCTTTGAATCGTTGATTTGAGTACCCCTTCCTTCCTGGAGCCTGGTTATGTTTCTCGCTGACTTGATCATTGTCCTGCTTATCGTCGCCATGCTGACCGCCATCTTCGGCGCCGGATATCGCCGGCACCGGGGTTCCTCCCTGTTCGCCTTCTTTATCCTTCTGTTGACCTTGACCTGGGCCGTGGGCATCTGGGTGGTTCCATTCGGCTACCCGGTTTACGGGGTCTACTGGCTGCCCTTCCTCACTGCCGGGGTCCTGTTTGCCGTTCTGCTGGTCGCTCTTATTCCACCATCCGGGGTCGCCGTGGCCAGAGCGCGGGAAACCGCTCCGGAACCGGGATTTTTCGGCGTTTTTTTCTGGATTCTGATGCTCATACTGATGCTGGTCATCATTACCGGCTACCTTTACTGAATTTTACCTGCCAACAAGATATTTATCAGCGGGCCTGTCCGAGAAGTGCGGCACCAAACCGGACAGTCTTTGCAGGTCACCACCCAACTCTTTCTAAAGGAATATTTGCATTGACGGGTCGATTTTAATTCATTAAATTTACGGGACTGCCTCAGATATGTCCCGCCAAGCACCAGATTACCTAACCACCACCGGAAAGCGGTTTTTTTTGGAAGGAACTGAAATGACCTGGATGATTCCTGCGGTCATCACCACCCTGGTTGGTTCCATCCTCCTCAGCCTGACTTACTGGGCCTTTTTTTTCCTCTATCGCAAACAATACCTCCTGCTCTGGGCGGCTTCCTGGAGCGTCTACTCGCTGCGATATGTTTTTCTGCTCCCCCTGCTGGTCTCCGGTCCAAACCCCGCCTTGTACTTCGGCAATCTTGCCACCATCGTCATCAGCCTTTTCCTGTTGTATCGAGGGACTCTGGTCTTTATCGGCCGGAAAATGACACCGGCCTGGAACTTGGTGTTTGCCGCGATCTTTTTTTGGACCGCAATCGGCGTATTTGCCGATTTCTCCTTCCTGCTGCTGACGATACCCCTGTTCGGCGTCATGGCCTGGATCAATATCTGGGTCGGCTGGATCATTTTGCGCTCAGACCTGCCGACTGGCGCCGGCAAGACGGTGGTGGGGGTGACCTTCATTCTGTGGGGACTGCACCGCGCCAATTTCCCTTTCCTGCGACCGATGGAATGGTTCGCTCCCTTCGGCTACTTGATCGCCACACTTTGCGCAGTTACCATTGCTTTCGGCATGATCCTGCTTTTCTTCAAGAAAATGTACATGGATCTGACCGAGCGGGATGCCCATTTGCGCCGCTTGTTCGACGACGCTATTTACGGCATCGGGCTGGCGGATCCGGAGACCGGCATTCTCGTCGACTGCAACAGAGCATTCGCCCACATGCTCGGCTACAGCCGGGAAGAAATCATCGGTCGTCCGCAGCGGGAGTTCCATCCCGAGGAGGAAAACGAAGGAGGGCTGACCAGAATCTTCCGGCGTCACCTGCAAAAGGACCAGGGTCAAACTCTGGAAAGCCGGATGGTCACCGCGTCTGGCGACATTATCGACGTGGAAATCCGGGCCGCCGTGGTGCAAATCGGAAAAAAACGCCTCATGCAGGGGTTTTTCCGGGACATCAGCGAACGCAAGCGGACCCGGCAGGAACTGGCCGAAAGTGAGGCCTTGTCCCGGCTGATCCTCGACTCTGCCGCCGAAGGCATCTACGGCCTTGACCGGGAGGGGCACTGTTCTTTCTGCAACCACAGCGGGCTGGCAATGCTCGGCTACGCAAAGGAGCAAGAACTGATCGGTTCCAATATGCACGAACGCATCCACCACCATAAGGCGGACGGCTCTCCCCACCCTGTGGAAAATTGTAGCATTTACGCATCATTCCTTGAGGGCAGAAAGATCCATCTGGACGGAGAAACCCTCTGGCGAGCCGATGGCACCAGCTTCCCCGCGGAGCTCTGGTCCCACCCGGTGCTGAAGAATGAAAAGGTCATCGGTGCAGTAATCAGCTTTATCGACATTACCGACCGCAAGCGGACTGAGGAAAAGCTGCGTCACCACAAGGACCTTTTGGAAAAGTCGCAGCAACTCGGCCAGATCGGCACTTGGGAATACGACATCGAAAACGACCATTTGCTCTGGACCGACGAGATTCACCGGATCTTCTGCATCCCCTTCGAAACCGAACTCAATTACAGTATCTTTATGCGCCGGGTCCATCCTGATGATCGAGGTGAGGTCGACCGGAGATGGCAGGCCGCGCTCGAAGGCGAGGCCTACGAGCTCGAGCACCGTTTGCTGATCGGCAGGGAAACCCGCTGGGTCCGGCAAAAAGCCTCACTGGAGTTCACATACTCCGACCAGCCGGTCCGCGCCATCGGCTTTGTCCAGGACATAACCGAAAGGAAACAAGGCGAACGAGAGAGAGAAAGACTGGAAAACCAGCTACGTCAGGCCCAGAAGATCGAAACAGTGGGTCGCCTGGCCGGAGGCGTGGCACACGATTACAACAATATGCTCGGGGTGATCATCGGCTATGCGGAATTGGCGCAGATGAAAGTAGTGCAGACCGACCCTCTTCAGGAAGACCTCGAGCAAATTCTTGCCGCCGCCAAACGCTCCCGCGACGTGACCCGGAAACTGCTGGCCTTTGCCCGCAAACAGACCCTGGACCTCAAGGTCCTGGATCTTAACGAAGCCGTCGAAAGCATGCTGAAGATGCTGCGCCAACTGCTCGGCGAGCATATCGATTTGATCTGGGAGCCGGCAAATGACCTGTGCCCGGTGGAAATCGACCCCTCGCAACTTGACCAGATTCTCGCCAATCTCTGCATCAATGCCCGGGATGCCATCACCGACACTGGCAAAATGACCATTGAAACCGAGCTGACCACCCTCGACCAGACTTATTGCAACCACCATCCCGGCTTCACCCCTGGAGATTTCGTCGTGCTGGCGGTCAGCGACAACGGCTGCGGCATGAATCAGGAAACGCTGGAAAACATTTACGAGCCCTTTTTCACCACCAAGCCTTTGGGTTCAGGCACCGGCCTGGGTCTGGCGACAGTCTACGGCATCGTCAAACAGAGCAAAGGTTACATTAATGTCTACAGCGAACCGGGCCTGGGGACCACCTTCAAAATCTACCTGCCGCGCTTCACGGGGCAGGCTGAATCCGAAACACCCTCTCTCCCTCCGGAAACACCTCGCGGCCGCGGGGAGACGGTGCTGGTGGTGGAGGACGAACAGGCCATTCTGAAACTGACCAAAACCATGCTGACAGACCTGGGGTATCAGGTCCTGACCTCCGACTCCCCGGTGCGCGCCCTGACTCTGGCCGAAGCACATGCCGGCGAAATTCAACTGCTGATCACCGACGTCGTCATGCCGGAAATGAATGGCCGGGAACTGGCCGAACGGCTGCAGCTTGCCCACCCCGGGCTCCAGTGCCTGTACATGTCGGGATACACCGGCAATGCCATCGCTCATCATGGCATCCTAGGAAAAGGGACCCATTTCCTTCACAAGCCGTTTTCGCGGCACGACCTGGCCTCGCAGGTCAGCCAGATACTGACCACCAAACCGTGACAGCCAATCGAAAAGCATTATGCTCTGCGCTACCTGGGCAGGACCTGAAAACAAACGACCCGCCTTCTGTGTTCATGTAAAATCGTGCAGCGTCGGTTTCTGTTCTTTCCGGCTGCAGGCCAAAGATCGGCGCGAACTTCGAAAAATCCGTCTGCCGTTCGTTGACCTGGGTCCTTCCTTACGTTAAGTTTGACAGCAAGGTGGCAACCCTGGCTGCCCAAAACGCCTCTTCGCGCCGCCGGACTTTGCTTTCGAGGAAGCAAAACTTGATATCAGGGGGAAGGAGACCCCATGGACTTGCTCAAACAATTTTTCACCACCGCATATCCTTTTGAACCCGAAGAGGAAGATCTTTCAAAACTGGAATTCCGGGTCCGGGCGTTTTTTGCTGTCGCTGCAGCGGCAACCTGGGGCGGGCTTTTCTGGTACGGTTTCGATGAATACATGCTGCCCGGGGGAAGTTCTTATCATTTCATTCTCTCGAAGTTTTTTATCGCCGCATTTCTCCTCATCGCTTTCTTCGTCTTCAAGGGGTCGGTCATTTCCTGGAAGATCACCAGCGGGTCCCTGACCTTGCTCTTCCTGGTGGCCATGCTCTACATGGCGACCAGCGATTTTTCCTTCCCGAGTCTGCTGGCTCTCGCCGGGACTCTGCTGCTGCTCTTTTTTACCGGCCGCAAAGGCTGGGCCTAACCTTTCGCCGGCGGCCTGGCTGTTTCGCCATCGGCTTGATTGAGGACCTCGCTGCGAATTTGTTTCTTCGGTGGCTCCCCGGGGCGTCCCACACTTTGATCCCGGTCAGCTGACGGGCGTTCTGAAATTCTTCGGCTTGACGGTCAGGACCGAGCAGCTGATCTTGCCGAGCACAAATTCGGCCGTGTTGCCGATCAGGAGGCCGGGCAAACCGGTGCGGGCAACCGTACCCATCAGCAGGATATCCGGCTTCTTCTTCTCAATCACGTCGATCAGCGCCGGTCCCGCCATCCCCTTGGCGAGAGTGACCTTGATGGGCAGATCGGCATACGGAGCAAGCAGCTCTTCCAGCCATTTTTTATGAGTCGCCCCGACTTCCTTGCTGAGCGTGTCGATCTCCTCGTCACTCATTTTGAAACGCGGCCCGCGCAGAAACGACTCCCCTTCGAGCTGCCAGATATGCACCACATCGATTTTGCTGTTCTCATTTTTTGCCAGTGAAGTCGCAAGCTTGACCAGATCGGCGTGGAGGCTCAGCCGCTCCGGGTCGGTCGGGTCGGGGTCGACGGCAACCAGGATCTTGCCGAATGGCTTGCGCTGGGTGGGCTTGATGATCCAGACCGGACAGGGGCACTTGCGCAGCAGATGCAGGTCGGTGCCGGCAAGCGCCGGACTGTCGGTGACCGCTGGTCCCGATTTTATGAGAAGGTCATGTCCCTGGCCGAGCACGGTGCGGATCAGCTCGATAAAGGGTTTGCCGTTCAGGACCAGGGTCTCGGCCCGAACCGCCGGGTCAAGCTTTTCGACGAGCCTGTCCAGGTCGGCCTGAGCAACCGCACGGGTCGCTGCCGTGAGCTCGGCGAGACGTTCTTTGGAAAAAAAACAGCTGGCGGCCAACGGCATGTCCTCGACGACGCGAACCAGGGTGATCCGTGCCTTGTTGCTAAGAGCCAGTCGGTTCGCCCGGTCGAGGGCTGCCCCGTCTTCTTTGCCGCCGGCGGCGGCAAACAAAATATTTCTGAACCGCTCCATATATCACCTCTTTGTTGTTTCGGGACTTCCTCTCGTGAATGAATTATAGCATAGTGCCCGCAGCAAACTCAGGTCAGGTGCACCGCGAATATGGCGGCCGGGTGATATGCGAAAGGGATTGTCAAATTCATGTATAATACTTTTCGCGAGATGATGAATCCTGAACAGTGGCCCGCGATGACCGGCAGGCCCGCCTGCACCCTCTTTTGTGCCTGGATAACTTGATGATGCCCCTGGAGCAGGACAACCCGAAATCTGACCGATTGCGAGCGGTACTGACCACGGCCCTGCTGCCCGGCACTGTTTTTGCGCTGCTGCTTTGCGCCTTGTTCGCCGCGCCCCTGCCCTGGCAATTTTCCTGGCCATGGCTAACGGTCCTGGATCTCGACCTGGCCGTCTACATAGACGGTCTGTCTGCGCAGTTCCTGCTGCTGATCACCGGCATCGGCGCTCTGGTTTTCGTCTACGGTACCGGCTATCTGGCCAACAGACCGGAACGCAGACGGGTTTTCGGACTGCTGCTGTTGTTCATGGCGGCCATGATCGGCGCCGTGGTCAGTGACCACCTCCTGCTGCTGTTTCTTTTCTGGGAACTCACCAGCATCCTTTCCTTTCTGCTGATCGGCATCGACCACAACCGGGAAAGCAGCCGCAAATCGGCACAGCAGGCCATCCTGGTGACCGGTGCCGGCGGACTCTGCCTGCTGGCGGGCATCATTCTGCTCGGCCAGATAGCGGGGACCTATGGCATTCAGGAATTAATCGTCCGGGCACCCTCCTACCTCGAAGACGGGCGCCTGAATGCGGCTCTCGGCCTGATTTTCATGGGGGCCTTCACCAAATCGGCACAATTCCCTTTTCACTTCTGGCTGCCCAATGCCATGGCGGCGCCAACTCCGGTCAGCGCCTACCTGCACTCAGCCACCATGGTCAAGCTCGGTGTCTACCTGCTGGCCCGACTCGACGCAGCGTTCAGTGATCTGCTGTTCTGGGAATACACGCTGGTTACCATCGGTACCTTCACGGCGGTCATGGCTGCGGCACAGACTGTTTTCGAGCGGGATCTGAAGCGAATTCTGGCCTGGTCGACGGTGGCGACTCTGGGCACCCTGGTCATGCTGGTCGGACTGCCCGGCCAGGGCGCAGCCCTGGCTGCTGCGGCGCTGTTTTTCGCCCACGCTCTCTACAAAGCCCCCCTGTTTTTTGTCGCCGGCAACCTGGACCATGGGGCCGGGACCCGGGAAATCGACAGCTTGACCGGTATGCGCCGCTACATGCCGTGGACGGCCGCCGCGGCCCTGCTGGCCGCCCTGTCCATGGCCGGTCTGCCGCTGACCTTCGGCTTCGTGGCCAAGGATGCGATCACTTTCGCCAAAACCCAGGCGGAAGTATTGCACCTGGTAAGTTACGCCACCGTGTTCGTCAACGGTATCGCGGTCGCGGTCGCGGCCATCGCCGCCCTCCATATTTTCTGGGGCCGCGACACCGTTCCCCGCCAGGTCAAGCCACACGAAGCCAGTCCCTGCATGCTGCTGCCGCCGCTGCTGCTGGCAGGTCTCGGCCTGCTGTTCGGCATTTTCCCCACCCTGGTCGACCCCCTGCTGGGATCCGCCGCCCGGGCCATGGCGCCGGGATTTGATGCCGGACAAGTGACTGCCGCCTACGATCTCCTGCCGGTGATCGAGGCGACCGTCGCCGCCCTCGCCTGCGGGTTTATGATCTACCTGGGCTGGAACTGGCTGCATGCCCACCTGACCAGATTTGCGGTCTTCGACCGGATCGGGCCCGAGGCCTGGTACCGGCGGGTGATCGACAGCCTGCCGCACCTGGCCGCCTGGCAGACCCGCCGCCTGCAGCACGGTTTGCTGCCGGGCTACCTGGCGATTATGCTCGCTGCCGTGACCTTCCTGGTCTGGCTGCTCTTGCTCGCAGCCGATCCCGTCTTCGCCTGGCCCGACACGGAGGGCATGACCGTGCCGGTGCTTGGCGCTTGCCTGCTGATCGCCGCCGGTGCCATCACAACTCTTTTTGTCAACGACCACCTGGTCCTGCTGCTGGTCAGCGGGCTGGTCGGCTACGGCAGCGCAGTGCTTTTCCTGTTCACCGGCGCCCCCGACCTGGCCTTTACCCAGTTCATCGTCGAGACGGTTTTCGTGGTGGTCGTGGCCACCGTTCTGGTCAGGCTGCGCCGCCAGCCTCCGCCGGTGCGGAAAGCTCCGCCGGAGTCGCGGCTGCGGCCGCTGGCCCTGACCCTGGCCGTTGTTTTCGGGGCAACCTTGACCACCTTGATTCTGCTGGTGTCCGACCTGCCGTTCGACACCAGCTTGACCGATTTTTATGCGGCCCAGAGCCTGCCGGCTGCCCATGGCCGGAACGTCGTCAATATCATTCTCGTTGATTTTCGAGCCCTCGACACCCTCGGCGAGATCGCCGTCCTGGCCTTCGCCCTGCTGGCGGCATGGCCGCTGCTCAAACTGGCAAGAGGGAAACAGCGATGACCCGCCGCGCCCTGATTGCCGAAGTATTCATGCGCGTTCTCTACCCCCTGCTGCTGGCAGCCGCGATCTGGGTGTTGCTGCGCGGCCATAACGCGCCGGGTGGCGGCTTCATCGCCGGCCTGCTGGCGGTGGCCGCCAGCGCCGCCTACGCGCTGGTCTTCGATGCCCGGCAGGCCCTCCGGCGTCTGCCGCTGGGTCCGGTGCGCCTGGCTGCCGGAGGCGTTCTGCTCGCTCTGCTGAGCGGCCTGCCGGCTCTCTGGCAGGGGCGGCCATTTTTGTCCCACCCCTGGCTGTCCTTCGGCCTGGCCGGCATCGACATCCCGTTTTCCACCGTGATGCTGTTCGATCTCGGTG
>DATFJP010000026.1:0-7048 GCA_035269105.1 Desulfuromonadales bacterium
TGCTTCGCGGTATTCTTGCTCTCCAACTCCCGGAGCAGATAACTTTCGGCGCGCGAATCCCCGAAATGCAGGAAAGTTCGCATGACCTCGAACTGGACTTTGGTGTGCGCATAGTCCACCAGGTGATTCAAGTGCTTGAGGACCGCCGGCTCATTCATCTGCCGGAGCAGGATCACCAGATTGCGGACGAAATACCAGCGATGATCATGCAGCCGGGGCACGATTCCGTCCAGAGCTTCGGTCCCCATGACCCGCAGGCATTCGAGCAGCAGGCGGCGCTTTGCCCTGTCTTCTTCCACAGCCAGTCGTTCCAGGATCGGATCGACGACCGGCTTGCCGATTGTCCGAAACAGATTTTTGATGGAAGCGCGTTTGGTTTTCCCCCAGACATCGAGACCGTCGATGACCGCGGCAATGAATTCTGCCGAGGAGTAAACCTGCATAGCGGACGGGTCCGGGGTCCCCGAACCCTGGTCCGTCGGGAAGGCCTGCCTGGCCAGATGATCGTAGGTGTCGGCCAGCGACTCGAAGTCGCCCGTTTCCAGGAAATAGAAAATCAGGTCCTGCATGTTGCGTCGGATCGTATCAGTTGTCTCGGCGGCAATGTCGCGCTCGAGCAGATCGAGCATGACGCTGCAGAATTGTTTTTCGGCAGCATGACCGTCCAGGGTCGTCAGCAAAGTTGCGACCCGGCCGGAATCCAGTCTGGACGGTGTGTCGACCTGCGCCAGGACGGCCAACGCCCGGCGATAGTCTTCCGAAACAAAAGCTTCGCTATGATCGTCGGCGAAAAGTTCGCCAAGCAGTCGGGTCGTTTCTGCCGCCGACCTCCCTTCGATTCCGGAGATCCGGCTGGCGCCGACTGCTTCGCTTCCCTTGCGGGCAAGCATTCCCAGGACATCCAGGAGCGTCTGGGGAATTTCCAAATGCTCGGCATTAACCTGTTCGAGGGCTTCCAAGAGAGTGGTCTGCGGCAGATGGGCCAGCAGTTCTGTCGCGTTTTCCGGATGGTCCGCGCAGGTTTTCAGGGTGCTGTTCAGAAACCGGCGGCGCAGTTCCGGTTTGAGTTTGCCGACCAGTACTCCCAAGCGGCCGATGGTTTCTCGATAGGCCTGGCCATGCATCTGTTCCCGGTCTGACTCCTGCAGGAAAGAAGTGATGGCCTGTTCGTAGTTCCGCATAAATTTTTCACCCTGAACCTTCCCGCGGGTATTCAGGATTTCCGCCAGCAGTTCCGGCTCGATCTGGCCCTCTGCTGAAAAGGGGGCGCCATCGCCATCGAGGGTGTCTGCGACCAGGCCTTTGACGAAGGATTTCCAAAGGACCGTCGATTCGTCCTCGAGAAGACTCAGTTGCGGAGCATGGACAGCTTCCGTTTCGGTCGCAGTGAAAGCCGCGTAATCGATGCTGAGGGCCCCAATCCCCTCGCTTTCGAAAAAGGCCTGCCGCGAAGCCTCTTCACCGACAGGGGATTGGCCATTCCGTTCCCAAAGGGTCGTGAAAAATTCGAGGAATTCTGCCGCTTCGGCCGTTTTCCGAATGGTCAGGGCGGCGATACCCGCCTGAAAAAGACTGGCCGCAAAATCCCGATAGACGGGATCTTTTTCGTTCAGGGTCTGGTCGTCGACCAGCAGGACGTCGCGGGCGATGCCAATGGTCAATTCCGGACGGAATTCGAGCAGCCTTGGCAGGAGAGTCACCAGGCGACTCAATGCCGCATCGATTATCTGGTGACCCGCGGGGTAGGCCCGAATCTGCCGACGGGCAATATTCAGGGCGTAAACGAATTCCGAAAGCAGGCGGGTGTCCAGATCGAGTTCTGAATTCGGGCGGCGGGACAACGCGCGCTTCCCTCCCGGTTAACGTGACGATGACGCTTTTCGAAGGCCGGTCCGCCCGGGGTCGGGAAAGGACGGACCCTCTGGTAAAAAAACTCTACCGCAAAAGGGAAGTCAACGGCAAGGGACGATGTCGGCGGTGTTCGTATGCAGATCGAAGACGATTTTGGCCTGCCCGCTGCGTAGTTGGCGAAGAACCTGGTCCACTTTCTCCCCCAGAGAGCCGCCAGGGGCAGCCCAGTCCGAACCGTCCCGGGAGACGAATTCCTGGATCATCCGGCGCAGCGTGTCAGGATCGATCTCTTGGTACGGGAGTTCAACCCCCTGCTCCTTCTGCTTTGGTGTCCCTTGATCGCTCATCTGAAGTCTTAAGATGGTGTTGCGGGTTGCCGGGCACCGCCGGACTCCTGGCGTCACTCCATGAACACTGCGGAATACCAGTTCTGCTCCTCATCCTCGCCGGCCAGGGGATAAAGCGGCAGGTCGAACTGGCGAACCGTGGCGAAGACGTCGATGCCGACGCTGTGGAAAGCCGGCCTGGCGCGGCGGGGGTCGACGCAGGGCCGGTCCTTGAAACCGGCGCATTCGCCGCAGATCGCGCAGTCGCTCAGCGAGAAGGCAAAATACTGGCCGTCCAGGAAGGCTTCCCGCTCCAGGGCGAAGGAGACATCCTGGGAGACCTTCTTGTCGGTCGCGTGGATGATGCAGCCCCAGCGATAGTTCTCGAAGATCTGCCGGTACTCCCAGGGATTGAGGGAGCCGGGGGCCGACGGGCAGGTATGCCCCTTGCCCCAGTCTTCACAGCCGAACATGCATTTGAGAATGGTGCGCGAGTCGAACACGATCTGGTCGATGCGGAAGATCACCGCATCGTCGGCGCCGAGTTCCAGGGCCCGGTCAACCGTTTTCTGAGGTTCCATGAGAAAATCCTGTGAGAGCGGAAGAACCGGTTCTATGGTCGGTTTCAAGGAAAATATTGTCGGAATTGTATTCTTCACAGCCCTGCAGAAGCAGCAGGGCCATGAGCATCAAGGGCAGGCCGAACAGGAATTTGCGGGTCAAAGGTGCCATGGGAAAAGCCTTGTTTGAGCCGTCATGAGCGAAGTGGTGCCGGATCACAGCAACAGTCTATCAGTTTCAGCCAGCGGCGTCCCGCAGCGGCGAAATTTTAAGCCAGAATCCGGATTACTCCGTCGAAGGCTCACCATAGCCGCCGCCGCCCGGGGTTTCGATGCGCAGGATATCGTCTTTGCTCAATCGTGCCGAGAACTTGCCGGGCATGGCTTCTTGCCTGCCATTGCGGAGCACAGTATTCCGGCCGGATTGACCGGCCTCGCCCCCGACCAGGCCGTACGGAGCCAGCCGGCGGCGCTCGGAAAGCACGGTCACTTCGGCGTCGGCCAGCAGGCGGATTTCCCGCACCAGGCCGTCGCCGCCCGGTTGGCGACCCCGGCCGCCGGAATTCTGGCGGATGGCGTATTCCGTAACCTGGAAGGGGTAGCTGTATTCCAGCGCCTCGATTGGCGTGTTCAGGGTGTTGGTCATATGCGAGTGGACCGCCGACTCGCCGGGGCCCCGGGCGGTGCCGCCGGCACCGCCGGCCAGGGTTTCGTAGTAAGCGAAGGGCCGGCCGGTACGCGGGTCGAGGCCGCCGATGGTGGTGTTGTTCATGGTTCCCTGGCTCGCCGCCGGCACGGCTTCCGGCAGCGCCCGGGAAAGGGCGCCGAGCACCACGTCGACGATCCGCTGCGAGGTTTCCACGTTGCCGCCGGCCACGGCGGCGGGAAAAGCGGCATCGACGATGCTGCCCTCCCGCGTGACGACGCGTATCGGGCGCAGGCAGCCGGCATTGGTGGGAATGTCTTCCTCGACCAGGGCCCGGAATACATAGAGCACGGCCGACAAGGTGATGGCGTAGACGGCGTTGACGCTGCCCTCCGCCTGGGCGTCACTGCCGGTGAAGTCGAGCAGGGCCTGGTCGCCGGCGATCTCCAGGCGTACGGCGATGCGGATGTTTTCACGGCAGATGCCGTCATCGTCAAGAAAATCCGCGAAATGATAAACGCCGTCCGGGATGGCGGCCAGGGCTTTGCGGGTGATGGTTTCCGCGTAATCGGTCAGGCCTGCGGCATACAGGTTGACCGTCTCCAGGCCGTATTTGTCCACCAGTTCCCGGCAGCGGCGTGCGCCGGTCAGATTGGCCATGATCTGGGCGGTGAAGTCGCCTTCCCGTTCCAGCGGCGTGCGGACGTTGCCGAGCAGAAAAGCCATCAGCTTGCGGTCGATGGCGCCGTTTTCGACGATCTTCAGGGGGGGGATGATCACCCCTTCCTGGTGGATCGAAGTCGACAGCGGCATGGAACCGGAGGTCATGCCGCCGACGTCGGCATGGTGGGCGCGGTTGGCGACATAGAAGGCTGGTTCCGCACCGCCGGTGTAGACCGGTGCCACCAGGGTGATGTCCGGCAGGTGGGTGCCGCCCTGGAAGGGGTTGTTGAGCATCACCATGTCCCCTTCTGCCAGTCTGTCGCTGTCGATGGCCGCTTTGACCGACAGCGGCATGGAGCCGAGGTGGACCGGGATGTGGGCCGCCTGGGCGACCATGTCGCCCCGGCCGTCGAAGAGGGCGCAGGAGAAGTCGCGCCGTTCCTTGATATTCGGCGAAAATGCCGTCCGGTTGAGGGTGACGCCCATCTCTTCGGCGATGGCGGCAAAGCGATTCTTGAAGACCTGCATCAGGACCGGATTGAGGTTCACGTCTGCGTTCCTTCCGAAGTTGCCGACCACCGGCGGCGCCGGCGCCGAACAGACTTCTGGCGGTCAAGCCGCGTCGATGGTCAGGATGATGTTGCCGAATTCGTCGACCCGCCCGGCAGCGAATGGCGGCACGACGATGGTCGCAGAGTACTCCACGATGATAGCCGGCCCGGCCAACTGATTGCCATAACCTAATTGGTCCCGGCGGATCACCCGGGTCCGTTCGGCGAGGCCGTCGAAAACGACGTCCCGTTCGCCCAGAAAGGCTTCCGGAACCGGCTTTTCACCGGCATGGGGAAGGCGCGGCAGTTGCGGTTTCTCCGGTTTGCCCAGGGCTCGCAGTCGTACGTTGACGACTTCGACCGCCTTGCTGCGGTTGCAGTAGCCGTAGGTTTTTTCATGCAGCAGGTGGAATTGCTCAAGGTAGTCGCCTGCGAAAGGCACCATGATTTCATAGGACTGGCCGCGGTAGCGCATGTCCAGATAGCGGTGCAGTTCGATCCGGTCGGC
This sequence comes from Desulfuromonadales bacterium, assembly GCA_035269105.1. GTDB lineage: Bacteria > Desulfobacterota > Desulfuromonadia > Desulfuromonadales > BM103 > JAQYVZ01. The sequence continues at coordinate 5,106 of DATFJP010000026.1, forward strand.
AGCGACGCCTTCTTCCAGCAGGTCCACGCGGCCGCGGGCGAGCAGCGGTTCGAAATACCGTTCCAGCGGCGCGCTGGCCAGCGCGTCCTCGGCGAGCATCACGGTTTGTGAGTAGTCCTTGATAACGTCGGACATCAGCATGCCCGCGGCGGACAGGATGCCGGGGTTGCGGGGTATCAGAACCCGGGACATGTTCAGATGCCGCGCCAGGTCGGCGGCGTGCAAACCGCCGGCGCCGCCGAAGGAGAAGAGGGTGAATTCGCGGGGATCGTAGCCGCGTTCCACCGAGATGACCTTGATCGCCCGTTCCATGGTGGTGTTGGCGACGCTCAGGATACCTTCCGCCAACTGCACCGGCGTCAGGCCGAGCCGGCCGGCGAGAGTCTCGAAGTGCTGCTGCAGGCCGGTGATGTCGAGGGTCATGTCGCCGCCGAGAAAATGATCGGCAATCAGTCGACCCAGGTACAGGTTGGCATCGGTGACGGTGATTTCCGTGCCCTTGCCGTAGCAGATCGGTCCGGGATCGGCGCCGGCGCTTTGCGGGCCGACCTTGAGGGTGCCGCCGGCGTCGACCGCGGCGATCGAGCCGCCGCCGGCGCCCACCGTGTGGATGTCGATCATCGGCACCTTGACCGGATATTCGGCGATGTGCGATTCCATGGTCAAGGGCAATTTGCCGCCAAGCAGGGCGACGTCGGTGGAGGTGCCGCCCATATCGAAGGTGATCAGTTCGGGGAATCCGGCGATCTTGCCCAGTTCAAAGGCGCCGACCGCGCCGCCGGCGGGACCGGACAGGATGGTGCGCACCGATTCCCGCATGGCGGTGGCCGCGGAGATGCTGCCGCCGTTCGACTGCATGATGCGGAAGGGCTGATCGCCGATCCGTTCGCTCAAAAAAGTAATGTAGCGGCTCATTTTCGGCGAAACGTAGGCATTGATCACCGTGGTCGAGGTCCGTTCGTATTCGCGAAATTCCGAAAGGGTTTCGTGGGACAGGGAGATGGGGACACCGAGCCTGGCCAGCCCTTGGCGGACCGCTCGTTCATGGCCGGGATTGGCGAAGGAGAACAGCAGACAGACAGCCACCGATTCGATCCCGGCAGCAGCCAGGGGTTCGCTCAGGGCTTCGATGTCGGCCGCGGTCAGTTCTTCGACGACTCCGCCGGTCTGGTCGACCCGGCCGGGCAGGCCAAAGCGCAGTTCACGCGGAATCAGGGGCGGGTTCTTGCGGGAGAAGAAATTGTAGAGTTCGCCGCGGTTCTGGCGGGCGATTTCAATGACGTCCTCGAACTTGCGGTTGGTGATCAGAGCCGTGCGGGCGCCCCGTTTCTCCAGGATCGCATTGGTGGCGACGGTGGAACCATGCACCAGGCTGTAGCGGCGCCCCCCGGCGATTTTCCGCAGGCCGGCCAGCACCGCTTCCGCCGGATTGGCCGGGGTCGACAAGAGTTTGTATTCGCCCCACTGGTCGCCGTCTTTCCAGATGAAATCGGTAAAGGTGCCGCCGGTGTCGATGCCGATGGTCAGCATCTCTTGCTCCTGTCGCGTGGTTTTTGAATGAGTTATGCTTGCAGCATAGCATTTGTGCCGGCTGCTTTTGAGAGGAAATTTTTGGAATTTACTTTCTTGAGGGGTGCTGACGCGGTTTTCTCACGATGCTGTTCTCGGCTTTTACCTGTCATCCTTTTCAGGCTTAAAGTCGGCGGGACGAAACCCGCCGGTTTTGGTTTTTGAGGTTCAATAGGGGATATCTGTCATTTTCAGACATTGAAAAGAAAATGACAAATATCCCCATCCTCAACCACATAATCCTTCCCATGCAGCTGCATCTTCCCCGCCTGCTTGACCTTCTGCTCGGAGCCCAGCGCGATCAGGTCATCGAACTTCATGATCTCGACCCGGATGAAGCCGCGTTCGATGTCGCTGTGAATTTTGCCGCCGGC
>DATFJP010000027.1:0-3261 GCA_035269105.1 Desulfuromonadales bacterium
CTCCGGAATCGGTGGCCCAGTTTAAATCAGAATCACTGGCCCACTTTCACCGGAATACGCAGATATGCTGACATATGAAGAAGCCATCGTCTTTCAGCGCCAAAGAATATGCGGGTGGGCCTCGAACTTGTAAGTATTTGATTTTTAGATGCTTAACAAACGAGCATGAAGCCGACCACAGAAGCCAATACAAAAAAAAGGCCGACTTCATTGACGAAATCGGCCTTCTGAATTTATGGCTCCCCGAGTTGGACTCGAACCAACGACAAGCGGATTAACAGTCCGCTGCTCTACCAGCTGAGCTATCGGGGATTGTGAGTGGCGTCCCGGAATCATCGGGACAACAGGCGGATTTTATACACCTTCGGTTTTGGGATGTCAACAGTTTTATCTTGGTTTTTCCGTCATCTGCGATCGACCACCATGTGCTTTCATCCTTTATTAACAGCACCGTGCGTGGACATGCGGTTGCTCAAGGCAGGCCTTGCGTTAGAATGACTGAAACGTTGAGAATCTGCTGCAACCAGGAGAGGGCCATCAAGCAGCTTTCGGCAAATACAGGAAAAGCCCGTCACGCGGGCCGGCGCAGCCGTTCTTGCAGTCTCTGCAGGTTCTGCACGCAAGCTTTGCTGTTGCTGATTCTGGTTATCGTCCTGCTCCTGACCGGGTGCAGCCCGACGCGCAACTGGCAAGCCGCTTTATTGGCGATGGATATCGCCGCCGGAACGGAACCGAGCCGGCTCAAGAAGACTACGGCAGCGCCGAGCAGGTCCGAACAGACTTTTCAGGTCGACGGCAGTCAGTACCGGGGGGATCTGTATCTGCCGGCCGACCGCGTGCAGGCCGGTTTGCTGCTGGTGCCCGGGGCTGCCGAACGCGGCAAGGACGATCCCCGCCTGGTGGCTTTCGCCACCACTTTGGCCCGGGTCGGTTTCGCCGTGCTGGTGCCCGACCTTCCGGGTCTGCGCGAGTTGCAGGTCAATGCCGACGACATCGGCCAGATCCGGGACGTATTTGGCTATCTGCTTGGCCGGGAGGAGCTGGCGCCGGGGCAAACGGCCGGTATCGGCGCCTTCAGCTACGCGGCCGGCCCGGCGGTGCTGGCCGCTGCCGAACCGCGGATGGCAGGGAAAACAGGCTTTCTGCTCAGCGTCGGCGGCTATTATTCGATCCGCGATGTTCTCATTTTCATTACCACGGGCGATTATCGCCTTGACGACGAATGGCGGCACATGCAGCCCAATCCCTACGGTAAGTGGGTGTTCGTCAAAAGCAACCTGCAGTTTCTCGACCAGCCATCCGACCGCCGGCTGTTCCGGCGCATGATCGAGCGCAAGCGCGCGGACTTGGAAGCGCCCCTCGACGACCTGGCCGGCCGGCTGACCGGCCAGGGCCAGACGCTCTATCGCTTCGTCACCAACACCGAGCGTGCCCGTTTCGATCGACTGTACACAGCGCTGCCGGAAGCGATTCGCGCCGAAGCCGCCAAGCTCGACCTTGCCGCGCACGATCTGGACCGGCTGGAGGCGCACCTGATCCTGGTGCACGGCTACGACGACACCATTATCCCCTACACCGAGAGTATCGCCCTGAAGCGTGCCCTCCCCGACGGCCAGGCGGAACTCTACCTGGTGGACGGTCTGATGCATGTCGATGCCGAGCCGGGCCTGGTCGGCAAATGGCGCATGTGGCGGGCGCTGACCTCCCTGCTCGAACAGCGCGACCGGGTTCAGAGCCCGTAAAAGCTTATTTTTTGGGAAAACCCAAAAGACGCGAAGCTCTTCCTGACCAAAAGCTGACAGACTGCAACAGCTTGCTAGACTGTTAACAGCATCCGCGGTCGTCGCGTTGTTGCGCTCGGCAGAGTGGGCGGCCGCCGCCAAATAATCAAGGAGGAACAAACATGAATTTGGAACTCAACCAGAAACTCGCCGTGGTCACCGGCTCGACCGCCGGCATCGGCCGCGCCATCGCCGCCGGTCTGGCCGCCGAAGGAGCCCAGGTGGTGGTCAACGGCCGGACCCGGGAACGGGCCGAACAGACGGCCCGGGAGATTTCCGAATCCGGGCGGGCCTATGCCGTGCCTGCCGACCTTTCCACTGCGGACGGGGTTGCCACATTGATCGAAGAGGCTCGCAAGCTGGGGCCGATCGATATCCTGGTCAACAACTTCGGTATCTTCGAACCGAAGCCCTTTGCCGAAGTCACCGACGACGACTGGCAGAAGTTTTTCAACCTCAACGTCCTGTCGGCGATCCGCTGCAGCCGGGCGGTGGTGGACGACATGCGCGAGCAGGGCTGGGGACGTATCCTGTTCATTTCCAGCGAGTCGGGCATCAACATCCCCAAGGAGATGATCCACTACGGCATGACCAAGACCGCCATGCTGGCGATCAGCCGCGGCCTGGCCAAGGATCTGGCGAATACCGGTGTGACGGTCAATGCTCTGCTGCCCGGTCCGACCTGGACCGAAGGCGTCAGCGAATTCGTCAAGAAGCTGGCGGACAAGGAAGGGCAGTCGCTGGAGCAGACCAAGGAGGATTTTTTCAAGACGGCGCGGCCGGGCTCGCTGATCCAGCGCTTCGCCGAACCGGAGGAGGTGGCGAACCATGCCGTCTACCTCTGCTCACCGCGCGCTTCGGCGACCACTGGCGGTGCGCACCGCGTGGAAGGGGGAATTGTGGATACGTGTTGCTGACTGATGGTAGCTCTCAGCTTGGGAGAGCTCCCTGCGGGGGCAGTCCCGGATTTATCCGAACTGTCCCCGTTTTTGGATATGCAATAGCCAAAATCTTTAATACAGGCGGGTTTCGGCCCGCTGGCCATTTCCACATTTTGACTTCATTCCTAAAGGCAAATCAAAACCGGCGGGTTTCGTCCCGCCAGCCGACATCCTTTTGCCCGGCAGCAAAAGGATGCAAAAGTGCCTTCCCTGCCGGGAGCATGCGCGGCCTCGCCGTTATCAATATGACCGTCACAGCACCAAATGTATGGCAGGGCAGAGCTACTACGGAACCAAAGACGAGCGTGGCCCATCCCTCTGGGGCCACTTATTCTTGCTGCACGCTGCTGCTAGGCCCCTCTCGGACCATCTCCACCATTGTCGTTTTTATTGATAGCCGCGCAGCAAGAAGGAGGGCCTTGAAAAAGAAAGGCCCTCCCAAAGGTGGCAGCACCTCTGCCGGTCGAGATCCCGTGACGTGCTGTTCATAAGCAGTACACTGTCGCACTGGTAAAAAGTTTAAAAAGGCCCTTTTCTGC
>DATFJP010000028.1:0-3042 GCA_035269105.1 Desulfuromonadales bacterium
CGATCGGGCTTTTGATCTCAACCCTTGCCTCGAGGTTGCCCCGCGCCATCTCACGGGTGGTGGAAATCAGACTCAGGAAAGGATTGGTGACACTTCGGGACAGCTTGTAGGCCGCCACCGTCACCAGAATCGCCGTCAAGCCGATCAGGACCCAGGCACTGCCCAGGAAACCGGCGAAAATCCGATCGATGCGGGCCGAAGCTTGTTCCGCGGTTTTATGGAACTGGCGGACTTCGGCACCGATGGTCACGCCGCCGAAGACCCCCGTTTCAGCATAGCTTCCCTGGTTGTAGAAAATCGGCGCGTAGGCCATGATCTTCCGGGAGCCGCCGACATTGGTCACGTCCACAACACCGGAACGGCCGCCGAGAACAGCCTGTAAAACCAGAGGGTAATTGGGATGCACAAAGGCTGCCTGGCCGAGATTGTAGGGGATGGCACCGCGGGCGATTGCCTCCGGGGAGGAGCGTTCGGTGTAGGCCGGGACCAGATGGCCTTCGCTGTCCAGGCCGCGGATGTCCCAGAACTTGGGGTGGGTAATGATCCAGCCTTCGTTATCGAACATGAAGGCATAGTTGCCGCTCTGGTAGGAAGGATAGACCACGAACCGCTCTGCGGTCGGACTGATGTGCTGGGTGAACTCCATCAGATGCTTGTGGTCAAGGGAGAGCACCACGACCCCTTGCAAATGCCCCTGTTTTGAATGAACCGGGCGGGCAAAACGGATCACCCCTTGATATTTCCGTCCTTCGACGGCTTCCTCGGGGGTTGCCGCCCCCTGCAGCTGTTCGACCTTGTTGACGTGCCAGCCGGTCACGTGGGAAACGTAGATCTGCCCTCCGGGCAGATCCCGGGCCGAGGCAAAGTAGGTTTCGGTCAGGTAGGTCGTGTTGGCCGGATCGGAAACGTCGCGCTTTGAGGAGACGACCCGGTCGTCCCGGATCCGCAGGGCTTCGACACCGTCGGCGCCGATGAAAGCCAGTTCCCGGTAGAGCGGGATAACTTTGCGTTCCTCGGCGGGGTCATCGTTGGTCCCGCCTCGATACCAGATCTGCCGCCGGTTGGTGCGGCTGAAATGCAGATAGTTTTCAGCGGTCGGCTTGAGCTGGGCAAACGCAGCCAGGTGATCTTCAACACTGCGCAGAAAGGTGCCGACCTCGTTGGCGACCATGACCGCGCGCAACTCGAGCATTTCCGCCGCCTGCCGGTCGAGGGCTTCGATGGCGCTGTCCCTGAGCAGACCTTCGACGGTCTTCAAGCTCATGGCAGCAAAGACAACCATGATCACCAGGGGAACCAGCGCCAGAATACAGAAGGATTGAAGGACTTTTTTCTGATAGGAGAAACGCGGCATGCGCTGATTATATCAGTGAGATCCATCCTGCGGAAAGAAATATGCTCCCGCCCTCATGCGGACAAGGTCGGGTGATATAAGCTGACAGGTCTAACTGGAACGGCTGACGACGTAATCGGCCAGAATTTCCAGCGCTTCCTTGATAGGATCCGCCTCGAAAACGGCCAGGCGGGTTTTGGCCTGTTCAACGAACGTCGCGGCCCTCAGGCGGGTGAATTGAATGCCATCGTACTTGTCGATCAGTTCGATAACGTAGCCCAGATCCTCCTGCGGCAGCTCCTCCTGTTCGACGATGTTCTCGACCCGGGAGCGCTCTTCGGCAGAGCACTGTCGCAGAGCATGAATCAGGGGCAGAGTGACCTTTCCTTCAAGCAGATCGTGGCCGCGGGCCTTGCCGAACTCCTCCTGTTCGGCGACATAATCGAGGGCATCATCCATGAACTGAAAGGCAATTCCCAAGTCCATGCCATAGGCGGCCAGGGCCTCCTGCTGATCGGCTGCCGCCTCTCCCAGGATCGCCCCGGAACGGCAGGCTGCGGCCAGCAATACGGCCGTTTTATTGCGCACCACCTCAATATAGCGTTCTTCGTCCAGGGCAAGGTCGCAGGTGCTGATCAGCTGCAGGACCTCGCCCTCGGCCATCTGGGTTGTTGCATCGGACAAAGCCCGCAGAATGTCCAGACTGCCGTTGCGAACCATGATCGAGAAAGATTTGGCAAACAGAAAGTCGCCGACCAGGACACTGGCCTCATTGCCCCAGACCGCATTGGCAGACTCCTGGCCGCGCCGCAGGACAGCACTGTCGACCACATCGTCATGCAGCAGGGTTGCGGTATGGATGAATTCGACCACGCTGGCCAGGCCGATGTGAGCTTCGCCCCGGTAGCCGGTCAAACGTGCGCAGAGCAAAAGCAGCATCGGCCGAATGCGCTTGCCGCCGCTGGCCAGGACATATTCTCCGACTTTGCGAATCAGCGGCACCCGGGAGTCAAGGTCCAGGCGGAATTGGGCCTCGACCCGACAGATGTCGTCTTTGAGCAGATTGAGAACGCGATCCATATCCATGGTGTTCCGGAATTCCGGTTCGGCGGGTTTTCGGCCGGGCGATGAGTCCAAGGGTGCGGACAAGATTCAAGAGCCTCATCCTAATGAATCCGCAGAAATTTTGTCAAAGCTTTTTTCTGGCTCATCCGGGAATTTCGGGGAAGTCATGGAGCCTGATTGCCGGTCCTGCATCTATCTCTGCCGGCAAACCGGGGACGCGCCCCCCGGATGGCGACGCTCCCGATATTCCCTCCTGGCTCTGTCAATGAACCGCCGCAGTTGTTATACTAGTTTCCATCCGGAAACGGTTCTTTTCAGCCATGGCTGCGTCAATCTGCGAACTTGCTTGTGCGGCGTACCGATGTACGCCTCCGCGCAAGCCCTTGATTTCCTTGCCATGACGAAAAAACCCTCGTTTCCAGCTCGAAAACTTCACTGTGTTCATCCCGAGTTTCCGGATGAACACTAGTCTAATTTATCACAGGTTTTATGGCTTTTGAATTCCTCTGCGTCCTTGGCGCCTTTGCGTTAACCTGTTCCGGTCATTTAGCCTTCGGGTACGAGCCGAGTACCTTGAGGAACTGGCAGTAGCCGCGTAATTCCTCGACCGCCTCTTCCAGCTTCGGTTCGGCGATGTGACCGAG
>DATFJP010000029.1:0-11527 GCA_035269105.1 Desulfuromonadales bacterium
GGCCCCATCCTCGCCGGGAGCCGAGGAGCGAAAGACCAGCGGCTGATCGCCGAAGAAGGCGGCAACCTCCTCAGCCAGTGCGGTCCCCAGCGAATCTGGCAGCGGGGTTCGCAGGAAGAGATTGCGGATGCGCAGGGCAGCGTCCCAGATCTCCTCCCAGCGCATCTGCAGAAAATCCTTGCGGCCCAGTTCCATCAGGATGCGGTCGCCGACCTCGGTTTCCTGCAGATAGCGTCGGTAAACGTTGCCGGGAATGACCAATGAGGCCGGCACCGGATAGCCCCGCTGGCGGACTTCGGCCAGGGCGAAGGCCTTGCCGCCGACCCGGCTCCGCAGCTCCGGCGTCAGCTGTTCAAGGGGCAGAGTAAGTTTCATCGAAAATCAGTTCGACCACATCCTGAAACCGGCGCACCAGGCTGTAGCGCTGGACCTCGACCCGGCACAGCGCACAGCCCGGCGAAGCCACAAATTGTTCCAGCATCGGGTGCCTGGCCAGGAAGATGCGCCTCGCTTCCGGCCATTGTTCTGCGGGCACTTCGGCAGCGATTCCGAACGCGGTCAGGGCGGCGGCGCGACGGAAATCCTCGGCGCGGTTGGTGCGATTGTCGATCAGCAGGGTGACCCGCTGATCGTTCTGCAGGTTGGCGTACTTGCGGGTGGCGCGGTGGGTTGCGAAGAGAATCTCCCGGAGATGGTCGCCGAGGGCGAACCCGACCAGGGTGGTGTAGGGATGGCCGCCGGCGCTGGTGGCCAGAACACCGAGCATCTGATGATCCAGCAGTTCGCGAATCTGAAGGTCCAGCTCGTCAGTCATGCCTTGGGCTCCCGATCATAGCTTGTTATTCTCAGGAACAGGATACCTTTCGCTGCCGTACGGCGGCAAGCACGATTCTTTCTCAGTGACGGCAGTGGCCTGAAAAAGTCAGATTAATTTGCCGCCGGTCAATCTCGGGTATATGATGAACAAAATGCAGCCGCACCCGCTTTTCCGGTCAATAAGCTCAGGGAAATCCAGGCTTATGCTACCCTCGACACGGTCCCTGCAAAATTCTGCTTCTGCATACGCCGCGGCTCTGTCCGGCACTGTCACCAGAACCGGGCCCATTCGTCGGCCCCCGTCTCGCATCTTATGAAGCTGAACGTCTCTTCCGCCATCGTCCTGCATCACACCAATTACGGCGAGGCCGATCGGATTGTCACCCTGCTGACGCCCGATTATGGACGGATCAAGGGGTTTGCCCGTCATGCGCGGAAAAGCCGGCGCCGGTTCGGTGCCTCGCTGGAAACCTTCGCCGAAGTTCGCCTGCACTGGAAACTGCGGCCGGGCAGCGACCTGGCCAGCATCCAGGAGGCCGAACTGGTCACTTTGCGAGCCGGTTTGCGCAACAACCTGGAGACCCTGGCCCTGGCCGGCTACGGCTGCGAACTGAGCGGAGCCCTGTTCGACGAAGCTGTCGGTGCCGCCGAAATTTTCCTGCTGCTGAAGGCCTTTCTCGATCACCTCAACCTCGCCGGGGCATCGCCGGAGGCCCGCCTGCTGCTGGAACTGCGACTGCTGTCGGTCGCCGGGTATGTTCCCCATCTCCAGCATTGCGCCGAATGCAATGCCGGTCTGCCGGCGGGCACCGTCGGCTTTTCCGCCGACCGCAACGGCAGCCTTTGTGACGCGTGCGGCGGCAGCAAGGCGCGCTTGTGCATCGACCGGATGACCCTCGGCACTCTGGGCCGGATTCTGCAAACTCCGCTCGAGAGCTTCACAGGCTTCCGGCTCAGTCCGCTTTCGCGCCGGGAGGGCCTGCTGATCACCGGCGACGCCCTGCGCTGTCATTTGCCCGGGGTGATCAAGAGCCAGGCTTTTCTGGACGAATTGAAAACCTTTGACGAACCCTGATAAATCAAGGTTTTTGCCGCCCATTTTCTTGACAGCAGGCGTTCGCCAAGCTAAGATGCGGTGCTCTGCCGAGGACAGGCTGAAACAGGTCTTCAGGCTCGTTGAACCCAATTAAATCTGCCTAAAAAACGAGGTTGTAGAATGCGCCCGCAGGCGCCGGGGAAGCCATCAGCCCGTTGCGACACATCTTGTGTGCATATCCGGGTCTGTTCGGTTTTCTACCGGATGGCCTGATCTTTTTTCAGTTCAGGTGCGTTCGTCTCGGACAGGCATCCGTCAAGGAGGCACAGTGACTTTTCAGGAATTGATTCTGGCCCTGCAGAACTACTGGGCCAATCACGGCTGCATTCTCCAGCAGCCTTACGATCTCGAAAAAGGTGCGGGAACCTTTCACCCGGCGACTTTTCTCCGTTCGCTCGGACCGGAGCCCTGGAACGTGGCCTATGTCGAGCCTTCCCGGCGTCCCACCGACGGCCGTTACGGCGAGAACCCCAATCGGCTCCAGCATTACTACCAGTTCCAGGTGATTCTCAAACCGTCGCCGATGAACATCCAGGCACTCTATCTCGATTCCCTCAAGAGCTTCGGCATCGATGCCGCCAAACATGACATCCGCTTTGTCGAAGACGATTGGGAATCGCCGACGCTCGGTGCCTGGGGACTTGGCTGGGAGGTCTGGCTGGATGGCATGGAGATCACGCAGTTCACCTACTTTCAACAGTGCGGCGGGATCGACCTGAAGCCCATCTCCGGAGAGTTGACTTACGGCATCGAACGGATCGCCATGTACATCCAGGGTGTGGATAACGTCTACGACCTGGATTGGGGCGGCGGCATCAAGTACGGCGATGTGCATCACCAGACCGAAGTGGAATTTTCCCGATATAATTTCGAGGAGGCGGACACCGGCATGATGCTGCAGTTGTTCGACATGTTCGAGAAGGAATGCCTGCGGCTGACGGACAAGGAACTGGTTTTCCCGGCCTACGACTATGTCCTGAAATGTTCCCATGCCTTCAATATGCTCGACGCCCGCGGCGCTATTTCGGTCACCGAGCGGGCCCATTACATCGGCAGGGTCCGCAACCTGGCCCGCCTGTGTGCCGAGGGGTATGTGGCCCAGCGGGAGAAAATGGGCTTCCCGCTCCTGAGAAAATAGTTAATAACCGTTTTTTAACGCAAAGACGCAGAGTGCGCAAAGAGAGGAAAAACAAAGGTTAAAGCAAAGGGGAAAAACAAGATCTCCATGTTCGCCAGCCGGAAAAAATATTCAGGATATGAAGGTTCAGATCAAACGTCTCGTTTTTTGGGATAAATTTTTCCCGGTTTTAGTGCCTTCCTCTGCGACCTTTGCGTCTTTGCGTTAATCATTGCCTGAAATGGAGTTTTGAATGTCGAAAGAAATTTTCCTCGAAATCGGCACCGAAGAAATCCCGGCGGGGTTTTTGCCCAGGGCCATGGCCGATCTGGAGCGCCTGATCCGCAAGGAGTTGGACAGTGCCCGTCTCGAGTTCGGCGAAATCCGCACTTTTGCCACGCCGCGCCGGCTGGCCCTGGTGGTCGACGGGGTTGCGGAAGAGCAGCCGATGCTGCGAACCGAAACCGTGGGGCCGGCCAGGCGGATCGCCTATGATGCCGAGGGCCAACCGACCAAGGCGGCCATCGGCTTCGCCCGGGGGCAGGGCATCGATGTGGCGGACCTCAAGCTGATCGAAACCGAAAAGGGGGAATACCTGCTGGCCGAAAAGGAAGAGGCCGGGCGACCGACCAGCGAACTCCTGACGGCAATGCTGCCACGGCTTATCGCCGGCATTCCTTTTAAAAAATCCATGCGCTGGAAAGATCTCGATGTGCGCTTCGCCAGGCCGATGCACTGGCTGGTGGCCTTGTTCGGCGGTCAGGTGGTCCCGTTTCGCTTCGGTAATCTGACCAGCGGCAATGCCTCGCGGGGCCACCGCTTCATGGCGCCCGACGAGTTCGCCGTAACCGGCATGGACGATTGGCTCGAGCAGTGCCGGAAACATTTCGTCCTGGCCGACCAGCAGGAGCGCAAGGCGGTCATTCGCACCCAGATCGAAGAGGCCGGGCGCCAGGCCGGCGGGCATACGGCCATCGATGAAGACCTGCTGGAAGAGGTCAGCTACCTGGTCGAAGACCCGACTGCGGTATGCGGAAGTTTCGATGAGCGATTTCTGCAGTTGCCCCGTGAACTGCTGGTGACCTCCATGCGCGAACACCAGCGCTACTTTACGGTCGAAAATGAGCAGGGCGAGCTGCTCAACAAATTCATCACCGTCTCCAATACCCGGGTCGAAGACCCCGCTGTGGTCATCAATGGCAACCAGCGGGTGCTGCGTGCCAGGCTTTCCGATGCCATGTTCTTCTGGGAAGAGGACCAGAAGCAGCCCCTCGCAGACAACCTGGAGAAGCTCCGGCAGGTCATCTACCAGGCCAAGCTTGGCTCCAGCTTCGAAAAGGTGGAGCGCTTCAGCCGGATTGCCGTGAGTCTCGCCGAGCAGTTCGAGCCGGCAGCGGCGGCCTTGACCGAGCGTGCCGCGCGGCTGGCCAAATGCGATCTCGAAACCAAGATGGTCTACGAGTTCCCGGAGCTGCAGGGCATCATGGGGCGGGAATATGCCCGCCTCGAAGGTGAGGAGCCGCGGATTGCGACGGCCATTTACGAACATTATCTGCCGACCGAGGCCGGCGGTGCGCTGCCGGCCGACAGCATCGGCGCCTTCGTTTCGATTGCCGATAAAATCGATACCATCAGCGGCTGTTTCGGGGTCGGGCTGATCCCGACGGGATCGGCCGACCCCTATGCCTTGCGACGCAGCGCCATCGGCATCCTCAATATTATTCTCGACCGCGGTTATGCGATCAAAATTCCCGAACTGGTCGACCAGAGCCTGGATCTGCTGCAGCCGAAGCTGACCCGGCCCCAAAACGAAGTGCGGGACGATGTCATCGCTTTTATCCGCCTGCGCCTGGTCAACATGCTGACCAATCGCGGCTACTCCGGAGATGTGGTCGATGCCGTCCTGACCGCCCGCTTCGATGACCCGGTTGATGCTCTGGCCCGGGTGGATGCACTTTCCGAACTGAAAGGGGCTGAAGATTTCGAGGCGCTGGCCGTTGCTTTCAAACGCGTGATCAATATTGTCAAGAGTGGAACTTATATCGATGTTCGCGAGGACCTTTTCGAGGCCGACTGCGAGCGCGACTTGGCGGCAGCCGTCGAATCAGCCCGGCGCGCTGTTCGGGAGCAGGTCGCTGCGGGAGATTATACCGCAGCTCTGCATAGCGTAGCCGGCTTGAGACAGCCGGTCGATGCCTTCTTTGACGGTGTCATGGTCATGGCTGAAGATGAACGGGTCCGCATCAATCGGCTGGCCCTGCTGACACAAGTTGCCGGTCTGTTCGCCGACATCGCCGATTTCACAAAGATCGCCGCTTAGAAACTTAAGCGGCGGTTTTATTTTGACTAAAAATACAGGTCCGGAACGGGGAAAACTTTATCCACATTAATCGAGGAGGATGAATAGATGGCAAAATATGTCTATTTCTTTGGCGACGGCAACGCTGAAGGCCGGGGCGACATGAAGAATCTGCTCGGCGGCAAGGGCGCCAATCTGGCAGAAATGACCAGTATCGGCCTGCCGGTACCGGCAGGGTTCACCGTGACCACCGAGGTCTGCATCGAGTTCACCAGGAACAACCGTCAGTACCCGGAAGGACTGAAAGCCGAAGTCGCTGAACACCTGGCGCGGGTCGAGCAGCTGATGGGCAAGAAGTTCGGAGACTCGGAGAATCCGCTGCTGGTATCCGTCCGCTCGGGGGCCCGTGCCTCGATGCCCGGCATGATGGACACGGTGCTCAATCTCGGCCTCAACGACGAGACGGTGCAGGGCATCATCAGGCAGAGCGACGACCCCCGTTTCGCCTACGATTCCTACCGGCGCTTCATCCAGATGTACAGCAATGTCGTGCTGGGCATGGATGGCGATATTCTGGAGCATATCCTGGAAACCATGAAGGAGGAGCGCGGCGTTGAGCTGGATACCGAACTGACCGCCGACGACCTCAAGGATCTGGTCAAGCAGTTCAAGGTCAAGGTCAAGGAGGAGCTTGGCCGGGAGTTTCCCCTCGATCCCGAAGAGCAGCTCTGGGGCGCCATCGGCGCCGTATTCGGCTCCTGGATGAATCCGCGGGCCGTCACCTACCGGCGGCTCAACGAGATCCCGACCGAATGGGGCACGGCGGTCAATATCCAGTCGATGGTTTTCGGCAACATGGGCGATGACTGTGCCACCGGCGTCGCATTCACCCGCGACCCTTCCACCGGCGAGAACTATTTTTACGGTGAATATCTGGTGAATGCCCAGGGCGAGGATGTCGTTGCCGGCACTCGCACCCCCCAGCCGATCAACAAGGCGAAACACCAGCCGGGCGATCTGCCGGCCATGGAAGATGTCATGCCTGAATCCTATGCCCAACTGGTGGACATTCGCGACCGGCTGGAAAAGCATTACAAAGACATGCAGGATATCGAATTCACCATCGAAAAGGGCAAACTGTACATGCTGCAGACCCGGACCGGCAAACGGACCGCCAAGGCGGCCGTAACCATCGCCGTGGACATGGTGGAGGAGGGACTGATCACCGACAGGGAAGCGATCCTGCGGATGGCGCCGGCCCAGCTCGATCAGCTGCTGCATCGGTCACTGGACCCGAAAGCGGAAAAAACCGTGGTCGCCAAGGGCCTGCCGGCGTCGCCCGGAGCCGCCAGCGGTGAAGTGGTTTTTTCCGCCGACGAAGCCGAAGAAGCGGCCAAAATCGGTCTGAATGTCATCCTGGTCCGTATCGAGACCAGCCCGGAAGACATCCACGGCATGCACGCCGCCAAGGGCATCCTGACCGCACGCGGCGGCATGACCTCGCACGCTGCCGTGGTCGCCCGCGGCATGGGCAAGTGCTGCGTTTCAGGCTGCGGCGACGTCAAGGTGGATTACGCCAAACAGCAGTTCACCGCCCGCGACGGCCAGGTTTTCAAGAAGGGTGACGTGATCACCCTTGACGGCTCCACCGGCGAAGTCATGCAGGGCCAGGTGCCGACCATCAAGCCCGAACTGACCGGCGAATTTGCGCAGCTGATGAAATGGGTCGACCAGTATCGCCGCATGCGGGTCCGTACCAATGCCGACACGCCCCACGATTCCCAGGTGGCACGGGATTTCGGTGCCGAAGGGATCGGCCTGTGCCGTACCGAACACATGTTCTTCGAGGGCGACCGGATCATGGCAGTGCGCGAGATGATCCTCGCTGCGGATCAGGAAGGCCGCAAGCGGGCCCTCGAAAAGATCCTGCCCATGCAGCGCAGCGACTTCCTGGGCATCTTCCGCGTCATGAAGGGACTGCCGGTCACCATCCGGCTGCTCGATCCGCCGCTGCACGAGTTCCTGCCCCACTCCGAGACGGAACTGGAAGAACTGGCCCAGGAAATCAAAGTGCCTGCCCAGACCCTCAAAGCCAAGGTCGACTCCCTTCATGAATTCAACCCGATGCTCGGTCATCGCGGCTGCCGACTGGCGGTGACCTATCCGGAAATCTACGACATGCAGGTGCGTGCCATCATGGAAGCGGCCTGCGAGCTGATCAAGGACGAAGGTTACCAGATCGTGCCCGAAATCATGATCCCGCTGGTCGGCGAGGTCAAGGAACTGTCCATTCTGCGTGCCAATGCCATCCGGGTTGCCGACGAAGTGATCGCCGAGTACGGCGTCGAGGTGACCTACCTGATCGGCACCATGATCGAACTGCCGCGTGCCGCCCTGACTGCTGACGCGATTGCCAGAGAAGCGGACTTTTTCTCCTTTGGTACCAACGACCTGACCCAGACCACCTATGGCCTGTCGCGCGACGATTCGGGCAGATTCCTGCCGTTCTACGTCGAACAGGAAATCTTTCCGAACGACCCCTTTGTCGCCATCGACCAGGCCGGGGTCGGCGAACTGGTCCGATTAGGCTGCGAAAAGGGCCGGCAAACCCGAGCCGACATCAAACTCGGCATCTGCGGCGAGCATGGCGGCGAAGCCTCCAGCGTCAAGTTCTGCCACAGAATCGGCCTCGACTACGTGTCCTGTTCCCCCTACCGGGTGCCCATCGCGCGGCTGGCGGCTGCCCAGGCGGCGCTGGAAGAGGAATAAGCACACCGGCCAGCATAAACCGAGAAAAATCGGAGCAAGCAGGGGGCAGGTCCGTACGGATCTGCCCTCTTTCGTCCGCTGGCTTACCGGCAAGGTCGGTCGCCGCACTTTCCCCGGGTCGCTGCTCGCCATCATTATCAGCTTATGCTAAACTTGCGCAATTCCTGCAACGATGAGGTGCGTCATGAATCCTGTGCTCGAGACCTGCGTCAAAATCGAACTGCGCATCGCCGACATCTACAAAGGGTTAGTCGACCACCCCGAAGCGGATAGGGAACTCAAGGACATCTGGACGGAAATGGCCGAGGACGAACTCCGACACGCCAAGCACATCGGTCTGGTCGCTGATCGGCTGGAGATTGCCGGCATCGGCGCGGTCGGCATGTCGGCTGCTGATGTCCAGCGACTTTCAGACCGTGCCGCCGAGATTTACGAGCAGTTGCGTAAGAACCGTCTTTCCCTGACCGATGCCGTTTATGCCTCGGTGGAATTGGAAGACGAATTTCTCAAAGCCCATCTCAACTACGCTGACGTCGCCGGTCAACCGGACTTGCAGACGCTCTTCAAGTTTCTGGCTGAGGAAGATCGTCAGCACACTGTTCGCCTGCGCAAGTACCTGGATCGAATGACCGACGGCAGCGGGTTGGTCTTCGAGGAGCCCTGAATGAAGATCACGGTTCTCGACGGCTATACCCTGAACCCGGGGGACCTGGACTGGACGCCCCTGGAGGATCTGGGTGACTGCCGGATATTCGAACGGACGCCGCCGTCGCAAACTGTCGAACGGGCCAGCGGATCGGAGATTCTGATCACCAACAAAGTGGCCCTTGGCAGCAACGAGCTCAAGCACCTGCCGGACTTGCAATACATCGGAGTGTCCGCTACCGGCGTCAACGTTGTCGATCTGGACGCCGCGCGGCAGCGCGATATTGTCGTGACCAATGTGCCGGCCTACAGCACGCCCTCCGTTGCCCAGCTGACTTTCGCCCTCATCATGGAACTGGCCCGCAGGGTGGGCATGCATGCCGAACTGGTTCGCCGGGGGCGCTGGACGCAGGCGCCCGATTTCAGCTTCTGGGAAAGTTCTCAGATCGAATTGACCGGGAAGGTTCTGGGGCTGGTCGGCTTCGGGGCCATCGGTCAGGCCGTGGCCCGTATCGGTCGAGCCCTCGAAATGCGCATTCTGGTGCATACCCGTACGCCCCGGCCGCGCGAATGGCCCGAGGTCGAATTCGTCGCTCTGGATGACCTGTTCCGGCTGGCCGACGTCGTCAGTCTGCACTGCCCGCTGAACGAAGAAACCGAACAGCTGGTCGATGCCAGACGGTTGAAGCTGATGAAGGCCACCGCCTTCCTGATCAATACCGGGCGCGGCGGCCTGGTGGCCGAGCCGGCCCTGAGCCGGGCTCTGCAGCAGGGTCTCCTGGCCGGGGCCGGCCTGGACGTGCTGTCGGCAGAGCCGCCGCCTGCGGACAACCCGCTGCTGAGCGCACCCAACTGCCTGATTACCCCGCATCTGGCCTGGGCGACCCGGGCCGCCCGCCGGCGCCTGATGGAGACCGTGGTCGCCAATGTCGCGGCCTTCCTGGCGGGAGACCCGCAAAACCGGGTCGCCTGACTGGTTTTATTTCCCAGCCCTCTTTCGGCTGTCCTCGACAAATATGCGCTTCCCTGAACTTCACAGCTGGGATCTGACGCCCAGGCAGGCTGTCGGCCTGCAGAAGGATCTCGCCCATAAGGTGGTGTTGACGGATACCTTGTGCGAACCTGTCCAGCTGGTCGCCGGGGTTGATGTGTCCTATCGGCGTCGGGCCGACCAATTCCATGGCGCAGTCGTGGTCATGGATCTCGAATCGGCAAGCATCGTGGAAACCGCCACGGCTTCCGGGCAAGTTTCCTTTCCCTACGTTCCGGGCCTGCTGTCTTTCCGGGAGTTGCCGGTGCTGCTCGAGGCCTTCAAGAGACTCCGCCGGGTGCCGCAGGTGGTGCTGGTGGACGGGCAGGGCATCGCCCATCCGCGACGGTTGGGAGTGGCCAGCCACCTGGGTCTCTGGCTCGACCTGCCGACCATCGGCTGCGCCAAAAGCCGGCTGTGCGGCGAAGCCGGAGAACCGGGGCCGAGCAGGGGACAGCACTCCCAGCTTTTGCTGGACGGGAGCCCGGTCGGCGCCGTACTGCGGACCCGAGATCACGTCCGTCCCTTGTTCGTCTCGCCCGGCCACCGCATGGACATCCGGCGCTCGATCCAGATCGTTCTGCGGTGCGGCCAGGGCTACCGTTTGCCGGAACCGACCCGCCAGGCCCATCTGGCCAGCAACCTGCAAAGAACCCGTCAGGAAGGCGGCAGCGCGCAAGGATTTTCAGCGGACCCGTACAGATAAAGTGCCCACTTCCGGGATGACTGCCTCCAGTCGGTCGCCACTGCGGATTGGGCCGACTCCCGCCGGGGTCCCGGTCAGCAGGACATCGCCGGCTTGCAGAGAAAAATATTCCGACATCACGGCAATAATTTCGGCCACCGAGCGCAGCATATCGGCGGTTGTCCCGTTCTGCCGCAGATTGCCATTGACCGCCAGGGTCAAGCGCAGGCTTTGCGGATCGGCCACTGCTGTGGCCGGCACGAAGTCGGAGAGCGGGCAGGAGGTCGCAAATGCTTTGGCCATTTCCCAGGGGTGGCCTTTGCTTTTCAACTGGTTCTGCACATCACGCAGGGTCAGGTCGATGGCGACAGCATAGCCGGCGACAAAATCCAGGGCTCTCTCGGCAGGGATCTTGCGGCCTGCCTTGCCGATCAAAACGGCAAGCTCGACTTCATGATGGCATTCCCGGGAATAGTCGGGCACGACCACCTCACCGCCGTCCGGTACGACGCAGTCGGCCGGCTTCATGAACAGGACCGGCGTATCCGGGACCCGGTTGCCGAGTTCACGGACGTGTTCGGCGTAGTTACGGCCGATGCAGATGATTTTGCCGATCGGGACCGGGTCTTTGCGACCGGCGAGTTTGACGGTGGTCATTATGGTCTCCCTTGTCTGAAGATGTCTCTGCTGGTCCGAGCTTTCCGCTCTCCACTGATGCTCCGGAAGCATACCATCATCCCATTCCGGCCGTCATGTGCTATGCTGGGATCTATCGAAAAAATCGTCTGAGCGAGATGTCTCATGTTTCTGCCGATCGGCGACCTCCCCAATCCGAAAACCACGCCTTACACCAACTACTTGTTGATGGGGCTGAATATCATCGCGTTCCTTCTCTTCACTCTGCCGCTTTCGGCATCCCGGCCGGACATCAACGATCCGCTGCTCAGGGAATATCTGCAGATTTTCGGCGGCGGCGGCCCCTACCCGGTGCAGCTGATCTATGAACGGATCTCCGCCTACGATCTGATGGTCTTCCAGTACGGCTACCGGCCCGCCGATCCCTCGCCGAT
>DATFJP010000030.1:0-7836 GCA_035269105.1 Desulfuromonadales bacterium
CTACTTTTCTAAAAGTTCACAGCAAGCGCACAAAATCGAAATTCTCCTTCAAATTCAGCAGCCTCCAGAACTCACCCAAGAACCCGTCACCCTCGGTGACCACCTGCGCCGCCGCCGTCTTGAGCTTGGATTATATCAGAAAGATGTCGCAATTCAGATCGGTGTAACGGCTTCAACCATCTGGAATTGGGAACACGGATTGACCATCGACCTTCGCTACATCCCCAGTGTCATCAAATTTCTCGGCTACAACCCCATTCCCTGTCCAGCTGATCTACGGGAAAGACTGGCTTGGTACAAGCTGGTCAAAGGACTCACGTTAGAGCAACTCGGTGCCGAAATGGGCCGTGATCCAGAGCAATTGTCCGACTGGCTGAACGGGCGGCATAGACCGTGTAGGCGCAACCGGGAAGAAATTGAGCGGTTTCTCACAGAACCGAATTGTTGTGCTTCAGGTTGTATATAAGGGAAAAAAAGCAAGAAATTCTGCTGGAATAACTGATCGGGTCTGCTTTCTCGAGGTATTGAATTATGTCCGTACGGGAGGATTCGAGATAGCTTCTGTTTTTCTCGGGAAAATATGTTCGAACGAACATAAAGCTTGACATTTCGATCCCTGTCCGAGATAAATGTCCGTACGAACATATCCTTGAAAAGGCGAGGGATGAGCAGAATGGATGACACAAATGAAGAAAACGCCCGCAATCTCAGCTACGGAAAAGTGATCACCGCAGCGGACATCGGGCGGGTGATCCGGCACAAGCGACGCGAGGTTGGGGCACAGCAGGAGACGGCGGCGGGCCTCGCCGGGGTGGGGACAAAGTTCCTCTCCCAGTTGGAAAACGGCAAGGAGACGGCAGAGCTGGGCAAGGTTCTCCAGGTGCTCAAGGCGATGGGGCTGGAGGTCTACATTTTCCCCCGCTCCCAAAACCCGCTGAGAGAGCGATAGATGCCGGCCCTGGATGTCTATCTGAACGAAGCCCTCGTCGGCGAGCTGCAGCAGGGGAAAGGCGAGCTTGCCTTTCGCTACGCACCGGCCTATCTAGACCTGCCAGCACCTTTGCCGCTCTCCCGGCATCTGCCCCTGGGAAGCGAGGCGTTCGCCGACGCGGAAACTCGCGCCTTCTTCGCCAACCTGCTTCCCGAAGGGGGGATGCGCGAGCAGGTGGCCCGGGCGCTGGGGCTTTCACCTGGGAACGTCTTCAGTCTGCTGGAAGCCCTGGGCGGCGACTGCGCCGGGGCGGTAACGGTGGTGTCTCCTGGAGAGCTTCCCAGGCGGCAACGTGCTTACCAGAGGCTTACTCAGCTTGAGCTGGAGGCGCGATTGGCCGAGCTTCCCGCCCATCCCCTGCTGGCCGGGGAGCAAGGCGTACGGCTGTCGCTGGCCGGTGCCCAGAACAAACTGCCGATCTATTTCGACGGCAGCGCTTTTCACCTCCCCCAGGGCGGTGCCCCGTCGTCTCACATCCTCAAGACCGCCATCCTCCATCTGGAAGAGACCGTGCTCAACGAGGCCTTCTGCATGAACCTCGCCGCCCGGGTGGGACTGAACGTCCCGGAAGCGACGGCCATCCGCTCCGGTGATGAAAGGGTCTACATGGTCGACCGCTATGATCGGCAGGTCGCCGAAAGCGGCGACCTGCTGCGGCTTCATCAGGAGGATTTCTGCCAGGCCCTGGGTATTCCGCCCGAACTGAAGTACGAGAAGGAGGGGGGGCCGGGATTTGCCGCCTGTTTCGATCTGGTGCGCGAGTGGAGCTCGGAACCGCTGGCTAATGCGGCGGCACTGCTGCGCTGGGCGCTGTTCAACTTCCTGATCGGCAACGCCGATGCACACGGCAAAAACCTCGCCTTCCTCTACGCCTCTGGCCGTGTACGGCTGGCCCCCTTCTATGACCTGCTCTCGACGGCGGTCTATGAGCGGCGGGTCGACAACAAGTTCGCCATGAAGATGGGTGGGCAGAAGGACCCGCGCTATCTCTCCGGACATCACCTTGAGAAATTCGCCACGGAGATCAGGGTCGGTTTGCGGGTGGTCAAGGCACAGCTGCGCGAGCTTGCCGAAAAAGTGCAGTCGGAGGTTTCGCCGCTGGCCGAAGAATACCGCCGAAACCATGACTCCCCGGTCATCATCGGCTGGCTCGAACGGGTGGTGGCACAGCGGATCGCCAAGGCCAAAGCTGTTATCACGTAAGGCAAGTTCCGGACCAATAAAAAACTTTACGTAAAGGGTTCTCTCCCAAAAAAGATGTTGGAACGTGATCCTGTCGCTGCTAGTACCCTGTAACCCATGGAATGTCGCAAGATTGCGCAGGATTTTGGCGGGTCAACAAGGCGTGAAGAACGATGCATAGCCGTAGCTACGCATCGTTCTTCACGGTACTAGTTGCGGCCACGCTGGAATTAGTGAGCAGGGACTGCGACACGAATGCCGACGTTAGTCAGATCAGATGGCATAAATACTATTTTTCCTCGCACGACTTTGATCCGGAAGGACTATTCACTACCCACCCTTACATCCTGCGGGAGGCAAGAACATCTCATCCAAGTGCAATGACCACATCATTGCCGCGATCCGCTGCGTAAAGTTTTTCTTGTCCTCGTTCATACCGTCGCCTCCAGATAGGGGCGCATGATTTTCGACACCCTGTCGACTTCGGCGGCTTCCACCAGCTCATCCATGGTGACCTTACGTGAACGCCATGCCTCGCGGAGCGAATCAATGGCGACATCAAGGCTGTATCCGCCGTGGCGGGCGGTACACGATTGCCGTCGGCCCACAGCCCACTCCAGGCAACCTACTGGATCTAGGGCCGGTCTGTCGCTCTGCATGATGGCTTGGCCGTCCTTGAACAGGGCGGCGATGGCGCGACCAAGATCCTGGTCAAGATTTTCGGCACGCCGGTGCGGGGCGACCTCGATGACGACGGTGTTGAAGATGCGGTTCTGCTGCTGGTGGTGGACAGCGGTGGCAGCGGCACCTTCTATTACCTTGCCGTCGCCTATAATCGCGGGGGTACTTTCAGCGGCGGCGAGGCGATTTTCCTCGGCGATCGGATCGCGCCGCAGCGATTGTCAATCCGCTACGGCCTGATCGTGGTTGATTATGCCGAACGCCTCCCCGAGGAAGCGATGAGCGTGCGGCCGTCGCAAGGGGTGTCGAGATGCCTGCTCAGCACGAAGACAGGACTGGAAGAAATTCCCCTGGCCAAAGGAGAGGCGCTCTTCGCCGGCGAAGTGGTCATCGGTCATGAGTTGCGCAGCTTCAGGACTTGCGACACCGGACAGGAGGCCTGGCTGATCGGCAGTTCTCCGGCCCTGAAGGCCATCATAAACGCTTACCGGCAGATCATGTCCGGCTCGCCCCCCTATACCCCGACCTTTATGGTCCTCACCGGTCGCCCGGTTGAGCGGCCGACGGATGGTTTCGGCGCCGATTATCCAGCCGGCTTTTATGCGACACGGCTGGTCTTGAGCCATCCCGGTCCGGGGTGTGCCGACTTTCGCAAAAGATGAAGTGAATGTCCGGCCGTTGCCGGGCGAAGACAGGCCATGAGAGAAAAAATCCGTCTGATCTCCCTGCTGACAATGTTAAAAAACGCAAGAAAACGGAAAACGTGTCAGGCTCGACACTTTTCCCTTTTCCTTGACCCGTACAAGTGTTGTCAAATGCCCTTGATGCGGCCTTCTCTGTGCATGTGACCCACGTGTCTATGATGAATCAAAATTGCATGCTGATTGACAATTGTTTTCTGTGATATGTCTGCTATCACCTTTTTCTGGCTAATTCCCAGTTTAAATTATACCGGGCTGCTTTTCGTTCTCCCGTAAGTAACAGAATTCCTTTATCGACCAGATCGGCCAGGTCACGTGTGAGCGTCGCACGACTTCCCTTGACCATCCCGTGATATTTTTTGGCGGTCAAGCCTCCTTCAAAGCCTCCTTCCCCGACCTCCAGGAGTTTTTTGACAACCTTAATCTGACGATCGTTCAAGGAGATGTCTGAAATATTGTGCCAGAAATGAGTCAGGCTCAAGACCTTCTCAATGGTTGCTTTTGACTGTTTCAAGGACAGTTCCAGGCAGTCTAAAAACCAGTCCAACCACTCTGTGATATCTCCCTGTCCAGTTGAAGTGCTTTCCAGGACCGAATAATATCCGTCCCTGTTTTCCATGATGGTTGAAGAGAGGCTATAGCAGCGTTTTGCCGCACCGTCTGATTGAGCAAGCGCCATATCAGAGAGCGCCCGTGCAATACGTCCATTGCCATCAGCAAAGGGATGGATTGCCACAAACCAATAGTGGGCGACCCCCGCTCGGATGACAGGATCTGTATTGTTTTGATCCGGGTGACTTTTTTGCCACCATTCAATAAATAATTGCATTTCATGGTCAATTCGATCGGCGGGCGGCGCTTCATAGTGGATTTTTTCTTTTCCAGCACGGCCGGAAACAATTTGCATCGTTTCCGTTCGCCATTGTCCAACCACGATCTCATACAAGCCGGACCTGCCGGTAGGAAACAATGCGGCTTGCCATGCTTGCAGGCGCTCTGAACTTAAGTCAGGCCTGTTTGTGTCGGTCGCATCGAGCAAAACATCAACCAGCCCGTCTACACTTCGTGCCGGGGATGGCAAACCTGCTGTTGGTAAACCCAATCGTCTGGCAATTGAGGACCGCACCGCGTCGGGATTGTAATGTTCTCCCTCAATCTCTGCCGTTTTGACCGCTTCCTGAGTCAAAGATTCAAGTTGAGCTTTTATCTCAAGATCAATGCCAAGAGACGTCACCTGCTGAATAAGCTGTCCTTGAAGGGCATGACAACAGCTCAATTTTGGGAGCAGGTTTTCATAACCAATTTTGAATTTTGGCCAACTTGCGGATTGCCAGATGTATTTTGCCATTTGTGATCCTTTTGGATACGCATGAGGCAATAATCAGTATTTATGCCTCGTATTTTGAGGCAAATATATCACCAGAATGAGGCAGAAGCAAGCATTTATGCCTCACAAAATGAGCCATAAGCCTTGGGCGAAGATGTTTACTTCTAGCCCGGCTGATCGCCAGCAATCCCTCCCTGCACGACCAGCCAGGCCATTTCACTTCTGTTTATTCTGCCGCCCACTCCACCTCCTCCACCCAGGCCTGCTGCAGCGACAGGTGGCGCAGGAATTCGGCGGCATACAAAAACTGCTCCGCCTGGACCGGCACGTTGATCTGCTCTTCGCCACGCTGCACCGAGATTGCGTAACCGCTCTTGTCGTTGCGGGCCCAGCGCTCGACCGTCAAGCGCGTCTGGACCTCGCCGTCGGGTCCTGTAAAGGAGTGGTTGAGGCTCTCCCGGCCGCCGTCGCGAACGATCTTGTGCATCTTGCTGTACAGGGCAAAGGCTTCCGCCGGTTCGGCGATGAAGCGGATCGCAGTGCTGCCGCTCTCCAGGCGGAAGAAGCGCAGCACGATACGGCCTTCGGTAGCCCGCCCCTCGCTGCGACGTTCGTGGGGGCTGATGGAAACTCCGGCCTTCCTGGCATAGATGGTGATCTGTGGAATCTTGTTCATAAGTCCCTCCCGTGGGTGAAATTGCCGCATCGCGGCGCAATGACATTGTTGAATCTGGTGGCCGGAGGCGGCTTCAGGCCCTCTCACCCCATCTTCCGGTCCAGCCCCCGGTACTGGATCGCCTCGGCCAGATGGTCCTGCTGGATATCTTCCTTCCCGGCCAGGTCGGCGATGGTCCGCGCCACCTTGAGAATCCGCGAGTAGGTGCGCGCCGACAGACCCAGCTTGTCGGTGACCGTCTCCAGCAGACTTTCCCCCGCCCCATCCAGCGGGCAGAGTTTGCGGATATGACGGGCCCCCATGCGGGCGTTGGCATACAGGCCGTAAGGTGCCAGCCGTTGATTCTGCAGGGAGCGGGCGGCTTCGACCCGGGCGCGGATCGTGGCCGAGGATTCAGCATCGACCGGGTCGGCCAGCTCCCGGTGGGGCACCCGCGGCACCTCGACGTGCAGGTCGATGCGGTCGAGCAGGGGGCCGGACAGGCGGGTGCGGTAGCGCTGCAGCAGCGGCAGGGTGCAGCTGCAATCGTGCTGCGGGTCGCCCAGGTAGCCGCAGGGGCAGGGGTTCATGGCCGCCACCAGCATGAAGTTGGCCGGATAGGTCAGGCTCTGGGCGGCGCGGCTGATGCAGACCTGGCCGTCCTCCAGAGGCTGACGGAGCATTTCCAGAACGTTCTTCTTGAATTCCGGAAGTTCATCGAGGAACAGCACACCGTTGTGCGCCAGCGAAACTTCGCCGGGACGTGGGTGCGTGCCGCCACCGATCAAGCCGGCGTCGGAAATGGTGTGATGGGGGCTGCGGAAGGACCGCCGCGTCAAAAGGGCTTCGTTGCTCGGCAGCAGCCCCATGATCGAATGGATCTTGGTGGCGTCGAGCGCTTCTTCGAAGGTCTGTGGCGGCAGGATGGTGGGCAGGCGTCGGGCCAGCATGGTCTTGCCGCTGCCCGGCGGTCCGACCATCAGCAGGTTATGGCCGCCGGCGGCGGCCACCTCCAGCGCCCGTTTGGCATGCGCCTGGCCGCGAACCTCGGCGAAGTCGAGTTCGCTTCGGCCAGCCTCGGCAAATAACGCCTCCAGGTCCACCCGGTGCGGTTCCAGCGCGGCGTTGCCGGTAAGAAAGTCAACCACGGCGCCGAGAGTGTCGACCGGGTAGACCGGCAGGGCATCGACCAGACTGCCTTCTTCGGCATTGCCGGCCGGCAGGAGCAGACCCTCGATCGGCCAGTGCCGGGCGGCGACCGCCACCGGCAGAACTCCCCGCACCGGCTTGATGCGGCCATCCAGGGAGAGCTCGCCCATGAACAGATAGCGGGCTGCCGCCTCCACCGGAATCACGCCAGTCGCGGTCAGCAGGCCGACCGCCATCGGCAGGTCGAACGAAGTGCCCTCTTTGCGGGTGTCGGCGGGAGCCAGATTGATGGTGATGCGGCGGTTGGGGAAATCGTAGCTGGAATTCTTGATAGCGGACTTGACGCGGTCCTTGCTCTCCTTGACCGCGCCTTCCGGCAGGCCGACGGTGGCGAATTGCGGCAGGCCCTGGGCGATATCGACCTCGACTTCGACCGGATAAGCGTCGATGCCGATCAGCGCCCCGGATAGAATCCTGGCGAGCATGGTCCCCTCCTGAAATGTCAATCACATAGCCCCAGCGGGGCAAAACAAACAACGGGACAGGCAGTCGGTGTCAGCCGATCAGCAGCTTTCAGCGCGTGTCGCGGCTGCCGGCCTGCTTGGCTTATTCAAAGGCGTCCAGGTATTTCTCGGCGACAATCGCCGCGACGGCGCCGTCACCGACCGCCGTGGCGATCTGTTTGAGAATCTTCTTGCGTACATCGCCGGCGGCGAACACACCGGGAATCGAGGTGTGGCAATCGGCGTCGGTCATGATGTAGCCTTCGGCGTCGAGTTCGAGAATGTCGGCCAGGAAGTGGGCTTTGGGGGTGACGCCGATGGCGACGAACATGCCGGCGACTTCGAGGCGGCGGGTGCTGCCGTCGCCGATATCGGCCAGTTCCAGGTGCGTGACCCCGCTTTTGTCGCCCATCACCTCTTTGACGGTGCTGTTCCAGACCGGTTCGATTTTGTCGTTGGCGAAGATCCGTTCCTGCAGCAGCCGGGTGGCGCGCAGTTCATCACGCCGATGGACCATATAGATCTTGCTGGCGAACCGGCAGAGGAACAGGGCTTCCTCTGCTGCGGTGTCGCCGCCGCCGATAATCGCGACCGGAACGTCGCGGAAAAAGGCGCCGTCGCAGGTAGCGCAATAGGAAACTCCCCGG
>DATFJP010000031.1:0-12758 GCA_035269105.1 Desulfuromonadales bacterium
GGCGACGGCGGCCAGGTCGATGTCGGCGGCGCCGGCGGCGTGCTGCTCGAGAAGGTCCGCAGCCTGACCGCGGCGGTCCGCGCCAGCGGCTGGAGCCAGAACAGTGTGTCCTGGCGCAACATCTACACTTACCTGACGCCGGCCACCAGCGGCGTCGGCAGCGCCGATACCGATCTGACTGCGACGCAGAACGCCTTCAGCCGGGACAACGCCGCGATCGACGCGGTGGATACCCTGGCTCTGCCGGCCTCGGGGACCTTGAGCTTCGATCAGGAAAACCTGATCCTCTACATGCACGGCTTTGAAAGCTACGAAGGGCCGGTGACCTCCACCGCCGGCGCCGAGGCCCGCAAGTGGGTACTCGGCGACGTGCTGCACTCCCGGCCGCTGGTGTTCAACTACAGCAAGTACCCGGAGTCGGCGGAGAACTACTGCGAGGGCAGCCCCAACGCCAACGGCGACTACAACTCCTCGATTATTTTCGTCGGCGCCAACGACGGCATGCTGCATGCCTTCCGCGACTGCGACGGCGAAGAGATCTGGGCCTTCATCCCGCCCAACGCGCTGCCGACCCTGCAGTATTTCAAGGACCCCCAGGCCGGTCATCCGACCTTCGTCGATTCGGCGCCGTCCCTGCTGGTGCATGACGAAAATGAGGACGGCACCATTGCCGGCAACGACAAGGTGATCCTGGTGTTCGGCCAGCGCCGCGGCGGCGGCACCAACTTCCTCGACGCCGGCAGCTCCCGCGGCGCCTATTATGCCCTGGATGTGACCGACCCCGACGCACCGGTCTTTCTCTGGGAGACCGACATCGATCAGCTGGGCGAATTCGGCGAAACCTGGGCGCAGCCGCGCCTGGCCAAGGTGCCCGTGGAGACGGACGCGGGCGCCCTTAACCCGGATGCCTTCAAACTGGTCGCCTTCGTCGGCACCGGCTATGACAATAACGAGGATCTGCGCTTCGGCACCACCCAGACCTTCCCCGACTCCGCCGGCGTGGATATCAACAACGCCTCACCCGGCGGCTCGGTGGACGGCCTGGACGGCGACGGCAATCTCTCTCCCCAGTCCTCGTCCGGGGCTCTGGCCGCCGATGCCCGCATCGCGCCCCGTGGTCGCGGCCTGGCCGCCATCGAAATCGCCACCTACAACCGCAGCGTAAACGCCCCCGACTTTACCCCGACTTTGAGCGACGGTTCCATCTATTGGAGCTACATCGCCGGAATCAATAACTACAACGGCGACGAACCGGCCTTCTCCTTTGCCAGCGACCTGACCGTCCTGGATATGAACGGCGACACCTTTGCCGATACCATCTACACCGGCGATACCGGCGGCAACCTGTGGCGCTTCAAGGTCAAAGACAGCGATCCCGACAACTGGACCGGCACCATTCTCTTCCAGTCCAATGTGAGCGCCGATGACGGTTCGGTAGGCCGCAAAATCTTTTACAAGCCGGCGGTGGCTTATCTGGGCGCGCCGCACATCTACTTCGGCACCGGCGACCGCGAGCATCCTCTCAACCTGGCGACGGAAGACCGCATGTACTGCATCATCGACTGGGGCGATGCGGGCACCTATCCGGTGCAGGAGGATGAACTGATCGATGTGACCGCCAACACCCTGCAGGACAAGGACACCAGTGCGACTGATGCCCAGGCGATTCTCGACCAGCTGTATGCGACACCGACCTCGAATCCGAGCGATTTCACCTACGGCTGGTACATCAAGCTGGATGGCGAGGACCGCAATGCCCTGGGCGACCCCGGTGAGAAGATGCTCGCCGCGCCGATCGTTTTCAACGGCGAGGTCTATTTTTCCACCTATCAGATGATCATCGGCGAATATGCCGGCTGCGAGGGCGGCAACCTCGGCACTTCCAGGCTGTATCACCTGAATTACAAGACCGGCGAAGCGGTCCGCAATTATGATGCCTCCAATGATCTCACTGGCGGCAGCTGGCCGGACGGCACCAACGAACGGGCCCTCGGCGCCGAAGGCGGCGAACTGCTGCAGCGCACCGACCGGGTGCGGACCCTCGGCGAAGGCATTCCCTCCGGCATCGTGCCGATCATCGACGCCTCCGGCAAGGTGGTGTTGTTGATCAGCAGCTCAGACAGAGTCGAGGCGGAAGGTGTTTCCGACATCAAGCTGATCAGCCCGGTCTACTGGATGCAGTGGTGAGGACCCGCATGATCGGTTATTTGCCCGGCAAAGCCCGGAAGAGGATATCGGTATGAAAGGATTCTGCTTGCTGGCGATCATGCTGCTGGCCGGTCTGCTCGGCTGCAGCAATGACGAGGCTGCCGACCGGGCGCGCTCCCGGGAGCCGGACTGGGACAAATTGACGGCCGCCGATCGCCGGCAGCCCGGCCAGAACCAGACTGCTCCCGAGGCGGCAACTGCACCGGCTGACAACCCTGCCGCCGGGGTTGCCGTCGGCGACGCCGCCGAGCCGGCCACGACGGTGCCGGCTGTTCAGGGCACCAGGTTCGACCTGGTGGCCGAGCCGGAGAATTTTTACCTGGAAGTCACGCCGAGCTTTGCCGGCGACCCGACGGAAGTGGCGACGGTCGAGGTGGAATGGTTCGTCAACGGCGAGGCCTATCCTTATGCCGCCGAGTTACGCTTACCTGCCGAGGCCTTCCGGAAGGGTGACCGGATCCATGCGGTTCTCACGCCGGTGGACGATTTCGCCAATTCGGGCGAACCTTTTTCCTCCCGGCCGATCACCGTGCCCAATCTGCCACCCTATTTCGTGTCCCGCCCTCCGGAAGCCTTCAAGGATTATGAATTCACCTATCAGGTGGAAGCCACCGACCCCGATGATACCGAAATCAGCTTCGCCCTCGAAGATCCACCGACGGGGATGACCATCAGCGACGAAGGTCTGCTGCGCTGGTCGGTGGCGGATGTGCCGCCGGGAGACTATCCGGTCATGATCGTCGCCACCGATCCGGCCGGCAGTAGCGGCCGGCAGAGTTTCACACTGACACTCCAGGAAAGGGAGACGCCGACCGAACAGTAAGTGCTGCAGGATTTGATTTTACCTGTGGTGATGAGGTTGAAGTTTATTTGATGGGCCGTGAATTTTAGGAAATTTCCGGTTCAAGCAACTTTCAGCTCCGTCCCCTTTTAAATCTCTTGCATTCCCTCCCCCAGTTATCTTAGAAAAGATTCATTGATTTTATGCGCCCAGCTGATGAGATCGGCTGCATACCGCTCGCTCGGTGACGCGCGCTTTTGATTTTTTTGTCATATCCGGAGGGGACCATGCCTGTTCTGCCGCCTGCCTGTTGCAGTCGTCTGTTCGTTTTCCTGTCTTTTATTCTTCTGTCGGTCTTGGTTTGTTTGCCTGCTTCCGCCGCGGCTTTTACGGTCAATACCCTTGGTGATCACCAGGGGATTGCAGTCGTGGAGTTCTCCGGCAACTACGATGCCCTGGTGGACGGTGTGCCGAACCATGCCGCCCGCCAGGCCATCAGCCGCGAATTTTATCGTTCCCACGGCGACGATTATGACTTTCTGGTGATCTTCACAAATTTCGATTTCCTGCCCCCCGCGCCCAACGCCGCCGCATTTTTCACGCCGGTCCAGAACCAGGTTCAGGGCATCGGCCTGGAGAGTTTCGACCGTTCCGCCGAATATTCCGCCAGCGGCAATCCTCTGGCACGTTTGCAGGGCACCATCGATATGGCCAGCTTCAACAACTATACGCTGGAGCCGGCCGATCCCGATTTCGAAAACACCCTGCGGGTTCTGGCCCATGAGTTCAGTCATCGCTGGGGGGCCTATGTCCATTTTCGGGAGGAAAACGGCGAGGAAAGCGATGCCCTGCTCGGCCTGGACGACGCTCACTGGAGCTACCTGCTGAACTCCGCCGGCTCCACGCTTTACGGCAACAACTGGCAGGACAACGGCGATGGGACCTTCACCTCGCTGGCGGCGGAGCAGGGTCAGGAAAACCTGGCCTTCGGCCGGATCTTCAGCTCGCTCGACCTGTATCTGATGGGCTTTCTGGACGCTGACGCGGTGCCGGACCTGATGTTGTTGGCAAGTCCGGGGATTGATGCCGCTCAACCGCCCCGGCTTGGCGAAACGCTCGTCGGCACACCCAGCCGCATCGACATCGAGCAGATCATCGCCGCCGAGGGAGAGCGACTGCCCACCGCCGCAGAGGCCCCGAGGGATTTCCGGATCGGCTATATTTTCGCCGTGATTCCGGGAACCTGGTCAGCCGACGAGGCGACCGATCTGGCGGCCGTCGCCGGCATCGCCGCCCTCCGGGATGAATGGGCGAGGCGCTTCAGCCTGCTGACCGACGGGACCGCCATCATGCGGACCGAGCCCCCTCAAAACGTGACTTTCGCTGGCAATCCCGGTCCCGAGACGCCGTCCTTCGATACATCCAACCCCCCGGGCTTCGAAGCCGGCATTGCCTGGTTGACGGCAACCCAGGACCCGATCGGCTTCTGGCAGGACCGGCCGGGAACGGCTATTCGCGATACGGCGGCAGCTCTGACTGTTTTACCCCTGTTTGCCGATCACACAGCAGACCTGGCGGCCGGCCGAAACTGGCTGTCCGAACAGGAGGTGGTCAGCCTCGATGATCTGGCTCGGCGGGCGCTGAGCCTGACCGGTACGGGCAGCGACACCCTGACCGGAGATCAGAATCCGGATGGCGGCTGGGGAGCGGCTTCAGGCTATCAGAGCAGTCCCCTGGATACCGCTCTGGCTTTGCAGACCCTTTGGCAATCCGGCGATCTCTCGCCGGAGATGGCCGGCCCGGCCGTGCAATATCTCGTCGTCCAGCAGAATCCGGATGGCGGCTGGGGCGCCGGTACTGCAGCAAGCACGCTTCAGGCGACCAGCCGGGTGGTCAAAGTCCTCCAGGGCATGAGCAAGGGTTTCGCTTTGGCGGAGGCCTTGACCCGCGGCTTGGCCTGGTTGACCGCAAGGCAGAATTCCGATGGCGGCTTCGGCAACAGCGCGAGTACGGTGCATGATACTGCTGTCGTCCTGGAGGCGCTGCAGGCCGCTGGTTCCGCCCCGGAAAAGATCGAACTGGCCTGTGATTATCTTCTGGCCCAGCAAAGCGTTTCGGGCAGTTGGCATGGCAGCGTCCTGCAAACGTCTCTGGCTCTGGAAGTGTTGCATAGGGTCCTGGTGACCCCGGATCTGGCCGTCAATGAAGAGATGATGACCGTCACGCCGGCCAGGCTGGAGACGGTACCAGGCCAGGTGACTCTGGCCGCGGTGATCGCCAATTTCGGCCAGAGCCCGGTTTCCGGGGTGCAAATCTCTCTTTTCGAAGGTGATCCCGAGCATGGCCTACTGCTTGGCGAACAGCGCATTGACCTGGCCGGCAACAGCCAGGTAACCGTTCCCTTTACCGTGAGCATTGACGAAGCAGGACTGCATCAGCTGATCGTGGTGGTTGACAGCGAGCATGCCTGGCAGGAAGCCAGTGAACAGAATAATCGCGGCGAGGTGCTGGTCCCGGCCGCGTTACCGCATCCTGACGTCGCAATTCTGTCGCCGACTGACGGCAGCTTGCTGGCCAGCAGTCCGACTCTCGAATATGTGGTGAATGGAGAAGCCACAGCCCGGCTGCTTCTGGATGGAGAGCCCCTCGATATCCCGTCCGGGACCCTTTTGCCGTGGCTCACCGAGGGCAGCCATGCACTGACCCTGGAGGCTGAAGATGCATGGGGTTTTGCCACTTCGCAAACCGTCACCTTCACTCTGGACCGCACCGCTCCCGAAGTTGCAATCGTGTCGCCGGCCGAGGCGAGGATTTACGACCCACACCCGGTTCTGATCTGGAATGCCGCCGAGCCGATTGCCGCCCGGATTTTTGTCGACGGGGTGGAAACATCGGTCGCCTCCGGTGGTCTTCTCGGCCCTCTAAGCGCGGGCGTGCACCGACTGCGGGTGGCCGCCACTGACGCAGCAGGCAACACCGGCTGGGCAGAAACGGTTTTTGCGGTCTCCGCTGAGGAGGAGTCGGCGTTCCTGCCTGCGGCCGGTTGGCCGAAGGCCGAGCCCGGTGCCTATGGCGGCATCGGGCTGGATGCCGAGGGCAACCTGGTGGTGGCCAAAAAGCAGGAGGTCGGCAAGTTCGAACTGATGAAATATGACCGTGCCGGCCGGCAACTCTGGGCAAAGACCACCTCCTCCTACTTCAACGTGCTGGGCTCGGCATGGGTCGATGTCGGACCCAAGGAGCTCACCCTGGATTCGCAAGGCAATATCTTCGTGGTCGGCTGGGGCCTCTACCTGGACCACAAATACATGGGATTTGTCGCCAAATACGATCCGGCAGGAAATTACCTCCGCCACCATTTGTTCAACACCCACATGCTGTACGGGGACGCCTATGCCTATTCGGTCTGCATCGGCCCCGAAGACCAGGTCTATGTGTCCGGGAACTCGGAGAACGGTCTTTTCAGGGCGGAAACCGGGACCATTTCAAGCCTGTTCGTGGCCGTTTATGACAACAACCTCAATCTGATCCAAGGGCGCGATTACGGCGGCACCTCGAGCTACGCCTATATTTTCTACGATCGGCAATCGATGGCGGTCGATGACGAGGGCCATGTTTACATCACCGGACGGGGTCCGGACAGCCAGATGTTCTTCTGGAAGCTCAACCCGGACCTGAGTCGCAGCGGCATCGAGTTTATGGCGGAAGAGTCTTCCTACGGGCGCAGCATCGATCTCGATCCGCTGGGCAACATTTACGTGGCCGGCGGTGACTCCTCCGGAGCGCAGCTCTGGGTATTCGATGCAGAGGGCGTTTTGCTGAACGAGCGGGATGGCTTTTCCGCCTGTTCCGTCAAATCGCTGATCGCCGGTGACGACCAGACTGTGCTGGCGCTGGACTGGAGTGGCGTGCTCCGAAAATTCTCAGCCGATCTCTCGCTGCTCTGGTCGGTCGAAAACGACCCGCAGTGCGATACCAAACTGGTCGTCGATCGCTTTGGAGACGTGTTCATCGGCGGCAGCTACGCCTCGAATGCAGCGACCCACCTGGTTCGTCTGAGCGATCCGCGGATTCCCGCCTTTTCCTTTGCCGGCCCGATGTTTTATGGCCACGGGGACAGCGTGATTCTTTCCGGTCATGCCGATCCGGCTGCCAGCCTGGCTCTCGATTCCAGAGACCTGGAACAGCTCTCCCTGTGGCGGGAGCCGGCTTCCGGGTCCTGGCGAATGACGGTCAGCGGGCTCAGCGCGGCTGACCAGCGGCTGTCAGTTGCTGTGACGGACCGCTACGGCTTTGTCCGATCCTATGAGACCATGGTGATTGTCGACGACCAGGCTCCGGTGGCGATAATCACCGGCCCGCTCGACGGGAGCACGGTCAGTGCCCCACCAATCCTGACCTATACAGTCAGCGACGGCGAGGTCAGGGTTCTGGTCAACGACCTCGATGTGACCAGAGCCTCGGGAGAGTTTCTGGCAGGACTGCAGCTCGGGGAAAACCGCATTCGCGTCGAAGCCAGGGACGCGGCTGGCAATCTCGGCTCTGACCAGATATCCCTGTTTGCCGAAGGAGAAGCCGTCGGCCAGGTTCCCTTCGAACCGCAAGCCTTCGTCAAGCTCGGCAACGAAGGGCAGCAGGGACTGATCGCCATGGAACGGGATGCGGCCGGCAACCTTTACCTGCTCGGAGAGACCGACCTGGGTTTCGCCGGCTATTCTCTGCCCGGTGGGCACCTGTTCGTCGCCAAATACGCTGCGAATCTGCAGCTTCTGGAACTCTGGCAAATCGGCAATAACCTGAAAAACCAGGCTCGGGCGCTGGCTGTGACTGCCGAAGGGGCGTTCGCCGTCGCCTATGATTCCGACCACCCGCCGGATGGCGACGGAATCATTGCGTCCAATGTGACGGTGGCCAGTTTCGACGCCTCCGGCAGGCTGCAGTGGCAGCAGGTGCTCGAAAACGGCACTCCCATCCAGGCCAACGCCCTGGCTTTCGAAGCGGACGGCAAACTGCTGGTGGCCGGTTATACCTACGGCCGGCTCAACAAGCAGAAAGCGGGCGGCAACCGCGATTATTTCCTGGTTCGCTATCATACCGACGGCAGCGAGGACTGGACCGTCCTTTCCAATCTCGGCAGCGACGATGTTATCAACGCGATTCTGCCGCAGACCGACGGCTCCATCCTGGCTGTCGGCCGCATGAACGATGTCGGGGCGATGACCCTCCTCAAACTGGACGGCCAGGGGGAACGATTGTGGAGTCGGGATTATGCGACCACCGGTGAGGATGAGGAAGGCCTCCTGCTGGCCGCCGACTCGGACGGATTCCTGTATGCCGCCAGCCAGTGGACGACCATGCGGGGATATGCGCTCTGTAAATTCGACAGTGCGGGCAACCTGCTCTGGCAGAGCGAAGCAGGCGCGGCCAACCTTCGCATCAACGATCTGAAATTGGCTGCCGGAGCCATCCATGCAACCGGCCGGGTCCGGGTCACCGATGAATCGGCTGCCTTTGCCGGCAATTCCTGGTACGGCGGCGACGATCTTTTCCTGGCTGGCTACCGCTCGACCGACGGGCACCCGCTCTGGACCCGGCAGCTGGGTGACGGCGCAGACCAGGAAGGCAATGCCCTGAGCCTGAACCCGGCCACGGGGCAGTGGTTCCTGGCCGGCTCCACGTTCGGCATCTTCGGCGGCGAAAATTTCGGCGGCCGGGATCTCCTGCTGGCCCGGCTCGGGCTGCTCGCGCCGGTCGCAGGGCCCGAGCTGGAGGTCCTGACCTGGCAGACTCCCACCACCCGTTCGGAGCAGACCCTGTTCGGCAGGTCAACGCCGGAGGCCCTGGTCTCCGCGCGGATCACGGCGCCGGCCGTTTCCGGGGCCGTTCCCGGTCCGGTGCGTCAGTACCAGGATGGCTCCTGGGAGGTGACCGTCACAAACCTGATGGTCAATGCCGACAATCGGATCGAGGTGCTGGCCAGCGATCAGAACCGCACAACCCGGCGAGAAGTTGACATTGTCGTCGACCAAATTCCGCCGCTGCTGTCGGTCAATCCGCCCCTGTCGCCCACTGAGACGTCCTCCCAGATGATTTCCGGCACGATCGAGCCGGGAGCCGAACTGGAGGTCGCCTCTCCACCGGAAGCGACAGGTCAGACGGTGCCGGTGACCAACGGCTTCTGGCAGTACCAGGCCGACAACCTGGCTCCAGGCGACAATCAACTGGTTTTCACCGCCAGGGATGCGGCTGGAAACGTCACATCGGTGTCCGCGGTGATCACCTATACGCCTCCTCCGCCTTTGGCACTGACCATCACCCCCGGGACTATTCTCGCCAGCGAATCGCTGGACGTATACCTCGAAATCGGCAACCTCGCTCCGGGAGCAGCTGTGACGATCGAGCAAAACGTCGATCTCGATCATGACGGAATGGTGGATTCGGAAGAGCCGGTTGTTCGCAGGGTGGTGGCAACGGACGGACAAAGACGCGAGAATCCAAACCTCGTGCAGGACCTGGATGGCGTCGCCGACGGTCGACTGGTCCTCAGGCTTCCCCATCAAAGGCTGCTGGACCGCCTGCACACACCCGGAGACTATCTGATCCGGGCCTTCTGCAATGAGCAGAGCGCCACGGTTTCCTTCGAGGTTCAGGCTGTTCCCCGCATCCAGGGTTTCAGCGGCGTCGTCAGCGATGAATTCGGCAAACCGGTTGGGGGCGCCCTGGTTGTATTGACCGATCGCTGGGGGCGTCCCTTTGGCTACGCCTTTGCGGACCGAACAGGAATTTATCGATTCGACATCGACGAGCCCGGGGTCTACATGGTACAGGCTTCGGCCGAAGGCTATTGGTTCGCCCATTCCTCACCTGTCGTCGAGCTGTCCTCGGGCGAGAATCGAACGGGGGTCCATTTGACCTTGAACCGCGGTCCGTGGCTTATTTCCGGTAAAGTCATGGATCATGAAACAGGCCAGGGCCTTGCCGGGATGCTGGTTCGTGCCGAGGGTGGGGATTACACCGCCACCGCTCTGACCGGGGAAGGGGGATCTTACTCCTTGAGCCTGCCGGCCGGAGAGGTCGACCTTTTTCTGGACGACGATATCTCTTCCGGACCTTCCGCCCAAGGTTATCTTGCCGGTTCCGCGGCTGTCCTTTCCTTGTCCGTTACTGGCGACAACGGCGAGGTGGATATTTTCCTGCAGCCGGCTGACGAGATTGCAATTGGCCGGGTGGTCGATGCGGCGGGAACCCCGGTCCCCGGCTTGGTTTTGCGGGCCGAGGTTCAGGATGGAGGCGGACAGATCGCTGTTGGCGGCAGCTCCGACAGCGGGGATTTCGCCCTTGGGCTGATTTCCGGACCATCCTGGCGGGTGAGCGTAGCGGACGATCTTACCCAACCGCTCGGTCTGGTCGGAACCCAGCTCGCGGAGGTCTTCAGCGCGGCAGAGACCGATACGATACTGCCGCCGCTGGTGATTTATCCCATCGATGCGAAAGTGCGTGGGACGATGACCGACGCAGCCGGCGACCCTGTAGCGGCGGTTCCCGTGCGTCTCAGCAACCTTGATGCCGGCACCATCAGCCGCACCCGAAGCGGAACGGACGGCAGTTTCTCCCTCGGTATCAATGCCGGAAACTGCGAACTGACCCTGCTGCCGGAAGAGCAGGTCTATCTGCCGTTAGAGCCGCATGTCCTGACCCTCGAAGCAGGTCA
Organism: Desulfuromonadales bacterium; assembly: GCA_035269105.1. GTDB lineage: Bacteria > Desulfobacterota > Desulfuromonadia > Desulfuromonadales > BM103 > JAQYVZ01. Next base: position 10,701 of record DATFJP010000031.1, read on the forward strand.
GACGCAGATTCAGGACTTCACTCTGCACAAACCGCAACCGTCACCGATCACCATCGTCAGCGCGGTTTACAACCTGCGCAAACGGATCCTGAGCGTCAGGGCGGCGACGCCCAATGCCGACGAAGCCTTGTATCTGGAAGATTTCGGACCAATGATCTTTGTCAAAACCTTCAAGGGCGATTACATCTGGGAGTATGAGGGGTATGCCGGGACGGCGCCGGCCACGGTGACGGTGTCCGGGGCATCAGGGAGTGTGAGTGGGGAGGTGGGGTTGAAATAGCGGTCTTTCGAGCGCGAACTTTATCAGGTTTGAAGGGACTGTCCCAGGTTTTTATCTGTCGACCTTTCAGGAAAAAACCTTAAAACCGGCGGGTCGCGTCCCGCCAGACGCCATACTCTTTTGCTGGCCCAAAAGAGTATCCTCCGTAATGACGAGACTCCGGACATAAATATTTAGAAAAAGGCCTTTTTTGCTTACTTTTTGTGGCCGCCTGGACAAAAAGTAAGTCGGCTGGCGGGAGGAAACCCGCCGGTTTTAAAAGTATTTTCCTGAGTGATCGGAAATCAAAAGCCAGGGACAGTCCCCTGCTGCGGGCACGACCCCGGTTCGCACCATGACGGGTTTCAGGCCGGCCATCCAATGTCCCATTGAAGCCCTCAATAAAAAAACAGCCTGAGCGATAAACCCAGGCTGTTCTCTGCTTACCGAGGAAGAAGGAGAACCTAATCCTTCTCGCCGAAAATCTGCGCGCTGAAAATGTAGACCTCGGTGTCGTCCGCCTGCCAGGCGTTGGTCGGCAGGCCGGCCTTCAGGCAGGTCTGCTGGAGGAAGGTCTCCCGATCCCAGCCGTATTCGCTGGCGACCTGCGGCAGCAGGACACCGCGATGAAAGCCCTTTTCCAGGTAGATGCCGTGCTTGCCGACCTCAATCTCCTCCACATCGTCGATCTTCTGCAATGGGGAGAGGACTGAAATCTCCAGGGAGAAATCCTCCAGGTCGCTTTCCCGCAGCGGGTAGAAGCGGGGGTCCTGGGTGGCCGAAGCCAATGCCATTTTCGACACTTCCTTGAAGAGTGGCAGTTCGGATTGGAAATTGCCGATGCAACCGCGCAATTGGCCCTGCTGCTTGATGGTCACGAAGCAGCCATTGCGCTGGTTGAGGCGCTTCTCCTCCCGCGGTTCGATATATTCCTCGCCGGTCTTCACCACCTTGACGATGGCTTCTCGGGCAATGGCGAGCAGGACCTTCTTTTCCTGGGCATTCAATTCTGATTCCACGGGACCTCCAGGATGTGATCAGCCATGACAATTGATGAAATTGGGAATGGGCCAATCATAGTGGCAAGCGGGAAAATTTTCAAGCGCAGTTCAACAGCCTTCCCCCTACATCTGCGTGTCCCGGTTCTCCCATTCGATCTTGTCGACGACACAGTAGATGCCGCCCTCTTTAAGACCCGGCCTGAAGCAGCCATTGCACGAGATGCAGGTCGCCACATGGCCTTCGTCGTCCCGCCATTTGCGGGGCAGGTAGGGTTCACGGATCAGGGGCCGGCTCAGCGCGAAAAGATCGGCATCGCCTTCCCGGAGGATATTCTGCATGACGGGGCAACTGCGCAAGCCGCCTACGGTCATGACCGGCACGTCGACGACCGATTTGATCTGGCGGGCATAATCGGCGTTGTAGGCTTCTTTGTGCGGCGCATCGATGTGCTGGCGGACCGGGCTCAGATCGCCCGAGGCGGGCGTGCCGGAGCTGACCTCGATGGCGTCGATGCCCAGTTCGCCAAGCCGGCGCGCGACAATCAGGGCGTCTTCCACCTGGAAGCCGCCTTCAAGCTGGTCAGTTGCGGTCAGTTTGATGGTAACCGGGAATTTCCTGCCGACCGCAGCGCGAACCCTGTGGTAGACGTCTTCCAGAAAGCGCATGCGATTGTCCAGGCTGCCGCCGTATTGGTCGGTGCGGCGATTGGTCAAAGGGGACAGGAACTGGTTGATCAGGTAGCAATGCGCACCGTGCAGCTGAACGCCGTCAAAACCCGCCTGCACCGCTCTTTTCGC
>DATFJP010000032.1:0-11452 GCA_035269105.1 Desulfuromonadales bacterium
CTCCCGGCAGGAAAGGTTATTAATGACCATCGCGGGAAGTCCGAAAAAACTGGCGCAGGATATTGCCTCCGGCTTCACCATGCTCTCGCCGCCGATGCTGCGCAGCCATACCCCGTCTGACTTGAAGACGATTCTTTTCAACCTGGGCCAGGTGACGCGTGAACTTCGCCAGGAGCAGATCCCTCTCGAAGACGTCATGGCCCTGAAAATGCGCAACATGAAGCTCTCCCGCCTCCATCAGGCCGAAATCGTCATTCGCGCCTACTGCAAAAAGCAGCGAATTCCCCTGTAATCCCCGCCCCCGAAAACCTCATAGAGTTTCTTTTCCCAAATAGGTTAAAACGCTATTTTAAAACCACGATCAGATATTTTTTATCAAAGGATAACCTCACAAAATTCGGCTTTTTTTCTTTGTTTCGTTCTTAGAAACCGCAAATTTATTTTCACTTTGCGGTTGACTTCTTTTTAGAACGTCGTATTATGACGCGAATTTTTTTGAGCACGATGTAAGATAAAATACCATCTTAACTACTCAAGGCATCATATTTCTCAAAAACTAATCTTCCAGAGCGGCGGCGGAGCCTGAAAAACGTACTTTTTTTCCGCAGCTGACTCAAGACGATTCGACCCAACCCACAAAGGAGAAACGCTATGGGACATGGACCAGCAGTCAAGCTCGGCAGAGACGATGCCGCCACTTATAAAACCCGGCTCGGCATCTGGATGTTCATCCTCTACACCCTCGTCTATGCCGGTTTCGTGGTCATCAACGCCGTTTGGCCAGACCTCATGGCAAAAATCGTGTTCGGCCAGACGCTTGCCGTGGTCTACGGTTTCGGCCTGATCGGCTTCGCCCTGGTTCTGGCTATGATCTACAACAAGTTCTGCACCGCCGCCGAAAAGCGGATGAACCAGTAAGGGAGGCACGCGACTCATGATTTATACCCAATCGCCACTGGCCATCGGCCTCTTTGTTGCTTTCGTTATCTTCGTGCTCGGCCTCTCCTTCTATCTTGCCCGCCGCACCACATCGGCCGAAGGCTACTACGCCGCCGGCGGCAATATCCATTGGGCCGTCAACGGCATCGCTTTCGCCGGCGACTACCTCTCGGCAGCTTCCTTCCTCGGCATCTGCGGCATGATCGCCACCGCCGGTTTCGACGGCTGGATGTACGCCATCGGCTACCTCGCCGGGTGGATGGTCGCCCTGTTCCTGGTGGCCGAACCGATGAAGCGTCTTGGCAAGTTTACCTTTACAGACGCCCTGGATTCCAAGTTCAACTCCAAGAGCATTCAGTTGATGGCGGCTATTTCGACGCTGGCCGTTTCGGTCTTCTACCTGATTCCGCAGATGGTCGGTGCCGGCGTCCTGGTCAAGCCGCTGCTCGGCATGCCGCACTGGGTCGGCGTCTGCATTGTCGGCCTGGTGGTGACCATCATCGTCGCCAGCGCCGGCATGGCTTCGACCACCTATGTCCAGTTTTTCAAGGGCGCACTGCTGCTGATCGTTTCCACCGTCGTGGTCATCGCGGTGCTGACCCGCGGCTTAGACAGCAGTCCGAATCAGGGCGGCACCAAGGATTACCACAAGTTCCAGACCCTACAGGCCGGAGTCGCCGCCGATGGCTCTCTGCAGGTGGCAGACTACGAGGTCGTTGAGGGAATCAATTCCGAATTCGGCCAGGCCGGTGTCGTCAAGCTGATGAAGAACGGGGAACCCTCCGTCTGGCAGCTCAACCAAACCGGGAGCGGCTACACTCTGGAGGAAACCCTCTACGTGACCGAGAAGCCGGACGGCACCGAACTCTACAACGGCGCGCCCAAAGAGGCCGGCAAGTTCTATCCCGTCGGCCAGATCAAGGAAATCATCGTGGACGGCGAAGAAATCGCCTCGACCGGCGCCATCGGCCCGCTGGCCTACCTGAACCGCTTCCAGAACAGCACCGTGGTGCTCTGGGGCAAGAAGTACCTCATGGACGGCGCCGACCAGATCACGGTCTACTATCAGAAGCCGACCCCCGGCAGCCGCATCCTGCGGCCCGGCCTGAAATTCAAGGTGGACAACGCCTCGGCCATGCAGAAGTTCAACTTCATCTCGCTGATGCTGGCCCTGTTCTGCGGCACCGCAGCCCTGCCCCACATTCTGATCCGCTACTATACGGTGCCGAGTCAGGCCGCGGCCCGCAAGTCGACCATTGTCGGCATCGCCGCTATCGGCTTCTTCTACATCCTGACCCTCTATCTCGGCCTCGGTGCCATGACCAACGGCGTCATCAACCTGACCGACAACAACATGTCGGCGCCGCTGCTGGCCCTCTCCTTCGGGGTGGTCTTGTTCGCGGTCATCTCGTCGCTGGCTTTTGCCACCGTACTCGGCACGGTTTCCGGCCTGATCGTCGCTTCGGCCGGCGCCATCGCCCACGACCTGATGGACAACTTCCTGGGCATGAACATGACCGAGAAAGCCAAGGTCTGGGCCGGCAAGATCTCGGCCATGGTGATCGGCGCCATTGCTATCTATCTGGGGATCATCTTCGAAGGGATGAACGTCTCCTTCCTGGTCGGCTGGGCCTTCGCCGTGGCCGCCAGCGCCAACCTGCCGGCGATCCTGATGATCCTGTTCTGGAACAAGACCACCGCCCAGGGCGTGTCAGCCTCGATCCTGGTCGGCCTGACCACCGCGCTCGGCCTGATCCTGGTTTCGCCGGACATGTGGGTGCGCTACGGCCTGCTGCCCCAGGACGCACCGGTCTCGTTCAACAGCCCGGCGGCCATCTCGATTCCGGCCAGCTTCCTCGCTCTGGTGGTGGTTTCCCTGCTGACGCAGAAGAAAGGCGAACTGGTCGAGGATGCCGCCAACGCCTGATCCGGCTTGCCTGGAATTCGATGTTCTGTTAATAAAGTGGGGCTGCCGTCGGCGGCCCCACTCTTTTTTTATCGTGGCAACAGCGAGGGAGCTTTATCCATGGACCGATTTCGCGTAACATTTCTGGCCATCAGCGCCGTCCTGCTGTTTTTGGGCATCAGCGACCTGGAGCTCTGGTGGCGCAACCGGACACCGACCCCTGTCGATATCGCCGTCCTTGCCACACAGGGTCCGCCGACGGAATGGCTCAAGGTCACCGACGGCTACCTGGACCTGGACCGCGCCATTTCGACGTCCGGGACCATTGATATTGAGGCCCTGCTGGTTCCGCTGCTGTCGGAACCGGACCAGGAGGAAATCCGGGTCCTCGTCGAGACCCGCCAACCCGGAGCCCTGGAGCTGGTGGAAGGCTACCATTTCCTGCCGGAAACCGAGCAGGAACAGCAGGCATTTCGCGAACAGCATGCGGCGGAATTCGTCGCTCAGCGCGATGTCACGGGCATGCTGGTCTCGGGGCTGATCGCCAAGGGCAACCGGAAGAACCTGCTGGAGCTGGCACAGCAGACCGGGCTGAACATCACCGAGGATGTGATCTTCATCAGCGAGGGCAAAGTGCCTCAGCTCTGGAGGGGGCTTTTCTTTACGCTGATCGCCCTGTTTACTATTCTGAAGATTTTCTGGCCGCGAACGGCACCAGGCAGAAAAAAATGATCCAGTCAGATTTGGCCTGGCGTGATTTTTGCTATTAAAGGGGAGACACGAATTGTCTGTCCAACCCTCTCCTTTGAGAAGGCTGACAAAACCAGGCAAAGGTCAGTCATCGGGAGCTTTCAAATGAAACGAAACAACCAGAAGGGCTTTACCCTGCTTGAACTCATCGTCGTTACGGTGATCATTGGCGTCCTGGCGGCAATCGCCATTCCGCAGTATGCCAGTTACAAGGAGAAATCCGAACGAGGCTCGATGCTGTCGGATGCCCGCTCCCTGTATCGGGCCTTCGTTATTTACTATCTGGAGTACCAGGAATATCCGTTGGCGATCACCGCGAGTCCGCACAAATTTGATCTGCAGACGTTCCAACCACTCACCAACACAAGCCTCATGGCTGGTGTCCCTTTCGACATCGGCATCGAGCAATTTCGCGACAAGCTGGCCGGCAGGCAGGCGGAAGAATTCGACTCTCCCGACGACATGGGTACCAACCAGGAATTTTATGTCATCCTGCCTTGGGTTAAGGACCCGAACATCAAGTTTGTGGTCGCGACCTCAGACAATATCCAATATGACGATGGAACTGTCGTCGACGGCGGCAACTGGATGGATGGGGTCTATATCACCGAAGGTGGCAACATCATCGGGCCGTAAAAAAGGCCATTTTCAATACCGCGCATGCCCCGGGGTCCTGGGAAAAGGGATCACATCGCGGATATTCTCCATCCCGGTCACGTACATCAGAAAACGCTCGAAACCGAGGCCGAAACCGGCGTGAGGGCAACTGCCCCAGCGGCGGATATCCAGGTACCAGTCAAGGCTCGCCGGGTCGATGCCCACCTGCTGCATACTCGCCATCAGCACATCCAGCCGCTCTTCCCGCTGGCTGCCGCCGATAATTTCGCCCACCTTCGGCACCAGCAGGTCCATGGCGGCCACCGTTCGCCCGTCGTCGTTGCGGCGCATATAGAAGGCCTTGATCCCGGCCGGGTAGTCGGTGACGAATAACGGCCCGCCGACGACACTTTCCGTCAGGTAGCGCTCGTGTTCGGACTGCAGATCGCAGCCCCATTCCACCGGAAACGAAAAATTTTCACCGCTGTTCCGGAGCCGGGTGATTGCTTCCGCATAAGCCATGGTCTCGAAAGAAGCGCCGGCCACGGCCTCCAGTTTGTCGATCAGGCCGGGAGCGACGTGCTGGTTGAACAATGCCAGGTCGCCGGCGCAATGTTCGAGCGCATATTTCACCAGAAAGCGGAAAAAATCCTCCGCCAGTTGGCAGTTGGCCGCCAGGTCGGCGAAAGCGATTTCCGGTTCGACCATCCAGAATTCCGAGGCGTGGCGGCTGGTGTTCGAATTCTCGGCCCGGAAGGTCGGGCCGAAAGTATAGATATCGGTGAAAGCCGTGGCGAAGAGCTCGCCCTGCAGCTGTCCGCTGACGGTCAGGCCGGTCCTGGCGCCGAAGAAGTCCTCGTTCCAGACAACTTCACCGTCCGCCTGCGGCGGGTTCGCCGGATCGAGCGTGGTCACGCGGAACATCTCGCCGGCGCCCTCGCAGTCGTTGGCAGTTATGATCGGCGTATGGACGTGCAGAAAGCCGCGGTCCTGGAAGAAGTTGTGGATCGCATGCGCCAGCCGGCTGCGGACGCGGAACACGGCACCGAAAGCGTTGGTTCTCGGGCGCACATGGGCGATTGAGCGCAAAAACTCGAAGCCATGGCGCTTCTTCTGCAAGGGATAGTCTGCTCCGCTCGACCCGACCAGCGTGACCGTTTCAGCCACAACTTCCCAATCCTGGCCGCCGCCAGGCGACGCCACCAGTTCCCCGCGAATGCTGACGCAGGCTCCTGTGCCAAGCTGGTCCAGGGTTCCGGCATCAGCCATGGCCGGATCGACCACAACCTGCAGGGAGGTCAGGCAGGAACCGTCATTGATCGCCAGGAACACCACGTCTTTACTGCGGCGGACTGTCCGGATCCAGCCCTGGACGCGAACATCCGGCCGGGGCCCGTCAGCATTCAGCAGCGCAGCGACCCGCTGTCGGTCTTCTCGCCAGTCGATTGTAGTCATAGTTGCCTCTGGTCCAACCTGTAAAAAAAGCAGGGGTGTCAAGGGTTCGATCCCACTGTCTCAGAATCTCTGCGCCCCCCGACCTTCCTGGGTTGCCGCGAGAAACCAAATCGATTTATTGATGCTCCCTGGTTTTGGCGAAATCGATAGCCGGCCACTGTTCCGTGACATGGCCGAGCCGCCATTCGCTGGACGCCAGGTAACTCAAGTTGCCCTCCGCGTCGAGAGCCAGATGGGACTGATTTCTCCGTTCGAATTCCTCGAGCTTTTTCGGGTCCGCACTGCTCACCCAGCGCGCGGTGGCGTAGTCGACCGGCTCGTAGACGGCGTCCACGCTGTATTCGTTGCGCAGCCGCTCCATGGTCACGTCGAACTGCAGCACCCCGACTGCGCCGACGATGTAATCATTGCTGGTCAGCGGCCGGAACACCTGGATTGCCCCTTCCTCCGAAAGCTGCCGCAGACCCTTCTCCAGTTGCTTGGCCTTGAGCGGCGTTTTCAGGCGCACCCGGCGAAAATGCTCGGCAGCGAAACTGGGTATGCCGATGAATTTGAGCGGCTCCTTATCGCTGAAGGTGTCGCCGACCTTGATGGTGCCGTGGTTGTAAAGGCCGATGATATCACCCGGAAAGGCTTCCTCGACATTGGCCCGGTCCTGCGCCATGAAAATGATCGCCTGCGACAAGGTGACATCCTTGCCGAGCCGGTGGTGTCTGACCTTCATGCCGCGCTGAAACCGCCCCGAACAGATCCGCAGAAAGGCGATGCGATCGCGATGGGCCGGGTCCATATTGGCCTGGACCTTGAATACGAATCCGGAAAAGGCCGCTTCGGCCGGTTCGACCAGCCGGGTTTCCGTTTCCCGGGGCTTGGGTGCGGGCGCCAGTTCGACCAGGGCGTCCAGCAATTCTTCGACGCCGAAATTGTTGATGGCGCTGCCGAAAAACACCGGCGTCTGGTTGCCTTTCAGATATTCATCCAGATCAAACGGATTGGCGGCTCCCTCCAGCAGTTCGATGTCATCGCGCAGTTCCTGCGCCTGGCTGCCCAGCAGGTCGTCCAACTGCTGGTCGGCCAGGTCCCTGATCACCAGCACCTGTTCGGTCTTTTGGGCGTCGCCGGGACGAAACAGTCGCAGTTCCTTGCGGTGCAGGTTGTAGACCCCGCGGAAACGTTTGCCCATACCGATCGGCCAGGACATGGGCACACACTCGATCTGCAGCTTGTCCTCGATGTCGGCGAGCAAATCAAGGGGCGATTGCCCTTCGCGGTCGAGCTTGTTGATGAAGGTGATCACCGGCGAATTGCGCATCCGGCAGACGGCCATCAGTTTTTCGGTCTGCGCCTCCACACCCTTGGCGCTGTCGACGACCATCAGCGCACTATCCACCGCGGTCAGGACCCGGTAGGTATCCTCGGAAAAATCCTGATGCCCGGGAGTGTCGAGCAGATTGATCGCGAAACCACGATGATCGAACTGCATCACCGAGGTGGTGACGGAGATACCCCGTTCCTGCTCGACTTTCATCCAGTCGCTGGTCGCATGGCGGCCGGCCTTGCGAGCTTTGATCGCGCCGGCCAGTTGGATGGCGCCGCCGAACAGCAGCAGTTTTTCGGTCAGGGTCGTCTTGCCGGCGTCGGGATGACTGATAATACCGAAGGTTCGTCTCCGGCTGATTTCCTTGCGAAACTGGTTGTCCAAATCGACCTCTTTATCTCTGTCGGCACCTTGCCTATGCCGGAACCGAACATCCTTATACAGAAAAAACGGGCGATCCCGGCCCGTTGCCGGTGCACTATAGCGCAATCCCGGCGGAGAGGTCAATCCTGCCCGGATTTTGACTTGACCAGGGGGTATGCTATGGCATAATCCCTGTTCGAACTTTCCGGCAAGAGGTCCGCATGCAACGTTCCAGCGGTATATTGCTTCATCCGACCGCCCTGCCCGGGCCTTACGGCATTGGCTCCCTGGGGATCGATGCCGTCCGTTTCGTGCATTTCCTGGCCGAAGCGGGTCAGCAGGTCTGGCAGATTCTGCCCCTCGGCCCGACCGGCTACGGCCATTCCCCTTATAATGCACTGTCCGCCTTCGCCGGCAATCCCCTCCTGATCGATGTCGAGCAGTTGGTCCGGGTCGGCGACCTGAGCGCCGGCGACCTTCACGGCTGCCGGTTTGCCGAAGGCAGAGTCGATGATCAGGCCCTGGCCCGCAGAAGTCTCATTCTGGTGCAGGCCGGCCGTCGCTTTCTGCAGAATGCAAGCTCCCCCCGCCAGCATGAATTCCGCACCTTCTGCCAGGAGCATGCTGCGTGGCTGGAAGACTATGCCTTGTTCATGGCCATCCGCGATCATTTCAACCAGGCATCCTGGTCCAGTTGGCCCGAGGAACTGCGCTGCCGGCAGCCTGAAGCCCTGGCCAAATGGCGCGACCAGCTCGCAGCAGAGATGGATCTGCAGCGCTACCAGCAGTTCATATTTTTTCAGCAGTGGCTGGAACTGAAAGAGTATGCCAATTCCAGCGGTATCCGGATTCTCGGCGACATCCCGATTTTCGTGGCCTATGATTCCGCCGACGTCTGGTCTCGCCAGGAGCTGTTCCAGCTTGACGAAGCCGGCCGGCCCCTGGCTGTCGCCGGCGTGCCGCCAGACTATTTCAGCGAAACCGGGCAGCGCTGGGGCAACCCGCTTTACGACTGGCCAACACTGGAAGAGCAGGACTTCGCATGGTGGCTGGACCGCTTCCGCCACAACCTGCTCTGCACCGACCTGGTCAGAATCGACCATTTCCGTGGCTTCGAAGCCTGCTGGTCCATTCCTGCAGGAGCGGAAACCGCGGTCAAGGGGCATTGGGAAACGGTGCCTGGAGCGCGTTTTTTTACCCGCTTGCAGCAGGAATTCCCCGATTTGCCGGTCATCGCCGAAGACTTGGGAGATATCACTCCGGAGGTGGAAAAACTGCGCCGGGACTTTGGTTTTCCGGGCATGAAAATTCTGCAGTTTGCCTTCGATTCCGGCCCGGATAACCCCTACCTTCCGAAAAACTACGAGCCGGACTTCGTCGTCTACACCGGCACCCACGACAACAACACGACGCTTGGCTGGTGGCAGAGCCTGACCAGGGCAGAGCGTCGGCCGGTCATGGCAGCTCTCGGCAAGACCAGGCCGGATATCCCCTGGGACCTGATCGAGATGGCCGAAATGAGTCTCGCCGATCTCTGTATTCTGCCCTGCCAGGATATTCTGTCGCTGGGAGCCGAGGCCCGTTTCAATACACCGGGGACGGTGGACGGCAACTGGACCTGGCGGTTGGCAACGGGAGATTTGACCAGCACGCTTGCCCAGCGCCTTCGACATCTCTGTGAGCAGACCGACCGTGTTGCCTGACAACACCGGAAGTTCTTGCCGTTCGCCAAGGGCATGTGCTATAAATATCGATCGAATCGCAATTATTGGCACCCAAACCATACCCTTAAGCAGAAACCCATTCCCTAAGAAAACTGGAGGATCCCGTAAATGAAAAATCGATTGATCAGTCTTCTCATCGGCCTTTCGGCTTTGACGTTTATCACGGCCTGCAGCCAGGAAACGCCAGTGCAGGAGAAAACCTCCACTGCTTCGGCACCGCAAACCGAAACGATGCAATCCGATCAGACACAGACCGCCGGAGCTCAACAAGCAGCGAATCGTAGCGGTACGGTCGTTGAGACCATGGACGCCCTGAGCTATACCTACCTCATGGTTGACACCGGCGAGGAAACCTTCTGGGCAGCCACCAGTCAGACCCCCATCAAGGTCGGCGATTCCGTGCTGGTTCCATCAGGGACTCCCATGCCCAATTTTCACAGCAAGGAACTGGACCGGACCTTTGATATGATCTACTTCGTCCCCTCGGTAGCGGTCGGTGGAGCCATGGCCGGAACCAGCCAGCCGCAAATGCCCGAGGGACACCCCGGCACACCGGGGGGGAGCACCAAAGTCACTGAAACCGATGTCGACCTTTCAGGTATTGAGCCTGCGGAAGGCGGCGTGACGGTGGCCGAAATCTACAACAACAAGGCCGACCTGTCCGGCAAGGAAATCAAGCTTCGCGGCAAGGTCGTCAAGTTCAGTCCGCAGATCATGAAAAAGAACTGGCTGCATATCCAGGATGGCACCGGCGAAAACGGCACCAACGACCTGACCGTGACCACCGACGCCGAAGCAGCCGTCGGCGATACGGTGCTGGTCACCGGCGTGCTGAACACCGATGTCGACTTCGGCTATGGCTATCAGTACGATGTTCTGGTGGAAGATGCCGAAGTTGCCAAGGAGTAAACATTCCCGCCATTTAAAATAGCGGACGTATGACTTGATAAGCCCTCGGCAACTGCCGGGGGCTTTTTTATGTTTCTTTCAGAAATTTCGGAAGGGCCATCCTCCGCGTCTCGGCTTGCCGACCTGTAAAGTATCAGGCTTCGAACCGGGGACGCGCCCCCGGGTTTGCGGCAGAAAAAGATGCAGGACTGATAATCACGTGCCATGGTTCGCAAAACTCCCGGAGGAACATTCCCCAGCCACCTGCCGCCACACCGGTAAAAGGCCCCTACCTTTCGCTGCAGAAAACCCTCACCCACGGATATGAGTGGTTTGGCCTCATCCCTCGGGATGAAAATGTCGGTAAACAGCCTTTGCCACCGCTGCCGGCAGACCGGGCATGGCCTCCAGTTCTGATTGCTCGGCCGCACGGATCCGCTTGAGGCTGCCGAAATGTTTGAGCAGGGCCCGCTGCCGCGCCGGACCGATCCCCGGGATGCCCGCCAGTTCGGACTCCAGGGTCCGGCGGCCGCGCAGTTTGCGATGGTGGGTGATCGCAAAACGATGAGCCTCGTCGCGCAGCCGTTCCAGGAGAAACAGAGCGGCCGATCCGCGTCTGAGGATGACGGGATTTTTGCGGCCGGGCAGGAAAAAACGCTCCTCGGTCCGCTCAATGATACGGCCGCGGGCATTGGCTTTGACCCGGCTTTTGGCAATGCCCGCCAGGTCGATGCGATCACCCAGAGACATCTCTTCAAGCAGGGCGAGCAAAACGCCCAACTGGCCCTTCCCGCCGTCGATCAGGATAAAGTCCGGCAGATTGTCCTCTCTGCAGCCGCGCTCGAGCCTGCGCCGAAGGACCTCTCGCAAGGCAGCATAATCATCTGCTCCGGCAACCGATCTGACGCGATAGTGACGGTACTCCGCCAGCGCCGATTCGCCTTCCAGTATGACCGCCATGCTGCCGACCATGGCCTCGCCCTGAATCGTCGATATATCGAAACACTCCATGCGTTCAGGGATTCTGTGCAAATGCAGCTTCTCCCGGATTTCGGCCAGAACCGCCTGGCGCGCTTCATGCCGGCTGCCCCGTTCCCTCCAGGATTCTTCGGCATTGCGGGTCGCCAGGGCGACCAGTTCGCGTCCTTTGCCGCGTTGAGGCTGCAGCAGATGGACCTTTTTGCCGCGCCGTTCACTCAGCCAGGCGGCAAAAGCCTCCATACCGTCGAAGGTCACCGGCAGCAGCACCTCTTCCGGGAGAGGGACCTCCCGCCCGTAAAAGCTGCGCAGGAATTCCTCGACCAGTTCCGCTTCGTCGCCGCGCCAATCGAGATTGTAGCTGCGTCGGTCAATGAGACGACCTCCCCTGAAAAAGAGAATGACGACTTCGACCTCCCCGCCCTCGCGATAAAGGCCCAGGACATCCTGGTCGCCCGCCTGATAACGAGTGGCTTTCTGTTGCTCGATCGTCTGTTCGATGGATCGAATCTGATCGCGCAGCAGGCCGGCTTC
>DATFJP010000033.1:0-7533 GCA_035269105.1 Desulfuromonadales bacterium
CCTGCCGCAAATCCTCCAATCTTTCCTTGTTGGAATACTCATAGGCCGCCCCGGCCGCGCCGGCACCCAATGCCGCCCCGCCGACCACTTCGCGGCTGCAGCCGATCGTAAAAATCAGGGGCAGGCTTGCGATCCCAAGCATCATTAATCTCAGCATGGTTTTCTTCCTTTCTCCCTGTATCGCGGGTTTATCTCAATGCCATTCTTTTTTGACCTGCCGCCTCCGAACATATTCCGGGCGAGAGTCGTCCGACAGGCTCCTGTCTAAACCCGCGGCCGCTGGAGAACGCCTGCAACCAGCGCCACCAGGAACAGAACCAGGAAAATGAAGAACAGAACCTTGGCGATACCGGCGGCTGCCGCGGCAATGTTGGTAAAGCCGAACAGGGCCGCGACGAAAGCAACAAGAAAAAAGATGAGAGCCCACCTCAGCATGATTTCGACTCCTTTCTCGACCCTGGTTAAAAATTAAAAAGGCCGCTGAGTCCAATCAGGATCAGATAGATGGCCACGATGTAATTCAGGAATTTCGGGACGAGCAGAATCAGGATGCCGGCAAGAAGAGAGAGTAATGGTTCGATCTGTACATACATGGGTAAGGCTCCTTGCAAAATTAATTATTCATCGTGTCTTCGGCTTTCTCACTCTGCTGACTTGCCCATTTCCCGATCTCCTCAGCAGCTTCATCGAGGCTTTCGCCGGCCTCCTAGGCGGCACCTTCACCATCGACTTGTTCACCGCCTCGTCAACTTTTTACCCGCCTCTTTCATCGGTCCTTGCTTTTCACATGCTGCAAGCAGATTGGTCATGCCGGCGGTCAGCAGGAGACTGCAAAGGAAAAGCTTGATGTTCATGGCCGACTTCTCTTTATCCAGATATTTTTCCGGCAAAATTTTCAAGTGACCTGCTGAACCCTTCCAATTTTTTCGAGCTAAAACTTATAAATAGCTAATATCACTTGCTTCTAAGCATACCATTAAAATCCAGGTTGGCAATGAGACTTTACCTACCTCGCAAAGGAGCAAAAGTCGCCCACCAGGGGAAGCTTTTGCCCCGCAACATCTCGCCGGTGCACCCTGTTCGAATTAATGCCGCCCCGGGATTAAAAAGTCCTTGATTCCACCTTTCAGGATGGCTAAGGTTGAAATCAACCTGTGGTTCTCACAGGCCCTGCTGAAACGGCCCCGGGAGATTGGCTCCCGGGGCCGTTTTTTTTTGTACCTTCTTTTGGCCTTCGTTTACTGGATTGGCAGCACCGGTTCGTTGAGAGCGGCGATCTGCTCGCGCAACTGCAGAATATGCTCATCCCAGTAACGTGGGGTATTGAACCAGGGGAAATAATGCGGGAAGGCCGGGTCATCCCAGCGGCGGGCCAGCCAGGCGCTGTAATTCAGAATCCGCAGGGAGCGCAGAACTTCGATCAGTCGCAGTTCGAGCGCCCGGAACGGAAAGAACTCCAGATAACCTTCCAGGATCTCCGCCAGCTGGAGGGTTTTGCGCGCCCGGTCACCGGAGAGCATCATCCAGAGGTCCTGCACGGCCGGCGCCAGGCGGGCGTCGTCCAGGTCGACCAGGTGCGGGATGTCGTGCCGCCAGAGTATATTGCCGGCATGGCAGTCGCCGTGGGTCCGGATCAAGGCGGGTCCGACCTCTTTCATGATCGCCTCCGCACCTTCCAGCAGATCGCGGCTTAAAGCATCGTAATTGGCCTGGTGCTCGGGCGGAATGAACTGCGCACCGATCAGCGCGACGCTGTCCCAGCCGAAGCTCTGGCAATCCAGGACGGGCCGGTGAGCAAACGGCCGCAGCGAGCCGATCCGGTGCAACCGGCCGAGCAGGCGGCCCATGATCAGCAGGTTGTCGAGATTGTCGAATTCCGGGGCATGTCCGCCCTGCCGGGGATAGAGGGCAAAGCGGAAGCCCCGGTATTCGAACAGGCTGTTGCCGTCGGCACCGCGCAGCGGGGCGACCACCGGCAGGTCGTGATCCTCCAGTTCGAAGCAGAATTGATGTTCTTCTTCAATCGCCGGGTCGCTCCACCGTTCGGGCCGGTAAAATTTCGCGACCAGCGGTTCGCTCTCTTCGAGGCCAACCTGGTAAACCCGGTTTTCGTAGCTGTTCAAGGCAAACACCCGGTAATCGCACAGGTAGCCGAGGCTCTCGACGGCGTCCATGACGAAAGCGGGCGTCAACTCTTCAAAAGGGTGCTGGCTCATTGCCAATGAACTCCGGTCCTGGGTTGTGGGGCATATGCTTCAGTCTTTCACGGAACCTACCCGTATGGCCATCATTGCCTTGGAACATCGTTTTTATTATCTTCTAAGTCCAGAAACATCGTAATTCTCCATTTCATCCTGACGGCCATGCATGAAAGGCTCGATGGTGGAAAGCGGCGATGAACGAGCTGTCGCTGAAGGATCAGGCGAAAATCCGCGGCAGGACCGACAAAAAGGCCTTGCGCATAAGAGACCCCTGAAGCAAACCAGGCGGGCATCGCCTAAAGATGTCCGCCTTTGAAATTACCTCTCGCACTCCGTTTGGCGCTGCAGACTTTTTACAGCCCCCGGATCATAACCTTCTGGACATATTCCCCGGCAGCGGCCGCAAGTTGCCGGACCTCGCCGACCGGCAAGGCTTCTTGACTGCGCATTTCCTCAGCGAGGGCATACTCCGGGTGAAACTGCTGAATCGTCCAGAGCGGCGCGCCGCCGATGACCTCTCCCCACTCGCGGACGACCTCCTCATCCACCCAACCGGGAACACAGGTGGTCCGGAATTCCAACTCCGCCGGAGCCGCCCGCGCGAGCCGCACGGAGCACAGGAGCGCATCGGTCGGCACCGGATGATCATGCAGTTCCGGATAGCGGGCCAGCGAGGTCTTCAGGTCGATCGCCAGGTAATCGAGCAGGTTCTGGTCGAGCAGCCGCTCCAGCATCGCCGGTGCCAGCCCGTTGGTGTCCAGCTTGACGGCCAGGCCCAGCGCCTTAACCCCCGCCGCCAATTCAGGCAGAGTCGATTCCAGCGTCGGCTCACCGCCGGAAAACACCACCCCATCGATAAACCCGGCGCGGCTCTCCAATTCGGCCAACAGGATCTTCGGTTCCAGGTCGGGCAGGCGATCCGGATCGGTCACCAGTGGCGGATTATGACAGAAGGGGCAGGTCAGGTTGCAACGCCCCAAAAAAACCAGGGAAGCAATCCGCCCCGGGAAATCGAGCAGACTGGTCCCCTGAAAACCCTTGATGCCCACGAGACTGGTTACTTGGCGGGGGAATCGACGACGTATTCCTGGCGCTCCTGGAATTCGGACTTTTTCCCTTTGTTCCATTGCTGAACGGGCCGGAAAAAGCCGCAGACCCTTGAATATACCTCGGTTTTGGCGTTGCACTTGGTGGACATGAAGCTCTCCCTCGCTGATTGTTTGAAGGTGCCCGCCCTTTCTTTGCCGGACGGCTGTTTGTCGCTAAGCGGCATGGTCTTCATGGGGGTACGGGCAGGAGAAATGTTCTCCCGGAATGTAGCCATGGTCAGGGCAGATGGTAAAGGTCGGGCTGATCGTAAAATAGGGCAGATGGAAATTTTCCGCGATTCGCTTGACCATCAGCCGGGCACTGCGCCAGTCGTCGAGGCGTTCTCCCAGAAAACCGTGGAAGACCGTGCCGCCCGTATACTGGGTTTGCAGAGCATCCTGATGGGTCAGGGCCTCAAAGATATCCGCTGTCGAATTGACCGGCAGATGGGTCGAGTTGGTGTAGTAGGGCACATCGGTCCCCGCCGCCAGGATCTCCGGGTAGCGCTGCCGGTCGGCCTTGGCCAGCCGGAAGCTGGTTCCCTCGGCCGGCGTTGCTTCCAGGTTGTAGAGATGCCCGGTTTCTTCCTGGAAGACTTCAAGCTGGCTGCGCATGAACTGCAGGGCCCGCACCGCCAGGCTCCGACCTTCGGCGTTGTCGATGCCGTGTCCCGTCAGATTGAGTATGGCTTCGTTCATGCCGATCAGGCCGACCGTGGAAAAGTGATTGTCCCAGAAACGGCCGCTGCGCTCGCGGATGCCCGAGAGGTAAAAACGGCTGTAGGGATAAAGTCCATCGCCGGTGAAGCGCTCCAACTGCTTGCGCTTGATTTCCAGGGATTCACAGGCCATCTTCATCAGGCCGGCGATCCGGCTGAAAAAATCATCGAAGCCTTCGGCCAGATAGGCGGCCCGGGGCAGATTCAGGGTCACCACGCCGATCGAGCCAGTCAGCGGATTGGAGCCGAACAGACCGCCGCCGCGGTGACGCAGGGCCCGGTTGTCCAGACGCAGCCGGCAGCACATGGACCGGGCGTCTTCAGGGTCCATGTCCGAATTGATGAAATTGCTGAAATAAGGGATGCCGTACTTGGCGGTCATCTCCCAGACCGGCTGGAAGCGCGGACTCTCCCAGTCCAGGTCGCGGGTAATATTGACCGTGGGAATCGGGAAGGAAAAAATCCGCCCCGACGCATCGCCGGCCATCATCACCTCGCTGAACGCACGGTTGAACAGGTCCATCTCTGCCTGACAATCACCGTAACAGTAACCCAGCACTTGCCCGCCGATAATGACCGCTTCTTTCCCCAATCCGCGCGGCGGCGTCAGGTCCAGGGTGACATTGGTGAAAGGCGTCTGGAAGCCGACCCGCGTCGGCACGTTCATGTTGAAAATGAATTCCTGCATCGACTGGCGGACTTCCTGGTAGGAGAGACCGTCCTGGCGGATGAAGGGCGCCAGCAGGGTATCGAAATTGGAAAAGGCCTGGGCACCGGCCGCTTCTCCCTGCAGGGTGTAGAAAAAATTGACCACCTGGCCCAGCGCCGTGCGGAAATGTTTGGGCGGACCGCTCTGGATCTTGCCGTAAGCACCGGTGAAACCCTTGATCAGCAGGTCCTTGAGATCCCAGCCGCAGCAGTAGACCGACAGCATGCCGAGATCGTGGATATGGAAATCACCTTCGCGGTGGGCGTCGGCAACATAGTGCGGGTAGATTTTGTTCAGCCAGTAGCTGCTGGTGATATTTGCCGCGATATGATTGTTGAGCCCCTGCAGCGAGTAGCCCATGTTGGCATTTTCGTTGACCCGCCAGTCCTCCTGGGTCAGGTAGGCATCCATCGCCTCGATCGATTCCTTGATGAACGCCCTGGTTTCGCGCAGGGCCGCGTGCTGCTGGCGATAGATGATGTACTGCTTGGCGACCTTGGCGTGACCGTTTTCGATCAGGATCTTTTCGACCAGGTCCTGAACATTCTCGACGGTGGGAATGCGGCCATCCTTGTATAGGACCTCGAGGATGCCGACCACCTGGCGGCCGATCTGCTCGGCCTGCTGCATGTCGCTGCCGCCGACGGCCCGAACCGCCTGTTGTATGGCTGCAGTGATTTTTACTTCTTCAAACGGTGCGAGACGTCCGTCCCGTTTCCGGATAAACTCCAGCATAACAGTCTCCCCCTGGCAAGCACTGCCGAAAAGTTACCACAGTGCTCGCCCGAGTCAAAACAAAAAAACACAAGATATAGTCAAGTTTTTCCTGGATAAGCACAAGATATTGTGAAAAGCCGGTGGATAGCCTGTGGATGAACGGCAGCTCTGGATGCTAACCGACCAAGATTCTTGACCATTTGGCAGACCCATGCTAATTAGGCGAAAAATCCGCCTTGCCGACAGGGGCCGCCATGCCGCAATTAATGCGATTCGGGATTTCCATCGACCAGCCGCTGCTGGAACACTTTGACCGTCTGATCGCCGAAAAAGGTTACAGCAACCGCTCCGAGGCGATTCGCGACCTGATCCGCAGTTCGCTGGTAGAGAACCAGGTCGGCCACGACGAAACGGCGGAAACCGTCGGCACCGTGACCCTGGTCTATGACCATCACACCCGCGATCTCGCCGAAAAACTCACGGAGCACCAGCATGCTCATCATGAAGCAATTGTCTCGACCCTGCATGTTCACCTCGACGCCCACTACTGCCTGGAGGTGATCGTGGTTCGCGGCCATGCCGGCCAGGTCAGACGCCTGGCGGACGAACTGATCGGAACCCGCGGGGTCACCCATGGCCGACTGGTTCTGACCACCGCTGATCCTACGGCATCCTGACCGCCGACGGGGAACCTTTTTGCGTCACTCACACCGTGTTTTGGCGGGAGAACAGAGTCTCGGATAGCCTATAACGGTTGACAGGGCCACCCAGGGCCTTTCTTGAACAAATTTACCGATTTCGGCCTGCTTTCTGCATGGAGAAGTTCGCAAATAAGGTTTGTCATAACTCCGGATTTGTAATAAACTTCGAAAAATTTTATTTCCTGCCTGTTTTTCTTTTCTGACTGAGGAGGTTGTTATGATGCGGCTGGTTACAATGCTTGTTTTGGGCGGTCTTCTGTTGAGTACTCAGGTCGCCGCAGCAGGACCATTTGGTCCGGCAAGTCCCCCGGAAGATGGTCTCAACCTGGGCCTGGGGTACCACTACTCCAGTGCCGATCTTGATCAGGGAGGAGCAACTCTCAAGCAGCACCAACTCTACGCGCGTCTGGGACTGGGCCTTTCCGAAGCCCTCGAAATCTATCTGCGGGGCGGTACCGCAAACCTTGAGATCGAAGACTTCGACGACAGTGCGGCCCTGTTTCTGGGTGGTGGCATGAAAGGCCTGATTTTACAGCGCAGGAACTTTGATCTGGGTGCATTTGTCGACGGCAGCGTCTTCGGCGACTATGAAGACAACGGGACCGAAGTGACCGGTCTTTATGACCTGAATGCCGGCCTGACTCTGGAAACTGTGATCGAAGGAGCCCGTCTCTATGCCGGCCCCGTCTTCTTCATCAGGGAAATGGACGTGGAGGCGCAAAATGGCTCTTCGGACTCCGTCGAAGAAGATGGCAACGTTGGCGGTTTCATCGGGGCCAGCTGGCGGATCAAGGATCGCTACAATATTAATGTCGAAGCCCAGTTCAAAACGGATTTCTCCGGCGGGATCGAAGTTCTTTACAATTACTAACGGTGGTCTCCTGCCCGGCATCTGCAAATTGCAAAATCATTCTGGCTGCGACCACGCTTCGGGGTGAACGTTATGAGGAAGTCTTTTAAGAATGTCGTAATACTCCTGGCTCTTCTGGCCTTATCCGGCTGCGGCGGCAGCGGCGGTGATGACTCGCCGTTTTCGTCGCCAGATGATGGCGGCGGAGATTCCAGCCCTACCGTTCCCGGCACACCGGATGTCACCGAGCCATCGCCATTGGGCGCCCTGCAGGATCTCGGTGACCCGATCGGCGATGTCGACAGCTGGTTCTGGACCGAAGCGGCGGCCATCAACGGAAACGGCCTGGTGGTCGGTCAGGCCAACAACAGCGACAACGGCTCGCCCAAGGAAGCGTTTCTCTGGGATCCGACCATGGGCATTATGACTCCCCTCGGCGGACATTCCGGCGGACCTTACAGTGATTATTACTTCCTTGAGGAGAACGCCCCCGACGACTGGCTGATCTACAGCGAAGCGGTGGCCATCAATGACTCCGCGACTATCCT
>DATFJP010000034.1:0-7014 GCA_035269105.1 Desulfuromonadales bacterium
GGCATGTGCACATGGGCGCACTGGGCTGGGTCTCGCTGGTGCTGTTCGCCGCCATCTACTACCTGGCGCCGCGCATCTACGGCCGGCATCTTTACAGCATCCCGCTCGCCAACCTGCACTTCTGGCTGGTGCTGATCGGTCAGCTGATCTACTCGATCAGCCTGTGGGTGGCCGGCGTCCAGCAGGCAGGCATGTGGCACAGCCTCAACCCGGACGGCAGCCTGACCTATACCTTCATGGAAACCCTGGTGGAGATGTATCCCTACTGGTGGATGCGCGCCGTCGGCGGCGTCATCTACCTGCTGGGCATCCTGGTCTTCATCTACAACCTGGTCAAGACGGCGAAGAGCGGCAGGCCTGTCGACCAGGCCGCCGCCGCGGCTTAGAAAGGGGGCCGACGACATGCGTACACCCAATTGGGAAAAAAAACCGTTCGTCTTCCTGCTGCTGGCCGTCCTGACCATCCTGGCCGGCACCATCGTCACCATGATTCTGCCCTTCGCCTGGGTCAACACCGAAGCAGACCGGATTGAATCGGTGACGCCCTACACGGTCCTGGAACAGGCCGGCCGCGACATCTATATCCGCGAGGGCTGCAACAACTGCCATACGCAGACGGTCCGTCCGCTGGTCGCCGAGGTGCTGCGCTACGGTGATTATTCCAAATCCGGCGAATTCGTCTACGACCGCCCGCATCTCTGGGGCTCGCGCCGCACCGGCCCCGATCTGGCGCGCCTGGGCGGCAAGTACCCGGACGCCTGGCATTACCAGCATATGGAGGCGCCGACCGCCATGATTCCCAAGTCGAACATGCCGTCCTACGCCTTCCTCAACGACCGGCCGGTCGATCCGGCTGCGGCCGAAAAGGCCATGCAGGTGCTCGGATTTCCGTACCAGCAGGCCGAGATCGAGGCTCTGGACGGTAAGACCGAGATGGACGCCATGGTCGCCTACCTGCAGAAGTTGGGAACCGGCATCCCCTGGCGCGAAGCGAAAGTCGTCGAAGTGGTCGGCGAGTTGAACAACCCCTTCCCGGAATCCGGCGCGGCGATCGAGGCCGGCAAAGCGCTCTACGCCGGCAACTGCGCGGCCTGCCACGGCAGCAACCTGGAAGGCGGCATCGGCCCCGAGCTTGCCCCGGACAACTACGACGATGCGGGCTTGTTCGAGCTGATCTATTCCGGCATACCGGACAACGGCATGCCGGCGTTCGCCGCGCTCGGCAGCGAGAAGGTCTGGCAGATCGTCAACTTCATCCGCTACGGTGAGCACTGACCATGGACTGGGCTTCGATTGTCTACCTGGCCATCACCTTCGGTTTGTTCGTGGTTTTCGCCCTGATCGTCTGGCGG
The DNA here is from genome assembly GCA_035269105.1 of Desulfuromonadales bacterium. Classification (GTDB taxonomy): domain Bacteria; phylum Desulfobacterota; class Desulfuromonadia; order Desulfuromonadales; family BM103; genus JAQYVZ01. Next base: position 1,353 of record DATFJP010000034.1, read on the forward strand.
ACCTATCGACGGCGGAACAAACAGCGACTGGAAGAACCCAAGCATCGCATGCTTGACGAGGACTGAGCCTTCGGGAGGAAATCATGCTTGAAGAACATGACCATAAACATGCAGTCCACGAATTCGACGGCATCATCGAGAACCGGGTAACCACGCCCCCCGTCTATTTTACCGTCCTGTTCTACGGCTTGATCATCTGGGGGGTGGTTTTCTCTGCCTACTACCTGTTCTCCGGCTGGAGTTCCGAGAAGGAATTCAACGCCGAAATGTCGGCCTACCAGCAGCAGCAGACCACCGCCGGGGAGCAGACCGCACAGACGGCTGAGGCCGGCAAGGAACCGGCACAGGCCGGGGCGGCCGGCGGCGGCAAGGAAGCGGCGGAAATCGATGCGGCCGGTCTTTACGCCACGCATTGCGCCATGTGCCATGGAGCGGAGGGCGAAGGCGGCATCGGTCCGGCCCTGACCGCTCCGAATTATATCTACGGCAGCAGCCAGACCGACATCGTCGCCAGCATCAGCGGCGGTCGGCCCAACGGCATGCCGGGCTTCGAGAAAAAGTTGAGCGACGCCGAGATCGAGGCTCTCGCCGCTTACCTGGGTGACTGGATACAAGCAGCCTCCGGGGCGGAAGCCGAAGCGGATGCGGCCTCGGCCGGAGCGGAACAACGGCCGGCAAGCAAAGACCAGACAGAAACAGCGGAGCAGGAGCAAACGACCGAACCTGCCAAGGCGACAGCCACGGAAGAGACGTCCGCGGAGGAACCCGCAACGTCCGGTCCGGCCATCGCAGCCGCGGAGATCTTTGCCCAGCGCTGCGCCGTGTGTCATGGCGCCGACGGCGCCGGCAGCGGCATCGGGCCGGACCTGACCGACCCCGACTATATCTACGGCAAGAGCCAGGACGAGGTGGTCAAGAGCATCCGCGACGGCCGCCCCAACGGCATGCCCGGTTTCGACAATCAGCTGGCTGAGTCGGAAATCAGTGCCCTGGCCGAGTACGTGCGGGAGCTGTGACCACAGGCCGAGCAGCGCAAACCGGACCTTCACCGCGGCTGCTGGGCAGGAAACGCGCCGCCTTCCAGTGGCTGACCAGCCTGGCGGTGCTCGGCATTCCGTTCCTTCGCATCGACGGCCAAAGCCTGCTGCGCCTCGATTTCGGCAGCCTGACCCTGCACGCCTTCGGCCGCCAGTTCCCGATCACCGACCTGTCGCTGTTTCTGCTGCTGGGCATCGTCCTGACCCTGATGTTTCTGCTGGTCACCCTGGCCTTCGGCCGGGCCTGGTGCGGCTGGGCCTGCCCCCAGACCACCCTGGTCGACCTGGTCGAATGGATCGCCCGCAAAATCGGCATCCGTGTGCGGGCCGGGACCATGCCGGCCGGGCTCGCTCAAAAACTGATCATGCAGGGCGTCTACCTGCTGCTGGCGCTGCTGGTCGGCGCCAACCTGGTCTGGTACTTTGTTTCTCCCTATGAATTTTTCCCGCGCCTGCTGAGCGGCGGGCTGCATTGGGCGGCGCTGGTGACCTGGGCGTCGGTGGCAGCCGCGATCTGGCTCGACCTGGTCTTTCTGCGCCGCCTGTTCTGCAAGGAGTTCTGCCCCTACGGCCGTTTCCAGACCGTGCTGGTCGACCCTGGCACCCTGGTCCTCCATTACCATCCGGACGAGGCGCCGCGCTGCATCCGCTGCGGCGCCTGCGCACGCGCCTGCCCGACCGGCATCGACATCCGAAACGGCTACCAGATCGAGTGCATCAACTGCGGCCGCTGCCTCGACGCCTGCCGGGAGGTCATGGCCCGGCGCCAGCAGGCCGGCATCATCCGCTACACGTTCGGCCTGGAGGGGCTGGGCCTGCGCGCTTTGCTCAACCTGCGCATGGCCCTGGTCGGCCTGGCTCTGATCGGGGTCACCGCCGGGCTGCTGTTGGCCGCCGGACAGCGCGAGCCGGTTTCCCTGAAAATAGCCCGCAGCAGCGAACTGCTGCCGCGCAGCCTGGGCAATAGCCAGCGTGTCGCCAACTTTTATTCCGCCTATCTGACCAACCGCACCGCGGACGCTCTCGCCATGCGGCTGACGCTGGCCGGGCCGACTGACGACCTGGCGCTGAGCGGACCGACCGGCCTGCAGGTGTTCGCACCGGGCGAACGCCGCCGGCTCGATTTCGCTATCCAGGCCGACCGGCAAAGCCTGACAGAACCGCGGTCGGTCGATATTCTGGCCACGGCGGCAGATGGCCGCCAACTGGCCCGCAGCACCCTCTTTCTGACCCGACCGCACGAGGATCATGAATAAAACGAAACATACCCCCTGGCTGCTGCTGGTAATCGGCGGCTGTTTCCTGCTGCTGACGGCCTGGGCACTGATTTCTGCCGCCTGGCGCACCAGCGGCGTGACCGACCGCGACTACTACAGCCATGGGCTGCGCTACAGCCAGACGCAACTCGAGCGCAAGGCCGCCGAATCCCTGGGCTGGATGGCCTCCGCCGAGCTTCAGGACGACGCGCTGCTGGTCCGCCTGCGGGACCGGGACCACCAGCCGGTCAGCGGCGCCGGCGGCCGCCTGACTTTGCCGGGCACCGAAGGCAGGGCCGAGCTGGTTGTGGTTCTGCAGGAGACCTCGCCGGGGGTCTATCGCGGCCAGCTGCCAGGCGGCCTGCAGGGTGAGCGGCCGGCCGAAATCCTTTTCGAACGGGCGGGTGCGCGGCTCAGCAAGCGTCTGCTGCTGTTGCTGCCTTAAGGGCCAGCCATGAACCTGTCAAATCCTGCATCCGACCCGGCGGTTGCCAGCAGCCGATCCGCGGCGACCTGCGAACACTGCGGTCTGACCATTCCACCCGGCGAACTGGTCGCCGACGAGATCGACGGCCGGCGCTATGCTTTCTGCTGTCAAGGCTGCCGCATGGCTTACCGGATTATCAAGGGCGCCGGCCTGGACCGCTATTACCAACGGCGGGAACGTCGGACCGAAAGGGTCGAAGCCGCCCACACCAGCCGCTTCGACGACGAGTACCTGCAGCGCTTCGTCCAGAACGGTGCCGATGGCGCCGAGCTGAACCTGATTATGGACGGCATCCGCTGTGCCAGCTGCGTCTGGCTGATCGAACATCTTCTCGGCCAAACCGCCGGTGTGCAGTCGGCGCGGATCAATTTCGCCACGCACCGGGCCCTGGTCCGCTTCGATCCGCAACAGACGACCCCTGCCGAAATCTGCGCGCGCCTGACGGCCGTCGGCTACCTGCCGCGTCCTTTCAGCCTGGATGAGCTGCAGCGTTCCGCGGACCTGGAGCGCTCAAGCCTGCTGCTGCGGTTCGGCACGGCCGTCTTCTTCTCCCTGCAGCTGATGGGTTTTTCCCTGGCTCTCTACGCCGGTTATTTTCAGGGCATGGATGCCACCGCCCGGAGCCTTCTGCAGTTTTTTGCCGCGGCGGTCGCCACCCCGGTGGTTTTCTACTCCGGCTGGCCCTTTCTGCGCGGAGCCTGGTACAGCCTGCGCAACCGGCTGCCGAACATGGACCTGCTGATCGCCCTTGGGGTCCTGTCGGCCTATTTCTACAGCCTCTATGCCCTGACGACCGGCCAGGAAATCTATTTCGACACGGCGGCCATGATCATTACTCTGATCCTGGCCGGCCGCCTGTTCGAGAGCGGCGCCAGACGCAAAGCCGCAGCGGGTGTCGACCGGCTGCTGCAGCTGGCCCCGGCGCGCGCCACCCAGGTTGCCGCCGACGGTACCACCGCAATCGTGGACAGCAGTCAGTTGAAAGTCGGCGACCTGGTCCGCGTCCAGCCGGGCGAACGCTTCCCCACCGACGGCTGCGTCGCCGCCGGCGCCACCGAGGTTGACGAAGCCGCAGTCTCCGGCGAGCCGCTGCCGGTTCTGCGTGAACCCGGCAGCCAGATCACGTCCGGAACCCTGAACCTGACCGGCAGCATCGATGTACGGGTCACGGCCCCCGCCGCGGAATCCTTCGTCGCCCGGGTCGCCGCCATGGTCGAGCAGGCACAGTCCCGCCATGCGCCGGTCCAGGGTCTGGCGGACCGCATTGCCACCCTGTTCATTCCCTGCGTGATTCTGATCGCGCTCGGCACCTTCATCTACTGGTCCGGACAATCCGACGCCCTGATGCACGCCGTCACCGTCCTGGTGGTGGCCTGTCCCTGCGCTCTCGGCCTGGCCACGCCGACGGCGGTCATGGTTGCCACCGGTCGGGCTGCCGAAGCCGGCGTCCTGTTCCGCGGCGGCGACATCCTGGAAGCCAGCGCCGGCATCGGCAAAATCGCTTTCGACAAGACCGGGACCCTGACCGGCGGCACCCCGCAAGTCGTTGAAATCGCCCCCCACATCGGAACTTCGGAAGAGCTGCTCGCGCTGGCGGCAACCGCGACTGCGGGCAGCAGCCACCCACTGGCTCGCGGCATCAAGGCAGAAGCCCGACGCAGGGGCATCGAACATCCTGCCCTCCCCGGCGGCCGAACCGTGCCGGGACGAGGCGTGGAGCAGCCCTCCGCGGCAGGCATGCTGCTGGCCGGCAGCCACCGGTTTATGAGCGAGCACGGCATTTCCCCGGAAAAAAATGAGAATGTGACCAAAAGTGAGGTTTATATTGCCCGCAAAAAGGTTTATTATGGCGTCCTCCGGTTGGACGACCGCCTGCGGGACAATGCAGCGGCCGTGATCGCCACGCTCCAGCGGCAGGCCTATGCGACGCTGCTGCTGACCGGCGACCAGCCGGCGACGGCGGCCACGGTTGCCGGTCAGCTGCAGATCGACGAGTGGCAGGCGGAACTGACGCCAGGACAGAAGGCGCTGGTCATCGACCAGGCGCTGGCCCGGGGGGAAAAAGTCATGATGGTCGGCGACGGCATCAACGATGCCCCGGCCCTCAGCACGGCGACCGTCGGCTGCGCCCTGGCGGGGGGCACCGATATTGCCGTGGAAAGCGCCGACCTGGTTCTGGTCGGCGCCGATCTCGGCAAGCTCTGCTTCGCCCTCGATCTGGCCCGAAGCAGCATGCGCGTCATCCGGCAGAATTTGTTCTGGGCCTTCAGCTACAACCTCGTGGCCATCCCGCTGGCCGCCAGCGGCAAGCTGCTGCCGGTCTACGGCGCAGCGGCCATGGCGATCAGCTCCATCTGCGTGGTGAGCAACTCGCTGCGGTTGCGAAACATCCGGGAGAACCAGGAATGCTGAAATCGATTCTGCTCCTGATCTTCCTGTCATTCTGCATCGGCACCGGGGTCTGGCTGTTTTTTCTGTATGCCGTGAAAAAAGGGGAGTTCGATGACGTGGAAGGTCCGAAATACCGCATGCTCGATGATGACGACGATGACTGACGCCCGCCTGGCGGCGGCCGCCGGCAAGGAGGGCCCATGGATCCTTTGCTGACCATGGCTTTTCTGACCGGTTTCGCCGGGTCCGCGCACTGCATCGGCATGTGCGGCGGCCTGGTCTGCGCCCTCTCCCTGTCGGCGGATGGCCGCAACAGCGGCCCGCTGTTCCATCTGCTCTACAACCTCGGCAGAATCACCACCTACGGCGCCATCGGCCTGGTCGTCGGCTGGATCGGCTCGGCCATGGCCTTCAAGCACTCTTTGCAGGAGGTAACCCGCCTGCTGCTGGTCGGCACCGACCTGTTCGTCATCCTGATCGGTCTGGGCAGT